>NZ_CP053069.1:1825258-2129467 GCF_013003965.1 Usitatibacter rugosus | reverse complement strand
TCGCCGGAGGCGACGTATTCGATCGCGAACGCGGGACTGCCCGGAAACGGATCTCGCTCGGCGACGCGGGAGTCGCCCGGCGGCAACGGCTTGTCCAGGTGAAGAACCACCAGGCCCAGCTCGCGGTTGCGCCGCTCGACGCGTGCCGTCACGGCCTCGCCGAGGGCGTTGCGCAGCCAGACGCGCGAGGACGCGGGAACCGCCGCCAGCGGTGCGATGGCACGCCGTCCCTCGTCCACCAGCACGGCGGAGCCCGCAACGTGCAAACCCGGCGCAATCGTCGAGGCATCGAACGGCGCCATGCGCGCGGGAGCCTGCAGCAAGGGACCGCGCGCGAGCGGCGAGCCCGAACGCACCTGGGTCCGAACCTCCTGGAGAACCGCGGCGCTGCCGAAACGCGACCGGGCCTCGTCGAGCATGCGTTCCGCGTGCACGCCCTGCCCGCCGACGTAGAGCAGCCACGCGTACAACGCCGCACCGCCCGGCGCATCGCGATGCGCGCTCGCCGTGTGCGCGACGAACGCAACCGCCCTCCGGTACTCCCCGCCCTGCATGTACGCGCGCACGAGACCCATCTCGGAATCGGCGGCGTGGCGCATCCCCGCCGCACGGTCGAACGCGGCGATGGCCGCTTCGACTTGTCCGTGCGCGAGCGCGGCCTCGCCCTGCGCGAGAAAGCGCTGGCGCTCGGCTTCGGTTTCGGGGCGAATCGGTGCGGGCTCGACGCCGGCCGCCCGCCGCTTCGCGGCATCCATCACGTCGCGAAGCCGCTGGTCCGCCGGATCGGCGGCCACCGCGAGTCCGGCCAGGGCGAAGGCGAGCGCCCCGGCCGCGAATCGACTCACGGGTTGGTGTCGGCGCCGGTCGGGCAGTTCGTGCCGCCCGTCCGGTTGATGCGGGCCGAGCCCGCGTCCTCCGTGCGTGCGCCCGGGGCATACGCAGCCTTGGGGGCCTTGAAGTTCGACATGTAGGCCACGAACGCATCGATGTCCTGCGCGCCGCCGAGCTGGCTCGTGCCCTTGAGGAACGTCGAGTAGCCGTCGCCGCCGGTCGCCATGAAGTTGTTCACGGTGACGCGGTAGGTCTTCGTCGGGTTCGCGAGTACGCCGTTGGTGACGATCGTCTCCGTGGCGCCACCGCTGCTGAGCGTGACGCTGCGGATGCGCGAGTTGCACGCCTGGCTGCCATCCCACGTGTACTTGAGGCCTGCCGAGGCGAGCATCACGCGCGTCGTGGTGGCGCCCTGGCCCTTGCAGCCCGCGAACTGCTCCTCGAGCACGTCCTTCAGGTCCTGCTGCGTGAGCGTCATGGTGACCAGCGTGTTGCCGAACGGCTGCACGGTGAACGCTTCGCCGTACGTCATGTTGCCGTCACCCTCGCCCACCGTCTGCGCGAAGCCGTAGCCGGGATTGCGGACGCCGCCGCCGTTCATGAACGCGATCGTCGCATTGCCGAACGTGGCCGCCTTCGTGGCATCGAGCATGGCGTCGGCGATGAGGTCGCCGGCCGGCATGTTGCACGCCTTGTCCGTGCGCGAGTTCGACAGGGTCACCGTGTGCGAGCCGATCACCTGGTTCGCGATCGGCGACACGAGGCCGTTGTACGCGGTGACGAGGCTCGCCACGGCGGCGGTCGCCGGCGTGGCCGGGTCGTTGCGCGCGATGAGGCGGTTGGCCGCGGTGACGGCGGTGATGTCCTTCGTCTCCGGATTGATCGTGACGTCGATCTCCGTCACGGTCCGCCCGAACGCCGGCGTGCTCGTGACCGGGATCAGGCGGCCGGCGGCGTTGGGGAGTTTGCAGTTGTACGCGGCGTGCGTATGGCCGCTCACGACGACATCGACCGCGTCGTCGAGCTTCTTCACGATCTCGGCGATGGCCGAGCCCGCGAGGTTGCCTTCGCACCCGTTGATGTCCGACAGCGACCCGGTCTGGAAGCCGCCTTCGTGCACGAGCACGACGATCGCCTGGATGCCCTGGGCCTTCAGCGTCGGCACCAGCGCGTTGACCGTCGTCGCCTCGTCGCGGAACTCCAGGCCCGCCACGCCGGTAGGCGTCACGATCGTGGGCGTGGCCTTCAGCGTCATGCCGATGAACGCGACCGGCACGCCGTTGAAGGTCTTGGTGCCGAAGGCGGGCAACAGCGGCTGGCCGTCGCTCGTCTTCACCACGTTGGCCGAGAGCCACTTGAACTTCGCCCCTTCGAAGGGAACGGGCGTTCCGACGGTGGCGCCGCGGCAGCTCGCCGGATCCGTCGTGCCGTTGGTGACTTTGCAGCCGCCGTTCTGCAGGCGCAGCAATTCCGCGGAGCCCTTGTCGAACTCGTGGTTGCCGACGCTCGTGAACTCCATGCCGATGCGGTTCAGCGCCTCCACGGCCGGCTCGTCGAAGAACAGCGCGGAGATGAGCGGCGAGGCTCCGATGTTGTCGCCCGCGCCGACCACGACGCTGTTCGGGTTGGCCGCCTTCATCTTCGCCACGTACGCGGCGAGGAACTCCGCGCCGCCGACGGCGGGGCGATCGGCGGCGGGAACCGCGGTGCTCACGCCGAACGTCCCGGGCGACTGCAGGTTCCCGTGGAAGTCGTTGATCGCGATGATCTTGACGGCGAAAGGCGGCTGCGGCTCGGGATCGCTGCCGCCGCCACAGGAGGCAACGACGACCGCGGTGGAAATCAGGGTAACGGCTCCGATGGCGAAGCGACGAGCGTTCATGCGGGGATCTCCTCGGTGGACCAGCGCCCGCGATCCTAGGGGCGCGCGGTGACTACCGCGTGACACCGCCGTCACGATTCCGCAACGAGGCGCTACACTTCGCTCGCCATGAACCTCGCACTCAAGATCGACGTCGACACATTCCGCGGCACGCGCATCGGCGTTCCGCACCTGATGGACATGCTCAAGCGCCACGATGCCGGCGCCACGTTCCTCTTCAGCCTCGGCCCCGACCACACGGGCCGCGCGATCAAGCGCGCGTTCCGCCCCGGCTTCATGAAGAAGGTCGGCCGCACGTCGGTCATGTCGCATTACGGCGTGAAGACGCTGCTCTACGGGACGCTGCTGCCGGGGCCCGACATCGGCAAGCGCTGCACGCCGGTCCTGCGCAGCGTGCGCGACGCGGGCTTCGAGGTCGGCATCCACACGTGGGACCACGTCGAGTGGCAGGACCATGTCGGCACGGAAGACGCCGCGTGGACGGAGGAGCGCATGGCCAAGGCACGAGACCGGTTCCGCGAGGTCTTCGGCGCGGAGCCCGAGGTCCACGGGGCCGCGGGCTGGCAGATGAACGTCCACGCCTACCGGCGCACGCAATCCTTCGGCTTCCGCTACGCCTCCGACACGCGCGGCACCCATCCTTTCCTGCCGGTGGTGCGCGGCGAGATCGTCGCCTGCCCGCAGTTCCCCACCACGCTGCCGACGCTGGACGAGATGATCGGCCTGGACGGCGTGACCGAAGCCAACGTGGCCGAGCGCGTCCTCGCCCTCACCGCCGAGCCGCGCGACCACGTCTATACGCTGCATGCCGAGCTGGAGGGCATGAAGCTCGCCCCGGCGTTCGAAGCACTCCTCGCCGGCTGGAAGGACCAGGGCTACAAGCTCACCTCGCTGGCCGGGCTGGCGGCGGCCCAGCCCCCCGGCGGGCTGCCCCTCCACACCGTCCTGGATACCCCTCTCCCGGGTCGGTCCGGCACCCTCTCCACGCAGGGTCCGGCCTTTCTCCAAGACCGATCATCCCCATAGCTTGCGTTCCTCAAGCGACTTGTGCACCATAGGTTGCGCATGGTCAGGAAATCCCAGATTTGAGCGAACCTCCGGCACTCCCGGATTTCGAGCTCCCCGCCACCGGTAACCAACGGTTCCGGCTCTCGGCCTACAACGCCCCGTTCGTCCTGTACTTCTATCCCAAGGACAACACCCCCGGCTGCACCATCGAGGGCGAGGCGTTTCGCGACTTGCACCCCGAATTCGTGAAGGCCGGCGTGGCGGTATTCGGCGTCTCGCGCGATTCCGTGGCCTCCCACGAGAAGTTCAAGTCGAAGTTCTCCTTCCCCTTCGAGCTGCTCTCGGATGCCGATGAAGAGGTCTGCCTCGGCTTCGGCGTCATGAAGATGAAGAACATGTATGGCAAGCAGGTGCGTGGCGTCGAACGCAGCACCTTCGTGATCGACCGCAGCGGGCGCATCGTGCGCGAATGGCGGGGGGTGAGAGTCCCCGGCCACGCCCAGGAAGTGCTCGAGTTCGTACGATCCGCTCGCCTATAAGCCTTTCCCACCCCACCACCCACTCGATGCCCAACGACACCCTGAGAGACTCCTCCCGCCACGACGCGGAGGAGGCGACGTCCCCTGCCTCTCGTTCGGAGGTGCCCATGACCACGCGTAGACGAGAGCGGGAGCCCGGCTCCGCCAAGCCAGGCAAGTCCGCCGGCACCGCCAAGCTCTTCGTGCTCGACACCAACGTGTTGATGCACGATCCCACCAGCCTCTTCCGCTTCGAGGAGCACGACGTGTACCTGCCCATGGTCACGTTGGAGGAGCTGGACGACAACAAGAAGGGCATGAGCGAAGTCTCGAGGAACGCCCGCCAGGCGAGCCGCTTCCTGGACGAGATCGTGTCCTCCGGCGAAGGCGACATCGAGAACGGGTTCTCGCTGAAGGCCAAGAGCCATGGCGAGGCCCTGGGCCGCCTCTTCCTGCAGACGCATTCCGTCACGGTGGAGATCCCGGATTCCGTCGCCTCGCAGAAGGCCGACAACGTGATCCTCGGCGTCGCGGCGCACCTGAAGCAGAAATTCCCCAAGCGCGATGTCGTGCTGGTGTCCAAGGACATCAACATGCGCATCAAGGCGCATGCGATCGGGCTACCCGCCGAGGACTACTTCAACGACAAGGTCCTCGAGGACACCGACCTCCTCTACACCGGCGTGATGGAGCTGCCCCAGGACTTCTGGGACAAGCACGGCAAGGACGTCGAGAGCTGGCAGGAGCACGGCCGCACGATGTACCGCATCAAGGGGCCGCTGGTGCCCTCGATGCTCGTGAACCAGTTCGTGTTCCACGAGGGCGACAAGCCGTTCCTCGCCATCGTGAAGAACATCCGCGGCAAGCAGGCGGAGCTGCAGACGCTGCGCGATTATTCGCACCACAAGAACAACGTGTGGGGCATCACGGCGAGGAACCGCGAGCAGAACTTCGCGCTCAACCTGCTGATGGATCCCGAGATCGACTTCATCACCCTCCTCGGCCAGGCCGGCACCGGCAAGACGCTGCTCACGCTGGCCGCAGGCCTGATGCAGACGCTCGAGTACAAGGTCTACACCGAGATCATCATGACGCGGGTCACCGTCCCCGTCGGCGAGGACATCGGCTTCCTGCCCGGCACCGAGGAAGAGAAGATGACGCCGTGGATGGGCGCGCTCGAGGACAACCTGGACGTCCTCATGAAGACCGACGACGAGGCCGGGGACTGGGGCCGGGCGGCTACAGCCGACCTCATCCGCTCCCGCATCAAGGTGAAGTCGCTCAACTTCATGCGCGGCCGCACCTTCATCAACAAGTTCCTCATCATCGACGAGGCGCAGAACCTCACGCCCAAGCAGATGAAGACGCTCATCACCCGCGCCGGACCCGGCACCAAGGTGGTGTGCCTGGGCAACATCGCGCAGATCGACACGCCCTACCTCACCGAGGGCTCGTCGGGCCTCACGTACGTGGTGGACCGCTTCAAGGGCTGGAACCACGGCGGGCACATGACGTTGACGCGCGGCGAACGCTCGCGCCTCGCCGACCACGCCGCCGAAGTCCTCTAAATTAATTGGGGTCAGACTCCCATTTCGAAATGGGAGTCTGACCCCAATTTAATTCCCTTATTTATTGGTGCCTTGGTACTCGCGGGGACTCATGCCGAAGGTTCGGTAGAAGGTCCGCCGCATGTGGTCTTCGCTGCCGAAGCCACAGCGTCGCGCTATCGCGTCGAGACGCAAGTTGCTTTCCTCCAGGAGCCTGCGCGCCATTTCCACGCGGGCGTGCTCGACGAACTTCGCGGGTGAGGTGCCCAGCTCCTTCTGGAAGAGGCGGGTCAGCGTCCTCTCGCTCATCGCGGCGCGCTCGGCCATGCGCTGCACCGAGATCTCCTCGCCGGTCGAGCGCAGGAGCCATTCCAGCAAAGGGGCTAGCTGCGGATGGCTCACGGATTGGGCCGCGAGCTGCGCGCTCACCTGCGGCTCGTCGCCGGGGCGCTTCATCCACATGACCTTGTCGCGCGCCACGGCCACGGCGACGTCGCGCCCGATGTCTTCCTCGATCAGCGCGGCCGCGAGGTCCATGGCCGCGGCGATGCCCGCGCAGGTGTAGACGTTGCCGTCCTTCACGAACACGAGGTCGCGCTCGACGTGGATCGCGGGATAGTCGGTGGCGAGGGTGTCGCGGTGGCGCCAGTGCGTCGTGGCGCGCTTGCCGTCGAGCAGGCCCGCCTTGGCGAGCACGAAGGTGCCCGCCCCCAGCGCCACCACGCGCCGCGCCCGGGCCGCGGCCGAGCGCACGAATTCCATGAGGGCCGGATCGGCGAGCGCGTTCTCGACCTCGCCGCCCGCGACGACCAGCGTATCCATGTCGGAGGCGGCGGAGGCGAAGGTCGCGTCGGCCACGATCGCGAGCCCGCAGGACGACGTGACGGGATCGAGGCTCGCCGCCACGACCCGCGTCGCATAGGGGGGCTCGGAGAACGACCCGGGGCGCAGGCTCCGCACGGCACTCCACGCGCCGCGCAGCATCTCCATCGGTCCCGCGACGTTGAGGACCTGGACGCCCGGGAACGCGACGAGGGTTACGAGCCGGGGGTCCTGTCGAGCCATTGAAGGGCTTCGTGCAGGCGGGTGCGCTCCTCGTGGAGGCCGCCCAGCTGCACGTCGCAGCGCGCGATGGGTTGCGGATAGTGGCGGATCTCGTCGTTCACCTCGACGAGCTTCGCCTGCAGCTGGTCACGGATGTACACGCGAATGTCCATGGGTCCTCCGGGCGCCGTTGGGGCGCCCACCAAGCTACGCCCCCGCCGCCGCGGCGCGCGACAGGCTTCGGGCGTTTTGCGACAGGAACGCGCCCACCTCGGCCACGAAGGCATCGACCCCCGCCGCGTCGACGTCCAGGTGCGTCACCAGGCGCGTACGCGCGTCGATGAAGCACAGCATGTCCTTCGAGCGCAGGTGCTCCTGGAGCGGCTTGCAGATCTCCTTCGGGAAAGCGGCGAAGACCATGTTGGTCTGCACCGGGTCCGAAGCGATCCCCGCAGCGGCCAAGCCCTTGGCGAGGCGCTGGGCGTTGGCGTGGTCCTCGGCCAGGCGATCGACGTGGTGCTCGAGCGCGTACAGGCCCCCCGCGGCCAGCACGCCCGCCTGGCGCATGGCACCGCCCACCATCTTGCGGATGCGGCGGGCGCGCTCGATCACGTCGCGCTTGCCGACCAGCACCGTGCCGGCAGGCGCGCCCAAGCCCTTCGAAAGGCAGGCCGAGACCGTGTCGAAGCCGGTGCAGAGATCCTTCACCGGCATGCCCAGCTTCACGGCCGCGTTGAACACGCGCGCTCCGTCGAGATGGATCGAGAGGCCGCGGCGGCGCGCGAGCGCGATCGCATCGGCCATGTAGGCACGGCCGATCACCTTGCCGCCGATCGTGTTCTCGAGGGCGATCAAGCGGGTGATGGCGAAGTGCGAGTCGTCGGGCTTGATCGCCGCCTCGACCTCGGCGAGATCGAGCGAGCCGTCGGGCTTGTTGTTCAGCGGCTGCGGCTGGATCGAGCCCAGCACCGCCCCGCCCCCGCCCTCGTACTTGTACGTGTGGGCCTGCTGGCCGACGATCACCTCCTCGCCGCGCTGGCAGTGCGCCATCAGTGCCGCGAGGTTCGACTGCGTGCCGGTCGGGAAGTAGAGCCCCGCCTCCATGCCGAACATGGACGCCGCGAAATCCTGCAGCTTGTTGATCGTGGGGTCGTCGCCGAAGACGTCGTCGCCGACGTCGGCCTGCGCCATCGCGGTACGCATCGCGGTCGTGGGACGGGTAACGGTGTCGCTGCGGAAATCGATAGTCATGACGGTTCCTGCGTGGAAGCGATTTCGAGGGCGAGGCGGATCTCGGCGTCCTGCGGGCCGGGCCCCAGGGTGTCGAGGAGCGCGATCGCGGCTTGCGGCGTGGCGGACTTCGCGAACCACGGCAGCGCGTGCTTCACGAGGTAGTCGCCGAAGCCGTTCGCGAAGTGGCCTACCTCGGCCGGAGACGTAACGCGCCACTGGCCCGGCTCGGTGGGCGGATGCGGGCCGAATTGCATCACGGCGGCGCCCACGTCCAGGCGCGGTGTCGCGAGCGATTGGGGTTCCCCGTGCAAGGCCTTCTGCACCGGGTGGATCAGGACCCGAAGCGAGACGAGGACAGCGCCCCCGGGCCCGCTCCAGTCCTTGCCGCGATAGACCTCGATGTCCATGTCGCGGAAAGGACCCGTGGCCACATAGCGGCGGATGGTCTGCTCGAAGAGCGGCGTGGCCGGGCGGAAGCCCAGGGCGGCCAGGTGGTCGGCGATCTTCTGGTCGGTGGCTTCGCCGATGAGGCGGAGCAAGGCGGGACGGTCTGTCATCCCGCCATTTTACAGGCGCGGGACACGCGCCTCTCTAACGGTCCTTTGACTCGTCAATGGTTAGGCGCTTGTAGTTCGGCAGCCAAACATTCTTGTAGCGCCAGTTGAGATACACACCGAGTCCGCCCGCATCGGGGAAGACGGTGGAGAAGTTGTATCCAGCAGCATCAAGTCGCTTCAGAATTGTGAAGCAAGCGCTCTTGGCGATCGGGACGCGAAAGACGACGTCCGGTTTGAACGGCTTTCTCGGATCCCCGTGGATCGTAAGGATGCTTCCTTGAGATGCAATTCGCTCACTAACAAACGGAGGGCGGTAGCTACGCGGACTCCTTATCTTGAACGGAGCGCGCTCCTCTGCGCTGCTTATGTGTTGCACGTCACAGGTGATCCAAATTGCAGGATCTGGTGCCAACTTTGCCTCCGGTCGTTGTCTATTTGACCGGGTCAAGAGGCCCTTCACTCGCGCCTCAACGGGTGAGACGCGCTCTAGGTACTGCTCACAGGCAAACCAGGACGCAACGAGAATGTTTTCCGTCCAATCAAGCAGGCGCGTCGGGACACCATAGTGCTGAGCCACAGCGAGCCATTCAAGCTCGTGTCTTGGCTGAAATCTCAAGAGAGGTGGCGCCCTGTCCTGGAACAATCGCAGAACAGCTCGCTCGTCCTTCAGCTGATACGGCATGTGGATTCCCGAGTCAGGTTTCCACTTTCGGGCGTCAGATCTACCGATCTTCGGAATCAGGTCGAAGTCACCGCGACAAACCCCGCGGAACAACCAACCCCGATTCCTGAACAACGAACAGTGCGCGAGAAGTTTCGGGATGTCGTACCAAGAGTCGATCGCCCGTACTGGAAGTGCGTCATATCGGCGCTTCTTCGAAAGTGCCATACCCGCTAGCGAAGCAGCGTGTTGAACTTCTCCAGCGCCGCGTTGCCGGGGCAGAGCTCGCGCTCGTTCAGCTGGTTCAGCGGCGTGGCCACCGTATTCAGGGAATCGTGGAGGTCGCGCGGGTGGGCGTTCAGGTACAGCAGCCCGGTGGCGATCTCGCCGCGCGCGTAGCGCTCCTGCACGAAGTTCATGGCGGTGATGCGGTTCGAGGCGTCGTAGCCCGCGTCGATCTTGCGCAGCCGCAGCACCGAGCCGTCGTGCTGCTTCACCTCCTGCACGGTGCCCGCGTCGTACTGCGTGGTGATCTCGCGATGCATCGTGATCACGTCCAGCGCGTTCACGGCCTCGTTGTGCTCGCGCACGTAGTCGTAGCTCTTGGTGGACCCTTCGTGATTGTTGAAGGCCACGCAGGGCGAGAGCACGTCGATGAACGCGGCACCCGGATGCGTGAGCGCGCCCTTGATGAGCGGCACCAACTGCGCCTTGTCGCCCGAGAAGCTGCGCGCGACGTAGGTGGCGCCGAGCTGGAGCGCCAGGAGGGCGAGGTCGATCGATTCGTCCGCGTTCAGCGCCCCGCGCTTGCTCTTCGAGCCGCGGTCGGCCGTGGCCGAGAACTGGCCCTTGGTGAGGCCGTACACGCCGTTGTTCTCGACGATGTACGTCATGTTCACGCCCCGGCGCATCACGTGGGCGAACTGGCCCAGGCCGATGGATGCGGAATCGCCATCCCCGGACACGCCGAGATAGATGAGGTCGCGGTTCGCGGCATTCGCTCCGGTCAGCACCGAAGGCATGCGGCCGTGGACCGTGTTGAACCCGTGCGACTGGCCCAGGAAATACGTAGGCGTCTTGGACGAGCACCCGATGCCCGAGAGCTTCGCCACGCGATGCGGCGCGATATCCAGCTCGAAGCACGCCTGGATGATCGCCCCCGTGATCGAGTCATGCCCGCAACCGGCACACAGCGTCGACACCGTGCCTTCGTAGTCCCGCCTCGTAAAGCCCAGCTTGTTCTTGGGCAATTCGGGATGGTGGAGCTTCGGCTTCGTGAGATAGGTCATGGTCGAGATCCGTGTTTATCCGTGTTTATCCGTGGACAAAGCCTTATTCCCCGCCACCGGTCGCGGCCGTCTTCTTGATCGGCGTGACATTGAACGCCCCGAGCCGCTGCGCGATCTCGCCCCGGATGAAGCGCGCCGTGATCGGCGTCCCGTCGTAGTGCAGCACCGGCGTCACCTTGTTCGGATCCACGTTGCCCTCGGCGATCAGCAGCGTGCGCAACTGCCCATCGCGGTTCTGCTCCACCAGGAAGACGTGCTCGTGGCGGTTGACCCACTCGATCACTTCCTCGTGGAACGGAAAGGACCGGATCCGCAGCGCGTCGATCTCCACGCTCGCCGCCTCGAGGTCGGCCAGGGCCTCGCGCATCGCGGGGCTGGTCGAACCGTAGTAGATCACTCCGAATCGCGAAGGCTTCCTCGCATCGAAGCGTTCGGGCTTCGGCACGAGGTCCTTGGCGGTCTCGAACTTGCGGAGCAGCCGCTGCATGTTGTCGACGTAGGCCTTGCCGTCCTCGGTGTAGCGCGCATATCTGTCCCGGCTCGTCCCCCGGGTGAAGAACGACCCGCGCTTCGGGTGCGTGCCCGGATAGGTGCGGTACGTGATGCCGTCGCCGTCGACGTCGAGATACCGACCGAAGCGCGCCCCGGCTTCGAGGTCCTGGTAGCTGCGGACCTTGCCGCGGTCGTAGTGGCGGCTGTCGTCCCACTTGAGCGGCTCGCACAGGCGCTCGTTCATGCCGATGTCGAGGTCGAGCAGCACGAACACCGGCGTCTGCAGGCGGTCGGCGAGATCGAACGAGACCGCGGCGTGCTCGAAGCACTCCTTCGGATCCTCGGGGAAGAGCAGCACGTGCTTCGTGTCACCGTGGGATGCATAGGCGCACGACAATACGTCGGCCTGCTGCGTGCGCGTGGGCATGCCCGTGGAAGGGCCGGCGCGCTGCACGTTGAAGACCACCGCGGGAATCTCGGCGAAGTACGCGAGGCCGATGAACTCGCTCATGAGCGAGATGCCCGGGCCCGAGGTGCAGGTGAACGCGCGCGATCCGTTCCACGCCGCGCCGATCACCATGCCGATCGACGACAGCTCGTCCTCGGCCTGGACGATGGCGAAGCGGTTCTTGCTGGTCTCGGGATCGGTGCGGAACTTGCGGCAGTGCTTGGCGAACGCCTCGGCCATCGAGGAGGACGGCGTGATCGGATACCAGGCGGCGAACGTGGCGCCGCCATAGACGCAGCCCAGGGCGGCCGCGCTGTTGCCCTCGAGGAACACCTTCTTGCCCACGCGGTCGGCACGCCGCACGCGGATGCCGAGCGGGCACGGCAGGTTCGCGAGGGCATAGTCGCGGCCCATGTGCAGGGCCTTGATGTTGGGCTCGAGCAGCTTCTCCTTGCCCTTGTACTGCTCGGCGATCAGCTTCTCGATCTCCGGGACGTCGATCTCCAGCAGCGCCGAGAGCGCGCCCACGTAGATGATGTTCTTGAAGAGCTGGCGCTGGCGGGGATCGGAGTACGCGTTGTTCGTGATCTCCGTGAGCGGCATGCCGAGGACATGGATGTCGTCGCGGAACTTGCTCTGCGGCATCGGCCGCGTGGAGTCGTAGAAGAGGTAGCCGCCGGGCTCGATCTCGGCGACGTCCGGCTCCCACGTCTGCGGGTTCATGGCGACCATGAGGTCGCAGCCGCCGCGTCGCCCGAGCCAGCCTTCCTCGCACACGCGGACCTCATACCAAGTCGGAAGCCCCTGGATGTTCGAGGGAAAGATGTTGCGCGGGCTGATGGGCACGCCCATGCGCATGATCGACTTCGCGAACAGCGTGTTGGCCGAGGCCGAGCCCGACCCATTCACGTTCGCGAACTTGATGACGAAGTCGTTGACCGACTCTATTTTCTTCATCTTCGCTGCATCCTCCTCCGAGAGGTGCTTCCCCGCATTCTAGTTCAGCCCTACCCCGGGCGGCGCAAGACCTCCACCAGCCGTTGGGCGATGCCCGCCACGGGTTCCACGTGGTCGACGTACCCCGCCTCGATCGCCGCCTTGGGCATCCCGAAGACGACGCACGAAGCCTGGTCCTGGGCGAAGGTAGCCCCGCCCGAGCGCTTGATGGCGCCCAGGCCCTCGGCGCCGTCCTTGCCCATGCCGGTCAGCAGCACCCCGGCACCCTTGTCGCCGGCGGCCTTGGCCACCGATTCGAACAGCACGTCGACCGAGGGCCGGTGCCGGTTCACGAGCATCTCCTGGCCGATGCGCGCGATGTAGTCGCCGCCCTTCGCGTCGATGCGCAGGTGCCAGTCTCCCGGCGCGATATAGGCATGGCCGGCCTGCAGCGGCTCGCCGTCCTCCGCCTCGGTCACCTTCAGGGCGCAGAGGTCGTCCAGGCGCCGGGCGAAGAGGCGCGTGAACATCTCCGGCATGTGCTGCACGATCGCCACGGGCGGCGAGTTGGACGGGAGCCGTGTTAGGAGCTCGCGGATCATCTCGGTGGCGCCGGTCGAGCCGCCCACGGCGATGAGCGCGCTCGGGCGAAACGTGGCCACGGCTGGAGCGGGCACCGTGGGCGGATCGGGAAACGCGTGCACCTCGGCCTTGGCGGCGGCGCGCACCTTCTCGACCACGTCGTCGCCGAAATTCGCGAGGTCGCGCGAGCCCTCGCCGCCCGGCTTGGTGACGAAGTCCACGGCGCCCAGCTCGAGTGCGCGGAGCGTCACTTGCGCGTTGCTCTCGGTGAGCGAGGAGATCATCACGACCGGCATGGGGCGCAAGCGCATCAGCCGCTCGAGGAAGGTGATGCCGTCCATGCGCGGCATCTCGACGTCGAGCGTGATCACGTCGGGCTTCAGCTGCTTGATCCGCTCGCGCGCCTCGATCGGGTCGCCGGCCGTCCCCACGACCTTGAGGTCGTCCTGCGCCCCGATGATGGTCGAGAGCAGCCGCTGCATCAGCGGTGAATCCTCGACGATGAGGACGCGGATCGCCATCAGACGAAGATGTCCGCGCCGCCGCCCTTGGCGAGCTCGTCGAGCCGCTCGGCGTAGTTGCGCTCGCGGATCAGCACGGTGTCGTTGCTGAGGGTCTTCAGGCGCTTCACCAGCACGCGCCCGGTGTGCGGGAAGAAGTAGACCTTGCTCGCCTCGACGCGGCCGAGATCCTGCGCGAGGACGGGAATGCGCTCGCGCTCCAGGTACTCGACGGCGAACTTCGCGTTCTTGGCGCCCACGTCCGACATGCCGGGCACGATCCGCCCGGCGCCGAAGATCTTCGCCTCCAGCCGGTCGCGCCGCGCGCCGAGCGACAGGAGGTGGTTCACCAGCACCTCCATCGCATATGCGCCATAGCGTGCCGACTCGGAGAGCGGCCCGTCGGGCTGGCCCTCGTGGTGCGGAAGCATGAAGTGGTTCATGCCGCCCACGTTCGTCTCCGGGTCGCGAAGGCAGGCCGAGACGCACGAGCCCAGGACCGTGACGATGACCATGTTGCGCTGCGTGGCGTACACCTCGCCCGGGCCGATCTTCGCGGCGGGCAGGTTGAACTGCCGGTCGATGTAGTGCGAGTCGCGCGTGGTGCCGCTCGACTTGTCCTTGCCGCCGTCGCGCGAGCGCGTCGTCATGCGAACGGCCGTCCCGGATGGCTCGCGCGGCTGTAGACCGTGCGGCCGCGGGGCGCGAGGAGATCCGAGGCGTGCAGCAGGCTCTCGGAATGGCCGGCGAAGTACAGGCCGTCGGCGGCCAGGCGCTTCACGAGGCGCTCCAGCACCGCGCGCTGCGTCGGCTTGTCGAAGTAGATGAGGACGTTGCGGCAGAAGATCGCGTCGAACGGGCCCTCGATGTCCCATTGCACGTCGCGCAGGTTGAGCTGGCGGAATTCGATCAGCGCGCGCAACTCCTCGCGCACGCGGACGAACCCGCGCTTCTCGCCCTTGCCGCGGAGGAAGAAGCGCTTCAGGCGCTCCTCGTCCACGGGTGCCGCGCGCTCCATCGGGTAGATGCCCGCGCTGCCGGTGGCGAGCACCTTGCTGTCCAGGTCCGTGGCGAGGATGCGCACCGGAGGCTCGAACGTGCCGAAGGCCTCGCAGAGCGCCATCGCGATCGAATACGGCTCCTCGCCGGTGGAAGACGCCGCGCTCCACACGCGCACGTGGTTCCCCTTGGCCAGGGCATGCGCGACCAGGATCGGGAAGTGATGCGCTTCGCGGAAGAAGTCCGTCTGGTTCGTGGTGAGCGCATTGACGAAGTGCTCCCACTCGGGATGCAGGTCGTCGTCGAGGACAGCGAGATACGCGGAGAACGTATCGAGGTTCAGCGCCCGCACGCGCTTCGCGACGCGGCTGTAGACCATCTCGCCCTTGCCCTGGGCGAGCGCGATCCCGGCACGGCCATGGATGAGCTTGCGAACGCGTTCGAAATCTTCCCGCGTGTAGGCAAACTCCCGCGTCTCACTCATTCATCAGTTCTTCTGCGACAGGCGCCGCGGCGCATTTCGCGATGGCAGCCGCGAGGCCTTGCCGATCGCCTCGGCCGCCACCGCTTCCACCTTCGACGCCGGCGCCGGGGCGGCTCCCTGGGCTGCCTCGGAAGCCTGCAGGCGGAACGCTCCGACGACCGCCGCGAGGCGCGACGTCTGGCGCGTGAGCGCCTCGGTGGCGGCGAGGATCTCCTCGACCATCGCCGCGTTCTGCTGCGTGACGCGCTCCATCTGCGTGATCGTCTGTCCCACCTGCTCGATGCCGCTGCTCTGCTCGACGCTCGCGGCCACGATGCCGTTCATCAGCCCGTCGACCTCCGAGACGCGCGCGTTGATGTCGCCGATGGCCTCGGCCACCTCGTCCACGAGGCGGGCTCCGTCGGTCACCTGGGCGCTCGAGGTCGTCACCAGCCCCTTGATCTCGCGCGCGGAGTCCGCGCAACGCTTGGCGAGGTTGCGAACCTCGGAAGCCACCACCGCGAAGCCGCGGCCGTGCTCGCCGGCGCGCGCGGCTTCCACCGCGGCGTTCAGCGCCAGGATGTTGGTCTGGAAGGCGATCGAGTCGATCATCCCGACGATCTCGCCCACGCGCTTGGTGCTGCCGCGGATCGAGTCCATGTGGTCCACGACGCGCGAGGCCGCTTCCATGCCGCGCGTGGTCGCGTCCGACGCCTTGCCGGTGAGCTTGAGCGTCTCGCGCGCGCTGTCCATGTTCTGCCGGACGCTCGCGGTGAGCTCCTCCATGCTGGAGGCCGCCTCCTCGATCGCCGTGGCCTGCGATTCCGTGCGCTCGGAGAGGTCGCGGTTGCCGCCCGAGAGCTGGCGCGCCTCGCTCGCCACCGACTCGGCCACCGAGCGCACCTCGCCCACCATGCGCGCGAGCGCCTGGTTCATGGTGCGAAGCGCCTGCATGAGGCGCGCGGTCTCGTCCGTGCCGCGCACCTCGACGACCTGCGTGAGGTCCCCGGAGGCGACGCGGTCGGCGACATCCAGCGCACCGCCGATGGCCCGGCTGATGGAGCGCATGAGGAAGAAGCCCAGCAGCGCCGCCGCGCCCACCACGCCCACGGCGAGGAGAAGCAGGAGGTTGCGCTGCGCGACGAGGCTGCCCCGCCGGTCCGAGAGCTGCATCGCCAGCACCTGCGTGCCGCGGTCGTAGAGCTCGAAGGTCTTGTCGACGGCGTTCGGGACGTCGCGCGCCGAGGCCCATTCCGGGCGGTTCGACCGCGCGGAGCGCACCGAGGAATCCACGGTGCGGAGGAAGCGGTTGGCCGTCGCGTCCAGCGCGCTGAAGGGGAGCTTCAGGGTCGCGGTGCTTTCGGCGTCCACGCGCGCGAGGTTCTTCGAATCCATGTCGATCGCGTCGACGTCGGCCTGCGCCAGCGCCCCGCCGACCTGCAGCTTGTCCAGCTCGACGATGCCGGGGGCATTGCGCGAGTCGATCATCGGCAGCAGCGAGCGGATCTCGCCCAGGCGGCCGGCGAGCACGGGCACGCGCTCCACGACGATGCGCACGAGGTAGTAGCTCGCGGGATCCGGGTCCACGTAGAGGCCCGAGAGGCGGCCCACCTGCGAGAAGCGCGGCATCACGTTCATCGTGAGCAGCTCGTTGTGCTCGAGCCAGGTCTCTTCCGGCGGCCGGTTCTCGACGCTGCGCCGGACGATGTCCCAGGCGACGGCGGTGTCCGAGAGACCGGCGCTCACCTCCGGGGCCCAGGCGACGCTGGCCGCGAGCTGGGTCGCCTCGTCCAGGTCGCGCTGCACTTCGGTCGCGAGCTTGGTGACCTTCGCCTGCGCGCTCGCATCGCCCATGCGCCATCGCACGGAGGCGTCGCGGTGCTCGACCAGCGAGTACAGGACCTTCTTCAGCCCCTGGTGGACCACCAGGCCCTGGCGCTCGCGGTCGACCTGGACCACGCGATCGTTGATCTCCAGCAGCAGCAGCGCCAGCGTGAGCGCGAGCGGGATGAGGCTGGCCGCGGCGATCAGCAGGAACTTGGTGCCGATGGAAAGCGATCGCTTGGCCTCGACCTTCATGCCCCCTCCGCCATGTCCGAGACGAGCGCCATCTCGCGTGCGCCCATGAGCTTCTCGATGTCGGTGATGATGAGGAGTTGGCCCTCGACCGTCGCGAGGCCGAGGATGTACTGGGTGTCGAGCACGGCACCGAATTCCGGCGCCGGCTTCACCGCGTCCTCGGGAAGCGTGATCACGTCCGAGACGCCGTCGACCACGACGCCCACCACGCGCCCCAGCACGTTGAGGATGATCACCACCGTGCTGCCGTCGTAGCGGGCCTCGCCCACGGACAGCTTGAGGCGGAGGTCGACGATCGGCACGATGTGGCCGCGCAGGTTGATCACGCCCTTGATGAAGTCGGGGGCGTTGGCGATGCGGGTGGGCGGCTCGTAGCCGCGGATCTCCTGCACCTTGAGGATGTCGAGGCCGTAGCTTTCGGTCCCGAGCGTGAATGTGAGCAGCTCGCGTTTCATCAGAATTCCTCCCACTCCTCGTGTCCGTCCGTCTTGGGGCCGGCCTTCTGGCCCAGGGTGCGGGCGGGACGCGCCGCGGGAATGGCGGGCGCCACGGGCGCCGGACGTGCGGGCGTTCCGGGCAGGCGCGCCGTCTCGTCGATGCGGAACTGGCCGACCAGCCCGGACAGCCGCGCCGATTCCTCCTTGAAGGTGAGCGCGGAGGCGGTGGCCTCCTCCACGAGCGCGGCGTTCTGCTGCGTCATGTCCTCCAGCTGCATCAGGGCCTTGTTCATTTCCTCCACGCCCGAGCTCTGCTCGCGCGAGGCGACCGCGATCTCGCTGATGAGGTCCTTCACCTGCTGAACGCTCACCACCACGTCGTTCATGATGTGGCCGGCATCCTGCACGAGCTTCGCACCCTGGTCGACGTTGCCGACCGAGTCTCCGATCAAGCCCTTGATCTCCTTGGCCGCCTCGGCGGAGCGCTGCGCAAGGCTCCTCACCTCGCCCGCGACCACCGCGAAGCCGCGGCCCTGCTCGCCGGCGCGCGCCGCTTCCACGGCCGCGTTCAGCGCGAGAATGTTCGTCTGGAAGGCGATCGACTCGATGACGCCGATGATGTCGACGATCTTCTTCGAGCTCTTGTCGATCAGGTCCATCGTCGTGACGATCCGGTTCACGAGCGCCGCACCCTTGTTGGCCACGCCCGCGGCGTTGCCGGAGAGGTCGTTGGCGAGCTTGCAGTTGTCCGCGTTCTGGCGGACCGTCGCGGCGAGCTCTTCCATGCCCGAGGCGGTTTCTTCCAGCGTGGAGGCCTGCTGCTCGGTGCGCTGCGAGAGGTTCACGTTGCCCGCGGCCAGCTCGTCGGCGGCGGCGCGCGCGGCTTCCGCGCTCTGCTGCGCCTGCACGGTGAGCGTGCGCAGCCGGTCATGGGCGTCGGCGAGCGTGCCGAAGAGCGAGGCGAACTGGCCCTCGCCCAGGCGCGCGCGCACTTCCTCCTGCGTCATCAGGTCGCCGCCGCGCAGGTCGCGCTCGTTCAGGCGCGAGGCGACGCTGCGCACGATCTTCCACGCCTCGTCGGCGCTGTAGTAGTGCGAGGCTCCGCAGTACCAGGCGAAGACGTACGTCACCAGGATGGCGATGCCCACGGGCGAGAGCCACATCGGCGGGTTGGCGACGACGGCGATCGCGAGCGGCACGGTGTAGAGGATGGCGATGAGCGGCAGCTTGATCTGGTTTCGCAACCGGATGAAGAAGGCCATGCCTGGCGACAGGATCCATTTCATGATGTTTGCATCCTCAGAATTCCTCCCACTCCTCGTGCCCGGCGCCTTTCGGCTTGAATCCGAGACCACGAGCGGGCCGGGGCGGTACCACGGCCACGGGTTCAGGTGCGGAGACGGGCGCCGCGTAAGGCTCGGCACCCGGCAAATCTTCCGAATCGTCCAGCCGGAACTGGCGGACGAGCCCGGAGAGCTGCGCGGCTTCTTCCTTGAAAGTGAGAGCCGATGCGGTCGCCTGCTCGACCAACGCCGCATTCTGTTGCGTCATCCCTTCCAACTGCATCAACGCCTTGTTCATCTCGCCGACGCCCGAGCTCTGCTCGCGCGAGGCGACGGCGACTTCGCTGATCAGGTCCTTCACCTGCTTCACGCTCACCACCACGTCGTTCATGATGTGGCCGGCGTCCTGCACGAGCTTCGCGCCCTGGTCGACGTTGCCCACCGACTCGCCGATCAGGCTCTTGATCTCCTTGGCCGCCTCGGCGGAGCGCTGCGCGAGGCTCCTCACCTCGCCCGCCACCACGGCAAAGCCGCGGCCCTGCTCGCCGGCGCGCGCCGCTTCGACCGCGGCATTCAGCGCGAGGATGTTGGTCTGGAACGCGATCGACTCGATCACGCCGATGATGTCGACGATCTTCTTCGAGCTCTTGTCGATCAGCGTCATCGTCGTGACGATGCGATGGACGAGCTCGGCGCCCTTGTTCGCGACACCCACGGCGTTGCCCGAGAGGTCGTTGGCGAGCTTGCAGTTGTCCGCGTTCTGCTTCACGGTCGCCGCGAGCTCCTCCATGCCCGACGCCGTTTCTTCCAGCGTGGAGGCCTGCTGCTCGGTGCGCTGCGAGAGGTTCACGTTGCCCGAGGCGAGCTCGTCGGCGGCGATGCGCGCCGCATCGGCGCTCACGCGCGCGTGCGTCACCAGCTCGCGAAGCCGGTCGTGCGTGTCGAGGAGCGTGGCGTGCAGCCGGCCGAAATGTCCCGAGCCCAGGGCCTCGCTGGCTTCGTCGCGCGAGTAGCCGTCGGAGTCCAGGCCGCGAAGGTCGTGCTCGGAGAGGCGCCCGGCCACGCGCTGGACGTGCAGCCAGCTCTCGTCGGCCGCGGAGATGTGCGCGCCCATGCAGTACCAGGCGAACGCGAAGGTGAGGGCCACGGCCCACGCCGAGGGCGATGTCCAGCCCGAAGGGGGCGCGACAAGGGCGATCACGAGGGGAACGCAGAACAGGCTTGCGAGGATCGGCAGCTTCGACTTGTACTGCATCCGGATCAGGAGCGCGGCCGCCGGACGGAAGAACCAATGCATTTTTTTATTTTCGTTCATGGGAGTGCTCATTCACGAGCGGCCCTCACCAGGCTCGCCACGTCCAGGATCAGCGTCACCCGGCCCTCGCCGAGGATGGTTGCGCCGGCGATGTAGCCGACCTTGCGATAGTTGCGCTCGAGGCTCTTGATCACGACCTGCTCCTGGCCGACCAGCGCGTCGACCAGCAGCGCGACCTTGTTGCCTTCCGCTTCGAGCACGATCAGCAGGCCGTCCTCGAACGCCGCCGCGCCTTCCGTCGCGGTGAGGCGGGCCAGCTCCAGCAGCGGCAGGTACTCGCCGCGCAGCTCCACCAGCATGCCGCGCCCCGCGATGCTCTTCATCGTCGAGGGATCGGGCTGCAGGCACTCCACGATCGACGTCATCGGGACGATGTAGGCGTCCGCGCCGATCGTGACCAGCATGCCGTCGATGATCGCGAGCGTGAGCGGCAGGCGCAGCACGACTTCGGCGCCGCGGCCCGGCTTCGATTCGAAGCGCAGCGTCCCGGCCAGCGCGAGGATGTTCTTCCGCACGACGTCCAGGCCCACGCCGCGCCCGGAAAGCTCGCCCACCTCGGCCGCGGTCGAGAACCCCGGCTCGAAGATGAGCTCGCAGGCGCGCTCGGCGTCGATGGTCTCGCCCGGCATCAGCAGGCCCACTTCGCGTCCCTTCGCCTGCACGCGCGCGACGTCGATGCCGCGGCCGTCGTCGGACACGCGGATCTCGATGTGCCCGCCCTTGTGCTCGGCGTGCAGCTTGAGCGTCGCGCCCTCGGGCTTGCCCGCGGCCTTGCGCTCGGGCGGCGCCTCGATGCCGTGGTCGAGAGCGTTCCGCACCAGGTGCGTCAGCGGATCGACCAGCTTCTCGATGACCGACTTGTCGAGCTCCGCGTCGCCGCCGGTGATCTCGAGGGTGATCTGCTTGCCGGTGCGCTGCCCCACGTCGCGCACCAGCCGCGCGAACCGGCCGAACGCGTGGCTCATCGGCAGCATGCGGATCGACATCACGCGGTCCTGGAGATCGCGCGTGTTGCGCTCGAGGCTGGCGAGGATCTGCTCCAGCCGCTCGATGGCGGACGGATCGAGCGTGCTCACCGCTTGCTTGAGCATCGTCTTGGTGATGACCAGCTCGCCCATCAGGTTGATCAGCTCGTCGACGCGGTCGCGGCTCACGTGCAGCCGGTCGGTGCGCAGCTCCGCGCCGACCTCCTCGTCTCCGCGGCGTTCGGCTCGGCGGCGATCGGCCTGGCGGCGGTCGCGCCTTTCGTCGGAGGCGCGGCGCTCGGGAACAACCGGAGCGGCGGCGGCCGCCGCGGGCGCGGGCGTGTCGACGGCGATCGTCACGCGGCTCTCCTCGCCGGCCCAGGCGAACACCTCCTCGATGTCGCCGCGCGGCGTGGCCGTGGTGAGCAGGAGGTCCCAGGCGAGGTAGCAGGCCTCGGGATCGAACGCTTCCGGAGCCGGCAGCCGTGCGGTATCCGCCTTGGCCACCAGCGTGCCCATCTCGGAGAGCACCTTGAACATGCGCAGCGGGTCGTTGCCCGAGCGGAAGAAATCGAGCGAGGGCTCGAAGCGGATTCGGTAGGTGACCTGCGCGGGCCCGGCGGTATCGGCTTCCGAGGGCTTGGCAGCCTGCGGCGCGAACGGATTGTCGGGCGAGAGGTGGCGCAGCGTCTCCACCAGCAGGACGGAGCGGTTGGCATCGACCTCGCCCCCGTCGCGCGCCGCCTTCAACAGGGAGCGCGTGTGGTCGACGCTGGCCAGCAGCGCGTCCACCGCGCTGCCCGCGACGGCGACCGAGCCCTTGCGCGCATGGTCGAGGAAGCTCTCGAGGTGGTGCGTGAATTCCCCGATGGGACCGAAGCCGAGGCTGCCGGCGGCGCCCTTCACGGAGTGCACGGCGCGGAAGATCGCGTTGACGCGTTCCTCGGCGGCACCGGGGTCGCGGTCGCCCGCGGACTCCAGCGCCAGCAGGTGGGCCTCGGTGGCGTCCATCGCCTCGAGGCTCTCGGTGAAGAAGCTTTCGTGGAAGCGGGTGAGGTCGATCGTCATTGCAGACCCGACCTCAGTCGAGGACCTTCCGCAGCGTCTGGATCAGCACTTCGGGACTGAAGGGCTTCACGATCCAGCCGGTGGCGCCGACCTCGCGGCCCTTGGCCTTCACGTCCTGCCCGGCTTCGGTGGTGAGGACGAGGATGGGGGTGAACTTGAAATCGGCGAGCTCGCGAAGCGACTTCACGAGGTCGATGCCGTTCATGCCCGGCATGTTCACGTCGGTGATCACGAGGTCGAACTTGCGCCCGCCCTTCGCTTCCGCGAGCGCCGCGATGCCGTCGGCCGCCTCCGTCACCTCGTGGCCCGCGTCCTGCAATGTGAAGCTCACCATCTGCCGCATGGTGGTGGAATCGTCGACGACCAGAATTCGCGCCACTGCATCTCCCTTCAGAAAATCTCGACCGCTTCGTCACCCTTGCGCCGTCCCTGGACCCCGGCGGGTCCGAGGTTGCCCGGCGTTTCGGGTCCGCCACGCGGTTTCTCTGTTCCCGCCTCCACCAGGCCGCTGCCTTCCAGCTTCACCGAGAGCGAACGCGTCTCGTCGAAGATTGCGCGCAGGGCCGTCATGAGGTCGGATAGCATCGGATCCTTCAAGCGCTGCAACTTCTGCTGCGTGATGTCCTGGAACTGCAGCGCCACGATGATCTCGTTGATGTCGCGCTGGATCTCGTTGCCGATGCCGCCGATCTGCGACAGCGTCTCGGAGACTTCCTGGCTGTTGTAGAGCATCTCGCGCGAGAGCTTCTGGCCCTCGGCGCTCGCGAACGTGGAGGCCTCGCGCGCCTGGCCCACGGCGTTGCGCACGGCGCTGTGCATGCTCGTGGCCTGGCCGCGCACCTGCTCGAGCGTCCGGCGGATGTCGCGCGTGAGCGCTTTCGATTCCAGGCTCAGGGTGCGGATCTGGTCGCTCACAGAGACGACGTCCTGGCCCTTCACCGAGGTATTGAGTGCCAGCACGCCGATCTGGCTGTCGTGCGCGGCGAGCTGGTCGAGCATCTTGTCGATGTTCTCGAAGTCCTTGCGCACCGTCTCGTGGCGCTTCTCCAGCGCCTCGGCGCTCTCGGCCACCTTGGCGAGGCTGCTGGCGACCTTCGCGGCCAGGTCCTCGTAGGCCGTGACCAGCTCGGGCAGCGGACGGCTCTCGCGGCGCTTGCCGTCGGGACCCGCGTGCTCGAGCATGGCGAGCGCGTAGTCGACCTGCTTGCGGGTCTTGCGCGTCACCGACACGAAGCGCTTGCCGATCTCCACCACGGCGCTCTCGGAATACTCGATCACGTCGTCGACGTGGCTGCTGACCTCCTCGATGTGCGTGCGCGAGCGGTCGGCGTGCGTGGACCAGCGCGACAGGAGGTTGTGCACGCCCGAGGACATCTTGCGCATCTTGCGGATCTGCGCGTCGGGGACTTCGGACGTGTCGGTCTCGCGCCGCGGCAGCTCGGGCGGCGGCATCACGTGCAGCATGAGGATGCCCATCGCGATGGGCACGGTGAGGAGGCACACGACGTTCACCCACCACGGCACCCAGAACGCGGCCCATGCCCACGGCATCGCGATCATGAGCAGCATGAGCGCGAGCTTCGGCCGGTAGATCCGGCACAGGGCAAGGAGGTCCTGAATCATTCGAGTCCCAGGGCCTCGTCGAGGCCCGCAGACCGCGCGGAGGTGCGCAGCGTCTCGGTGGGATTATCCCAACGCCACGCCTTCCCGGCTGTGCGCCACTGCACAACGTGGACCGCCAACGCCTGCAAACCGGCCGCATCCACCTTTGCAACTGTGCTCGCGTCGATTACAACCGTAGCTTTGTTGCCCGCGGCGGCGAGGGCCTCGAAGATTTCGCGTGCGCGCCCGATGCGAAGGTCCGCGCCGAGATCGACGCGGTGCTCGCGGACCGCTTTCCCGCGCTTGGTCGTCATGGGCGCCTCCTAGGCGAGGCTGCGCTCGGGCTTGCGGTCGCGGCAAGCAGGCCCTGCGTGCGTCATGTCGAGGAGGAACTTCTGCATGTCCCAGGCGCCCGTGGGGCAGCGCTCGGCGCACAGCCCGCAATGCAGGCAGACGTCCTCGTCCTTGGCCATGATCCGGCCGGTCTTGAGGCCGGCGCCGATGTAGAGCGCCTGCGTCTCGTTGCGTGCGGGGGCCGTGAGGCGCGCTCGAAGCTCGCCCTCCGGGCCATCGGGCGTGAACGTGATGCAGTCCATCGGGCAGATGTCCACGCAGGCATCGCACTCGATGCAGAGCTTCGGCGCGAAGACGGTCTGCACGTCGCAGTTGAGGCAGCGCTGCGCCTCCTGGAAGGCGAGCGCCGGGTCGAAGCCCAGCTCCACTTCCTGGCGGATGTCCTTCAGCGCGATCGTGAGGTCCTTCAGCGGCACCTTGAAGCGCGCGTCGCCCGTGATCGCGTTGTCGTAGCTCCACTCGTGGATGCCCATCTTCTGCGACAGCAGGTTCACCATCGGCGGCGGGCGCTGGCGGACGTCCTCGCCGTTGCAGTGGCGGTCGATGGAGATCGCGGCGTCGTGGCCGTGCGCCACGGCCCAGATGATGTTCTTGGGACCGAGCGCCGAATCGCCGCCGAAGAAGATCTCCTTGCGCGTGGACTGCAGCGTGAGGGGATCGAGCTTCGGCATGCCCCACTCGTCGAAGTCCAGACCGATGTCGCGCTCGATCCAGGGGAAGGCGTTCTCCTGGCCGACGGCGACCAGGACGTCGTCGCATTCGTGGTGCACGTCGGGCTCGCCGGTCGGAACGAGCTTGCGCCGGCCCTTCTCGTCCTTCGTGGCGGCGACCTTCTCGAACAGCACGCCGGTCAGCTTGCCGTCGGCGTGCGTGAACGCCTTCGGCACGAGGTAGTTGAGGATGGGGATGCCCTCGTGCTGGGCGTCTTCCTTCTCCCAGGGGCTCGCCTTCATCTCCTCGAAGCCGGAGCGCACGATGACCTTCACGTCGTCGCCGCCCAGGCGGCGCGAGGAACGGCAGCAATCCATCGCCGTGTTGCCGCCGCCGAGGACGATCACGCGCTTGCCGATCTTGGTGACGTGGCCGAAGGACACCGAGGAGAGCCAGTCGATGCCGATGTGGATGTTGCCCGCCGCTTCCTTGCGGCCGGGGATGTCGAGGTCGCGGCCGCGCGGTGCGCCCGAGCCCACGAAGATGGCGTCGAAGCCGGCGGTGAGCAGGCTCTTCAGCGAGTCGATGCGATGGCCCGACTTGAAGTCGATACCGAGGTCGAGGATGTAGCCCACCTCCTCGTCGATCACGCTCTCGGGCAGCCGGAATTTCGGGATCTGGCTGCGGATCATGCCGCCCGCCCGCCGATCGGATTCGAACACCGTGACGTGGTAGCCCAACGGCGCGAGATCGCGGGCGACGGTGAGCGACGCGGGGCCGGCGCCGATGCACGCCACGCGCTTGCCGTTCTTGCGCGCGGGCACCTTCGGGAGGCGATCGGTGATGTCTTCCTTGTAGTCGGCCGCGACGCGCTTCAGGCGGCAGATCGCGACGGGCTCGGGCTTCTCGCCCTGGTTCTCCTCGACGCGGCCGCGGCGGCAGGCGGGCTCGCAGGGACGGTCGCAGGTGCGCCCCAGGATTCCGGGGAAGACGTTCGATTTCCAGTTGACCATGTACGCATCGCCGTAGCGGCCTTGCGCGATCATCCGGATGTATTCGGGAACGGGGGTGTGGGCAGGACATGCCCACTGGCAATCGACGACGCGGTGGAAGTATTCCGGCTGACCGATATCGGTCGGTTTCAAGGGACCCCTCCTCTTATAGTGGGGCCAGTCTACCGGGGGGCCAACCCTTTGAACAGGCGGCGAGAAATGCGGCCCGCAGGGCGCGGCAAACCCTCGCGGCGCGCGTGCTTCGGGCTCCGCCGCGCTAGGCGCGCGCCCCGCCCGGCGGCGTGCCGCGGTGCGACGCGAGCCCCGCCGCGCCCAGCACCAGGCCGATCACCAGCACGTACCAGAGCGACGTGAGGGCGCCCATCGCGACCACGATCTGCATCGATTCGAGCACCAGGCCCACGGCTGCGGCGAGTTCCAGCAGCAGCAGGACCGCACCCGCGACCTTGGAGAGGACCGGGAGGATCGTGTCACGCGAAGGGGCCGCCGCGAGGAGATAGCCGATCACGGTGAAGACGGGGAAGAACGCCCAGAGCGCGAGGCCCGGCGGGCCGGCGACGAAACCGAACGGGGCGAGGACGAGCCACACGCCCGACAGGGCGCCCAGCGCGAAGAGAACGAATCCGGCAACGACGAGCATGGTTTGAGTACCTCCGCGGCCAGCCTGCCGCATAATCCTCCGCCATGCAACGCATCCTCGAAGGCATCCGGGTCCTCGACCTCACGCGCGTGCTCGCCGGTCCCACGGCCACACAGATCCTCGCCGACCTCGGTGCCGAAGTGATCAAGATCGAGCGTCCCGGCACCGGCGACGACACGCGCCGCTGGGGCCCGCCGTGGCTGCGCGACGATGCGGGCCGCCCCATCGAAGCCGCCTACTATCTCGCCGCCAACCGCGGCAAGCGCTCGGTGACGCTCGACATCGCGAAGCCCGAAGGCCAGGCGCTCGCACGCGAGCTCGCCGCGAAGTGCGATGTGGTCGCCGAGAATTTCAAGGTCGGCGACTTGAAGCGCTACGGGCTCGACTACGCGAGCCTCGCGGCGGTGAATCCGCGCATCGTCTACTGCTCGATCACCGGCTTCGGCCAGACGGGGCCGTACGCCGACCGCCCGGGCTACGACTTCATCGTGCAGGGCATGGGCGGCCTGATGAGCATCACGGGCGAGCGCGACGACCTTCCCGGCGGCGGGCCGCAGAAGGTGGGCGTGGCCGTGTCCGATCTCTTCACCGGCCTCTATTCGGCCAACGCGATCGTGGCCGCCCTCTTCCACCGCGAGCGCACCGGAACCGGCCAGCACATCGACATGGCGCTGCTCGACGTCCAGGTGGCGATGCTCGGCAACATGAACACGAGCTACCTCGCATCCGGCGAGATTCCCGGGCGCCTCGGCAACGCGCACCAGTCGATTGTTCCGTACCAAGTCTTCAAGTCCGCGGACGACTACCTCATCGTTGCGGTCGGGAACGACTCGCAGTTCGCGCGCTTCTGCGAGGTGCTGGGCGAGCGCGCCCTGGCCGCCGATCCGCGCTACGCCACCAATCCCGAGCGCGTGAAGCATCGCGACGCGCTGGTGCCGATGCTCGCCTCGAAGCTCGCCACGCGTCCCGCCGCCGAATGGCTCGAGCGCCTCGAGGCGGCCGACGTTCCCTGCGGGCCGATCCGCAACCTCGAACAGGTGTTCGCCGATCCGCACGTGATCGCGCGCGGCCTCGAGATCCGCGTGCCGCACGCGAAGGCCGGTGAAGTGCGGCTGGTGGCGAACCCGATGCGCTTTTCCGCGACGCCCGTCGCGTACGATTCTCCGCCGCCGACCCTGGGCGAGCACACCGACCAGGTCCTCGCCGAGCTGCTGGGCCTCGATGCGCCGGCCATCGAAAGCCTGCGAAAACGCGCCATCGTCTAGGCGGTTTTGTGGGATTTTCAACAGGATCGCAGGGGGGTCCGGCCTGTAGAATGGCCCGTGCTGGGTGACGCGAAGACCGACAACAAACGGACCCGATGGAAACCAAGGTACCCACGACCGACCTTCGCGTCGGCATGTTCGTCGCCGACCTCGATCGTCCGTGGGTCGACACGCCGTTCCTCCTGCAGGGCTTCCTCGTCGAGGACGACGAGCAGATCCGCGAGCTGCAGCAGCACTGCATGTGGGTGATCGTCGACCGCGCCCGTTCGCTGGGTGACGAGTACGAGGCCCCCGCGGCCATCGAGCACCCGCCGCGCTTTGCCGCACCGCAGCAACCCGCCACCGCGCGCCCGCAGGTCGAAACCAGCTCCGCGAAGCCTTCCGAGCCTGCGCCGCCTCGGCCCCCGCCCCGGGACGATGCCGGACGCGTCGTGAACCTCGAGGACATCCTCACGCAAGGCGCGGGTGCAAAGCGTCTCCCCGGCGCGATCGTGCCGGGCATGACACAGGAGGGCGACGAGGAATCGGGTGAGGGCGTGATCGGCCGCGTCTTCGGGCGCATGAAGGGCCTCTTCAAGCGCGGGGCCTCGGGCAGCGCGGAGAACGCCGCTCCGCCCCCGCCGCCGCAGCCCGAGGAATCCCCGCAGGAGCTGGCCGCACGCGCCGCCCTTCTGCCTCCGGGCATCGTCGTGCAGACCTATCGCGACTCCGTGCCCGTCGAGGTCGAGGTCGTGAAGGCCCGCGAGGTCATCCAGAAAACCGACGAAGTGCTCGACAAGCTCGTCATCGACATCCGCGGCGGCCATCTCCTCGAGATCGAGGAGGTCGAGGAAGTCGTGAACGACATGGTCGAGTCGATCGTGCGCAACCCCGACGCGCTGATGTGGGTGGCGCGCCTTCGCGAGCAGGACATCACGACCTACGGCCACAGCCTGCAGGTCGCCGTGTACCTCACCGCGTTCGGCCGGCAGCTCGGATTCCCCAAGCCGCAGCTCTCGATGCTGGGCCAGGTCGGCCTGCTGCTCGACATCGGCAAGATCAAGCTGCCGCGCGACCTGCTGGAGAAGGAAGGCAAGCTCTCCCCCGAGGAATTCACGCTCGCCAAGCAGCACGTGCAATTCGGCCTCGACATCCTCGCCTCGACGCCGAACTTCCACCCCGAGGTGATCGAGGGCATCGCCCACCACCACGAGCGCATCAACGGCAGCGGCTATCCCGAAGGCCTGCTGGGCACCGAGATCAGCCTCTTCGGACGGATGGCCGGCATCGCCGACTGCTTCGCCGCCATCACCAAGCGCCGTCCGTACGCGGAGGCGGTGTCTTCGTACGAAGCCATGCGCAGCCTCTCCGGCTGGGCCGGCGACTATTTCCAGGAAGCGCTGGTGCAGCAGTTCATCTCGTCGGTCGGGGTCTTCCCCGTCGGCTCGCTGATCGAGCTCAACACGGGCGAGGTCGCCATCGTCGTCGCGCACAACAAGGTGCGCAGGCTGAAGCCGCGCGTGCTCGTCGTGACGGGCCCCGACAAGACGCCGGTGGGCTTCCCGTCGCTGCTCGACCTCCTGTACGACCCGAAGACCGGCGACGAGAAGCCGATCTTCATCCGCCGCGGCCTGGCCGCCGGAGCCTTCGGCCTCGACCTCAAGGATTTCTACCTCGCATGATCGCGGAAGACTTCAACCGCGAGGAGGTCCTGCGCTTCCTCGACCGCGAGAGCGCCGTGGCGCGTGCCACGCAGGGACGCATGGCGGTGCTGGTCCTCGAGCTGCGCCGTGTGGATCGCCTGCAGGCCCTCCTGAAGGGCCCTCCCGCCGCCGTGACCATGACGCTGGTGCTGGAGCGCATCCGCAAGGTCCTTCGCACCGACGACCGCGCCGCGTCGATCAACGACGACGAGGTGTGCATCGTCCTTCCGCGCCTCGCGCACCCCACGCAGGCAATCCTCGCCGCGGTGAAGGTGCTGCGCGCCCTCGACCGGCCCATCGCGCACGAGGGCGGCACCGCGGTGCTTCGGCCCTGCATCGGCATCGCGACGGTTCCGGAGCAAGGCTACGACCCCGCCGAGCTGCTGATGGCGGGCGACGTCGCACGGCGCATCGCCGCCACGCGCGAAGAGGGCTATCACGTTACGCAATCGGAAGACACGATCGAGTCCGAGGTCTACCGCGGCATGGACCTGGACCTCGAGCGCGCCATCCGCGCCAACGAGCTCGAGGTGGCCTACGCTCCGCAGGTGGAGCTCTCCACGGGACGCCCGGTCGCCGCCGAGGCGCTGGTGCGCTGGCGCCACGCCCAGGCGGGCGACCTGCCTGCGGACACCATCGTCGGCATCGCGGAACGCACGGGGCTCATCGGCTCGCTGACTGTCTGGGCGCTGAACGCGGTGCTGCGGCATGCGGCCACCATGAAGTCCGCCCACGGGACCCCGCGCTTCGCCCTCAACATCTCGACCCGCATCCTCACCGACGGCGAGCTGCCGACGGTGGTCGACCAGGCGATGAAGACCTGGGGCGTGGATCCGGGGACGATCACGCTCGAGATCACCGAGAGCTCCATGATCGGCGACGCGGAGCGCTCCATGGCCATGCTGACGCGCCTGAAGGGCATCGGCGTGCAGCTCTCGATCGACGATTTCGGCACCGGCTACTCGTCGCTCGCCTACCTGAAGCGGTTTCCGCTCGACGAGCTCAAGATCGACCGGCTATTCGTCGCGGGCCTGCTCACCGACAACGGCGACCGGCAGATCGTGCGCTCTGTCATCAACCTTGCGCACAACTTCGACCTGCGCGCCGTGGCCGAAGGCGTGGAAGCGCCCTCCGCCCTGGAGGAATTGCGCCGGCTGGGGTGCGACGTGGCGCAGGGCTTCGTGGTGAGCCCGCCCCTTTCGGAGAAGGCTTTCCGCGACTGGTGGGCCCGGGAACGTCCCGAGGGCTAAAACAACCGTTGTAACCCCATGATTTAGCATGCGTCAGGTATAGTGCCCGCCATGAAGCGCGGGTTCTACACGATCATGTCGGCGCAGTTTTTTTCGTCGCTCGCCGACAACATGCTGTTCATTGCAGCGATCCAGACGCTTTTGCTGCTCAACGGTCCCGAGTGGCTCACGCCCCTGCTGAAGTGGTGCTTCACGCTGAGCTACGTCGTGCTCGCGGCCTTCGTCGGCGCCTTCGCCGACTCGCGTCCCAAGGGCAAGGTGATGTTCGCGACGAACACGCTGAAGATCTTCGGCTGCGCGATGATCTTCCTCTCCGCGGGCGTGACCATTCCGGGCGTGGAGTCGTACTGGCTCGTGCTGTTCGCGTACGCGATCGTCGGTCTCGGCGCCGCGGCGTACTCGCCCGCGAAGTACGGCATCCTCACCGAGCTGCTCCCGGCCGAACAGCTCGTCGTGGCCAACGGATGGATCGAGGGCCTCACGGTCGCCTCGATCGTGCTCGGCAACCTGCTGGGCGGCGTGCTGATCTCGCCGGAGATCTCGACGCGCCTGCTGCGCTTCGACTTCCCGTTCATCGACACGCCCGTGGACACGGGGCCCGAGGCGGCGATCGTCGTCATCGGCTTCACGTACGTCATCGCGGCGTGCTTCAACCTCGCCATTCCCGATACCGGCGCGCGCTACGGGCAGCAGCAGACGAACCCGCTGCGCCTGCTCGCCGATTTCTCCCACTGCTTCCACACGCTGTGGCGCGACAAGCTGGGCCAGATCTCGCTCGCGGTGACCACGCTCTTCTGGGGCGCGGGGGCCACGCTGCAGGTGTTGACGCTGCGCTGGGCGGAGAAGCAGCTCCACCTGCCGCTCGACCGCGCCTCGATCCTCCTCGGCGTCTCGGCGATCGGCATCACGCTGGGGGCCGTGCTCGCCGCGCGCGTGCCGCTCAAGAAATCGCTCTCCGTGCTGCCCGTGGGCATCGCCATGGGGCTGGTCGTCATGACGCTGGTGTGGGTGAAGTGGATGCCGGCCGTGTACCTCGTGCTGATGCTGGCCGGGGCGATGGCGGGCTACTTCGTGGTGCCGATGAACGCGCTGCTGCAACACCGCGGCCACGTGCTCCTCACGGCCGGCCATTCGATCGCGGTGCAGAACTTCAACGAGAACGCGAGCATCCTGCTGATGCTCGCGATCTACGCGCTGATGATCCGCATGCACCTGCCGATCAACGTGATCATCGTGATCTTCGGCGCGTTCGTCGCCGGCTCGATGCTGATGATCCTCAAGTGGAACCAGGCCAACCACCGGGCCGACCCCACCCTCGACCAGCGCATCGGCGAAGCCAAGCACTGAATTAACTGGGGTCAGACTCCCATTTCCGAATGGGGGTCAGACTCCCGTTTCGGTCGGCCTGGCGCCGGGGTTCCGCGTTGAACCCGCATGGCTCGCCTCCCCCGCCTCTTCATGGAATCCACCCCCGCGCATGTCATCGTGCGCGGCAACAACCGGCAGGCGATCTTCATGTCGGAGGGCGACCGCGTGTACTTCCACAAGTGCTTGACCACGCTCGCGGCCCAACACGACGTCGCAGTGCATGCCTACGTGCTCATGACGAACCACGTGCACCTGCTCGCCACCCCCAGGCGCCCGACCTCGCTCCCCGCCACGATGCAAGCGCTCGGCCGACGCTACGTCGCGTACTTCAACAAGCTCCACGAGCGGACCGGCACCCTCTGGGAAGGCCGGTACAAGGCCACCCTGGTGGAGACGGAGCGCTACCTCCTCACCTGCCAGCGCTACATCGAGCTCAATCCCGTGCGCGCGGGCATGGCGGGCCATCCCGACGAATTCATCTGGTCCAGCTACCGGCACTACGCATGGCAGCGTCCGGACGATCTCCTGACGCCTCATTTCCTGCACGCGGACCTGGGGAAGGACGAGGAAGCGCGCCGCATCAACTACATCGGACTCTTCGAGGAGGACATCGATACGGAAACACTCGAGCGCATCCGAAGCAGCGTCCAGAACGGTTGGGCGCTGGGCAGCAAGAGGTTCTGCGCGGAGCTGGAAGCCCGGGGGAGCCGACGACCCGCGCCCGTCACCAGCGGCCGGAAGCGAACGAGTCCCCCGAATGATTTGGGGTCAGACTCCCATTCGGAAATGGGAGTCTGACCCCAATTAATTACTCGACGTCGCTGGACTCGGTGTAGCGCAGGAAGGATTCCGGCGAGACGCGAAGGGCGGCACCCGTGGGGCACGCCCGCACGCACGCGGCTCCGCCGGGGAGGTCCTTGCACATGTCGCACTTCACGGCCTTCTTCGGGATGTCCTTCGACTTCGGCTTCGGCTCGCGGCCGGGTTCCGGCCCCATGCCCAGCACCAGCCACGAGAAGAGGCTCGGGCGCTTGCGCTTCGGGTCCACCGGCGCCAGCTGGATCACGCCGTACGGGCAGTTCTTCTCGCAGTTGCCGCAGCCGATGCAGGTGTCGTTCATGTACACCTCGCCGTTCGGGCTGCGGTGGATCGCATCCGGCGGGCAATCCTTCATGCAGTGCGGATGCTCGCAGTGGCGGCAGGACGTCGGCACGTGGATCTGCGCGAAGGTCGGGCCCGCTTCCCGTGAAAGCCGCGAGGTCCCGTCGTGCACGTCGGCACAGGCCTTCTCGCAGTTGTCGCAGCGCACGCATAGCGACTCGTCGATCAGCAGCACGTCCGTCGCTTCGCCCACGCCCTGGGCGAGCAGGAACGAGATGATGTTGCCCGGATCCGGGGCACTCTCCATCGCGGCGTTCATGCGCAGGCGGTCGAGGAAGCGAGATTCCATCTCCTCGCGCCACTTCGGGTTGCGACCCACGACGCGCTTGAAGGTGGCCGAATCGAGGATCACCGCTTCCGTCGTCACGGCCGCCTTCACGGTGGCCGAACGCGGCTGGTCGGTGAGCAGCGCCATTTCGCCGACGTAGTTGCCCGCGGAAAGGTACGAGAGCACGACCTCGCGCCCCGCGATCGTGCGCGAGATCATCACGGAGCCGCGGCGGATGAGGTACACGCCGTCCGGAGGATCGCCTTCCTTGAAGAGGATCTCCCCGCCGCCGTAGCGCTTCACCTGCACGCCGCCCGCGACCAGCTCGTCCAGCTCCGCCTGCGGGAGCATCGGCGCCAGGTAGGTGCGGATGGCGCGCTGCAGGAACACTTCGTCGATCTGCTTCCTCACTGCGTCCTGCGAAGCGACCAGCTTCAGCATCGGACGGCGCGGCGCCTCGATCAGCACGCAGCCGGGACCCGCACGGCAGGTCGATGAGCGCCGGCGGCCCGAGATCAGGCCGAGCTCGCCGAAGAACGTGCCCGCGGGCAGCGGGAACCAGCCCTTGTGCTTGCCGTCCTCGAGCGACTCCACCTCGACGGTGCCCGCGACGATCATGTAGAACGAGTTGGTGTAGTCGTTCCTCTGGAAGACGACCTCGCCCTGTTTCGGCGAGCGCAGGTCGCTTTCCAGCATGAACTCGCGCAGCTGCAGGCGGTTCAGCGTCTTCAGCAGCGGCACGCTCTCGTGGATCATGTCCAGCACCTGCGAGACCTTGAGCGTCTTCGAGTAGCTGGCGAACTTGTTGGCGAGCAGCGGCTCGTCCGCGGGCTCGATGAACTTCCCGAGCGCGTACTCGACCGTCTCGTAGCCCTGGTTCATCGCCTGCTTGATGAGCGGATAGCCGCCCAGCGCGCCGATGATGTAGATGCCGGGGACGTTCGATTCGTACTTGTCGGTGAGCTCCGGGATCGCGGTGGGATCCGGGCGCGGGAACTTGATGCCGAAGCCCTCGACCAACTTGCGCGGCGGCGTGGCGCCCAGGCGCGCGATCACGCGGTGCGCCTCGATGACATCCGGGCCGTCGGGCGTCTTGATCGAGAACTTGAGCGGCGGGTCGCCCCCTGTGGCTTCGACGTTGGTCGGCGCCGAGCCGTACTTGCACTCGATCTTGCCGTCCTTGATCGCGGAGAGCACCAGCGTGAGGTTGCCCTCCTTGCAGCGCGCGAATTCCTCGTTGCGGTTGATCATGATCACGCGGTTCTGCTCGGCAAGCGCGATCGCGTTCTCGATCGCCGCGTCGCCGGCGCCCACCACGACGATCGTCTCGTCCTCGTAGGCCTTCGGGTCGTCCAGCTGGTACTGCACCTGCTCCAGGTTCTCGCCGGGGGTGCCGAGCTTGCGGATGTTGCCCTGCAGGCCGATCGCGAGGATCAGCTTGCGGCAGAAGAAGGACTCGCCCGACTTCGTCTTCACCTGGAACGAGTTGTCCGTGCCCTCGATCGCGACCACTTCCGAGTTGTACTTGATGTTGACCTTGTGCTTGGCGAGGCCCTCGTCCCACGCGCCGAGGATCTCCTCGCGCTTGCCTTCCTTGAAGGCCATGGGGCTTCGCAGCGGGAGGATCCCCGGCTCGGCCATCACGTGCTTGCCCTTCTGGTACTTGTAGATCGTGTTGGAGGCGTGGTCCTCGGCCTCGAACAGGATGTGCGAGACGCCGAGCTCGGCAGCGTGCGCGGCGGCGGAAAGCCCCGCGGGCCCGGACCCGATGATCCCGATCTTGTACCAGCGGAACTCGGTTCGATTGTCGAAATTGGACATGGTCGGTTACCTCGAGACGGTCTTGCGCAGCTCGGAGAGCGCGGCCTGGTACTTCTGCGGCGAGTACTTCTCGTCGTCCTTCACGGCGTCGTAGACACCGCTCAACGCCTTGTTCGCATTGCCCACGGCTTTCAGCTCCCCGCGCTTGGCGAGGAAGTTCATCACCGAGGACATCGCCATCGTCGCCTGCTCGGCGCCGGCGTAGTCGCTGTATTGGCCGTTCATCCCGTCCTCGATCAAGCCCGCCAGGATGGAGCGCAGGTCCTCGTTGGAGAAATCCCGCGTGGAAAGCTTGGCGATGACGACGTCGAGGCCGGCGCGCAGCTTCCTCGCCGCATCGATCGCATCCCCGCCCTCGCCCGCCACCGCCTTGTGCATGGCGAGCACGAGGTCGTTGTAGTTCTTCTCGTCGCCCGGGAGCGTCCGCCGGATGATCTGCTTCAGCATCAGCAGGTTCGCGTCGTTCAACCGGATGCGCCCCGGTCCGATGCCCAGGCGCGGCGTCCAGCGGACATCCTGCATGGAGTGGTGGCACGAGTGGCAGTCGAAGACCACCAGCTCGGGGAAGAGCCCGTCGCGGCTACGCTTGGGATCGAGCAGCACGTCGATGATCTCTTCGGCGGCGAGGGCCTGCCCGATCGCCCAGACGCGCACCGGGTCCCACTGGCGCTTCCTCTTCTGCCAGTCGTCGTCGATCACGAAGTGCGGTGGCTGCGTCTGCGTGAAGGTCTCCAGCTCGAAGGTGATGCGCGGGTGTCCGGAGCCCATGATGCGGTGCGTGACGAACTTGTCCTTGTTGCCGAAGTGGCAGGAGAGGCAGAGCTTCGCCTGCGCCACCGGATCGTCGGTCGGATAGAGCCCGTTGGCGACGTTCTCGGCGTGCGTGGCGCCCGGGGCCGTGTGGCTCTTCACCCAGCGCTCGGCGGGACCGTGGCAGGCCTCGCAGGAGACGCCGTCGCTGATCTTGAAGCGCTCGCCCTGGACTTCCTTCGCCGGGACGTAGCCGTGGCAGTCGGTGCAGATCTTCGCCTCGTGCGCGGGCTGCGTGAGCCCGAGGTTCTTGGCGATCTTCTTCGAGCGCTCGTTGAAGAGGATCTGGTAGGCCTTCGTGGCGTGCTTGTCGACGCGCGACCACGTCACGTACTCGTTCTGCAGGATGTTGGAGTCCTTCCAGGTCGTGACCGAACCGTGGCAGAGGCTGCTGGCGCACGTCACCACTCCCAGGTTCTTGTCCTTCGACTGGTAGGGCAGCGGATGCGGCGCCTGCTGCCCGGCCGCCTGCGCGAATGCGAGCGCGGGGACCCACAGGGCCAACGTGAGGATGAGGGTTCTCATTTCGCCTCCAGCTTGCGCGGGCCGATGGTCACGTAGTCGCCCGACTTCCCGGTATCGCTCACCGACCACACGGTACCGTCCTTGTTGAGGTAGAAGCGCTGCTGCTCCTCGCGCGTGAAGGGGCGCGCGCCGATGCGCCCGAAGATCGCGATCTGCCCGCCCGTCTCGTCCACGGCGCGGTCGCGGTCCAGGCCCTTGGCCACCGAGAGCGCGGGCGACGACGTCTGGCGCCACGCGATCAGGTTGGGCTTCGGCTCGGGCGCGAACCCGTAGAACTTGGGCTGGAGGTCCGGCGCGGTGAGCTGCACGACCTTGAGGCCGTTCTTGCCATCGGCCACGTACGCGAATGCGGAGGCGTTGGTGGTGCCCACGACCACGTCGCGCGCGTCGTCCAGCTTGCCGCCTGCCGTGAACTTCGTGAGCAGCACCGGTTGCTCGGGGCGCTCGATGTCCACGATCGCGAGGCCGTCGGCTCCGGCCGCCACGTACGCATAGGAGCGCGCCACGTAGATGCCGCGGGCGTTGGCGAGCGGCACCAGGGCCGACTCGACCCGCCGCGCCCTCTCGGGAACGGTCACGTCGATCACGCGCAGGCCGTCGCCCGCCGTCACGAACAGGTAGCGGAACTGCAGGGCCGAGCGGCGCGCATCCGGCATCTGCACCTGGGAGGCGAGCTTCGGCTTCAGGGGATCGTCCACGTCCACGATCACGACACCCGTGGGCGTGGTGACGTACGCGTAGTGGCCGCCCATCACGATGTGGCGGGCGCCGTTCAGCACCCCGCCCTCGTTCCACGTCACCGCGCGCTTGAGGAAGTTGTTGCGCGGCTCGCCGTCCATGAGCGTGTTCACGTCGACCACGATCAGGCCTTCCTCGCTGTCGCTGATGAACGCGTAGTTGTAGATCGGGTGGAACGGCTGTTCCTGGTTCGTGATGCGCATCAGGTCGCCCTGGTTGCGCAGCGGGTTGATCGGCTGGTTGGTCGGGATCGCGACGCAGGAAGCGTTCTTCGACGGGACGTGCGTGTCGTGCCCCAGCGGCGAGAACGGCGCGCTGATGATGCGTTGCGACACGCCCTTGTTGGCGATGCCGGCCACGTCGTAGACGCGCATGCCGCCCGCGCCCTCGGAGGCGAAGAGATATTCCCCGCGGATGGCGACGCAGTCGGCGTTGCCGCCGGAGCGGTGGTCGTACGCGTCCGGAAGGCGGCGGTCGCGCTTCTCGTGGTCCGCGTACCAGTCCGGATAGGCGTAGCGATGGAGGTAGCTTCCGATGACGGCCTGCGGCTCCTCCCACTCCGTGACCTGCACGGCCTCGACGTGCTTCTCCTCGCCGAGCCACGCGTTGAACCCGATGAAGTTCACGTAGTTGGTGCCCTGCAGGAGGAGCTGCGCCATGATCGCGTTGTTGTCGTTCTTCACCGAGACGTGGCAGTCCGTGCAGGTCTTGGTCTCCTCGGTGCGCTCCGTGTGCGGGTAGTGCGGCGCGAAGGCCTGGGACGAGAATCCGCTCGCGGCCACCGGCGGCTGCTGGATGTAGATGCGCTCGCGGTTGCTGTTGGTCGACGAGAGCACCAGCGCCGAAGACGATCTCACCGGCGTGATCCGCCCGTTCTTCACCGGGCCGGCCTTGCCCAGCTGGAACATGTCGTCCCTCGCCACTTGCGGGTTGTACGTCGCGTAGTTGCGCGTCTCGCCGCCCTCGTAGTGGTTCCTCTCCGTCTTCCAGTTGGCCTGGATCGGCAGGTGGCAGCCGCCGCAGCTCGTGGTCCACGAGAGGTGGCAGGTGAAGCAGCTCATCTTCTCGTTGCCGTGCGCGTAGTCCTCGGGCTTGCCGCCCGGGCCCCACTCGCCTTTCTTGCCCGAGTCGCCGCTGTGCATCAGCTTCGCGCGCGCGGCCTTCTCGTTGTAGACGCCGCTGCCTTTGGTGACGGTGTCCTTCACCAGCTTCATTTCCCACTCGAGGTCGGGGTAGATCGCCGAGCGCTGGAAGAGCTTGTCGCCTCTCCATTCGAAGCGCTTGCGGCCGTCCTGGGTGCGCAGCAGCGACATGTCCAGGCCGCCCGGGCGTGCCGCGGGGCCGGAGGTGCGGAGCGTCGGGTACTTGTCCGCCGTGCCGTGGCAATCCGCGCAGTCGATCTCCACCGCGGCGGCGACCTCGCCGATGATGTGGCCGTTGCCGTGCATGTCCTGCGCCCAGTGGCAGTCGACGCAGTGGAAGCCGAGGTCCAGGTGAATGGACTTCAGGTGCACCGCGCCCTTGTCCTTGTCCCACTTGTCCTTCGAATCGTCCGCGACGATGTTGCCCTTCTTGTCGAGGAGGTTGCCCTTCCTGTCGCGCTTGAACACAGCGCGGAAGTTCCAGCCGTGGCCGTGGTAGTCGGCGAACTGCGTGTCCTTCAGCGTCGGGTTCATCTTGGACACGTCCTTCAGGAACTCCGGATCGCCCCACTTGCCGCGGATCGCCGCTTCCTCGGGGTTGCGGTCGAGGATCTTGCGTTGCTCCGCGGCGGTCGGGTACTTCTGCTTCTCCGGCCACATCGACGGAGCGTCGCTCTCGTAGTCCCACATGATCGTGCCGTAGTACGAGTTCACGAACACGTTCGGCTGGTGCATGTGGCAGATCATGCATTGCGAGGACGGGATGGCCCGCGTGAACTCGTGCTTGATCGGGTGGCCGGATTCGTTCTTCGGGATCGTCGGATCGGCCGTCGCGGTCTTGCCCTCGTGGCCGAACTTCGCATAGACGCCGGAGTGCGCCGGGTCGCGGTCGTTCGCGTACACCGTGTGGCACGCGGTGCAGCCCGACTGGCGGTAGTCGCCCGGCTGCTCGTTGGTGCCGAGGAACCAGAGGTGCGGGTCATTCAGGCGCGTCTTGGTGATGTTGATCACCGGCACCGCGATGCGCTGGCCCGTGCCCGGGCCGCGGATCGACTGCTTGATGTCGGGGCGGCCCGGCTCGTCCAGCCTCTGCACGGCGCCGGCGCTGTTCGGGATGCCCACTTCGGGGAACGTGGAGAGGATCACTTTCCCGCCGCGCTCGAAGACCCGGAAGATGTCCGCCGGCGGGATGGTTTCCCACGCGGGCAGCGCGTTGAGCGACGGCAGGATCCCCTTGCTGATCATGAACTCGTCGGGCTTCACGGGGTTCACGACCGAGGCGCCCTGCCCCTCGCGGTTGTAGACCTCGCCGAGGATGTAGCGCTTGTACGGCAGGATGCCGTTGTTGTACGAGGCACCGCCCCAGAGCATGGCGGAGGTGGCCATGATGCTGCGTTCGGAAGCCTGGATGATCGGCAGGTGGCAGGCACCGCACGCCTCGCGGGCGATACGCAGGTCACCCGGGTTCATGAAGCGCACGAACTCCGGCGATTCCTTGTTCAGCTTGGCGTAGCTGATTTCCGGGTTCGCGGAAGAGCCCCACACCAGCGTGTAGCGCGGCAGGACGTGGGCTTTCTCCATCGCGGAGTGGTAGGTCTTGTCCTCCTTCGCGCCTTCCCCGTGCTTGGCCGGCGCGTGCTTGTCGCCCTCGCCGTGCTTCTCCCGCACCGTGGGCACCGCCTCGCCTTCGTACTTCACCGTGGGATCGCCGCCGTGGCAGTCCGCGCAACCCAGGATCACACCCGGGTTCTGGTGCATCGTGGGGCGGTCGGACGCGGTGTGGCAGCTCAAGCAGCCGAAGGATTTCTTGTCCGCATCGGTGACCGACTGCGCCTTCGGGGCCGAGGGATACGTGGTGTACGTGCGCTCGACGGGCTTGGCCCCGCTGTCGCCGTAAAGCGGTTGAACCACGGAGGACACGGAGGCCACGGAGAAAAGCAGGGCAAGGGACAGCATGACGCGGCGCCCGCGACTCATCGTCGGCGCAACCCCGACTTCGGGTTTTCCTCCGTGTCCTCCGTGTCCTCCGTGGTTCATGCTTTTTTGCCTTAGTACGTCAGCAGCAGGTTGAACAGGATCGAGTACTGCGGGCCGCGCTTGTCTTCGTCATACAGCTGCTTCAGGCCCTTGCCGGGATAGAGCGCCGCGGCCGAGGCGTTGAGGACGACGTTCTGGCTCATGAACGGCCGGTACTGCACGGCGCCCGAGACGTCCCAGCCGATCTCGCGGTCCGGCGGCTTCTGGTTGCGCAGCACGCCCAGCACCGTCGTGTCCTGGAAGCGCAGGTAGTTCACGTTGCCGATCAGGCGAAGCTGCGGCAGCACGTCGGCATCCACGCCCACGCCGAGCAGCATCAGGCCCGGGTTCACGAAGTTCGACTGGCCCTGCTCCTTCGAGGTGCGCAGCGACGCGAGCACGCCGTTGCGAGCGGAGAGCGCGATGCCGCCGCCGCCGATCAGCGGCACCGACTGGCGGATCCAGAAGCTGGTGTCGGCCCCCGCGAAGAGCGGGTTCTCGAAGATCGCGTCGAAGCCGGTGGCCTTGTGGTCGTAGGGATCCTTGTCGCCCGACTGGTAGAGCGCCGAGAGCCGAAGGCGCATCCAGCTGAAGTCGCGCGAGAACTCGGCCGCGGCGAAGCCCGCGCGGATGTCCTGGCCCTGGCCGGCGAGCGAGTTGTGGTCCTCGTGGCCGAGCGCGATGTAGAGCGAGGTCGAGAGGTTCCAGCGGTCGAGGAACCCGCCCGGGAAGTTCCGCAGGTGGCCGTCGCCCGTGTAGCCGAGGTAGCCCACCGTGTAGTTGCGGCCGCGCTCGTCGCCCAGGGCCGCGGGCCTCTCGATGAAGCCGTTGTTGTTGAAGTAGTTGCCCTGCGTGCCTTCGCGGTTGATGTTCAACGCCGCGAGGCCCTGCGAGGTGAACCCGACGAACGGGAAATCCTGCTGGTAGTAGTTGGCGAGATACGTCTCGTCCTTGCGCATCCGCGTCCACGGGTCGTTCAGGCCCGAGTTCGTGTCCTTCTCCATCTTGCGGAACCAGCCCACGTTGAACTGCACGTGGTTGTTGTCGCGGATGCCGAAGTAGCGGATGCCCATCGGCACGTCGTTCAGCAGGAAGCCGCGGAAGTCCGACGTGATCGGCTGGATGCCGACGCGGATGGAATCGAAGTCGTAGCGGTCGGAGACGTTGCGCAGGTGGACGTCCACGAACGCGGTCTGCAGGCCGACGTGGTTGTCGCTGCGCTCGGTGCCCTGGCGCGGGTCGATGCGCAGCGCCCGGTTCTCGTCGACCTCGGCGCGGTTGTACTGGATCGCGGGCGTGATGCGGATCTCGTAGTCCGGCGGCTTGAAGGTCGTGTTGCCCTTGATCGCCGCCATCTCGAAGATCAGCGTCTCGACGAACACCTGCTGCTTGCCCTGGCCGAAGATATCGACGCTGTTCGGCCGGATCGAGGTCTGCGGCGCGACCGGCGTCGGCAGGCGGCGCAATTCCACCAGCGAATCGGAGATCGCGGTGAGCGAGAAGAACCAGTCGGGCTTCAGCTTCTCCGCCACCCACGGCAGGTTCTCCTTCAGCCACGGGTCGTTCCAGAGCGGGAGATCGCCCTTCAGCACGTTCTGGTTGTACGGGTCGTAGCCCGGGAACTTGAATCCGAGCGCCTGCATGATCCGCCAGCGGTCGGGCACGGGCGGCGCTTCGCGCGGCGCGCCCCGCGTGGGGCCCGGCAGCTGCCACGGCTCCGCGGGCGGCGGGCGGAAGCGCAGCGGCTCGCTCCCGGTGCCCGGACGGCGCTGGATGATGTCGCCCTCCTTCGGTTCCGGAGGCAGCGGCTCGTCCTCGTTCACCTGGGGCTTCAGGCCCTCGGGCGGCTTGTCGGGATACGTGGGCGGCGCCGGCACCTGCGCGCGCGCGCCGAAGGCCGCGAGCAGCATCGCGCCCGCGATCGCGTTGGCGAGCCGGCGGCTATTTGCCGGCACAGACATTCTGCTCGTCCGAATCGTTGAACGGCGCCTGCGGGCACTGCACGTAGCGAAGCCGCACGCCCTGCGGCGTGAGGTTGTCGGCGCGGCGCTCCAGCGGTGCGTTGCCGATGCCGTTGTTGAGGCGAACCCCCGCGTTGTGCAGGCCGAGGAACGCGATCATGTCGTCCTGGTCCACGCCGTCGCCCGAGATGCCGATGGCGCCGGCCAGCACGCCGTTGCGGTAGATCGGCACGCCGCCCGGGAAGATCTGGATGCCGTTTCGCGCGATCGAGATGCCGCGCGGGTCCGCCGTCTCGGGCTTCCCGGCGAAGGCGCGCCCTGCGCAGCCCTCGGTGAGATCGCCGAGGATGGCCTTCAGCAGCTGGTTGTTCACGAGGTCCAGCTGCAGGCCCACGTTGAACGGGCTCCACGAGGTGATCGGCTTCGAGAACGAGCCGTTGACCGACGTATCCAGGCCATCGGGGAAGTACGGCCGGTGGATGTTGCCGATCGCGCGCATCGACCAGGCGGTGCTGCCGGTGAGCGCGTTGATGTCGCCGAGGAAGGCGCGCGTGGCCGGGACGTAGCTCGCGATGGAGCTGGGCTGGGTGATGAGCGGGTCGAGCGACTTCAGGTATTCCGCATCGGGCGCCCCGAGGATCAACGCGGCGGCCTGCGCGCTCGAGATCAGCAGCGCTCCGCGCGCCTTCTGCGCCGAGACGTCGATGCCGAAGAGCGGGCCGTCGGAGGTGCGCGTGAGCCCGAGGATGTCGCCGTTGGTGCCGACGACCGTGAACGAGACCTGCGCCGGCGAGCCGAGGGGACGCAGGATCTGAGCGCGCGCGCGGTTGGCGATCTTCACCGCCTCGACGAGGATCGTCTCCACGTCCGCGGCGGAGAGCTGACCATCCGTGCTCGCACGCGGCGGGAAGCGATTCACGTTCGACGTGTTGACGAGGACGTACGCACCGACGGCCGCGAGCGCGCCGGTGGCGGGCACGATGCCCGAAGCGGGCGTGCCGTATGCGGTGCCGGCGCGAACGGCCGCCGTCGAATAGTTCGGCACTTCGAGCACGTGCCCCGGAAGCGAGGCGAAGGGTGCGGCCTGCGCGGGGTTCGAGCGGATCGCGTCGGAGTCGACGTAGCGGAACGTGACGCCGCCGGCGGTGATGTGATCGGCGCGGCGGTCCACGGGCGCTTCGAATCCGCTGCTGCCCGCGACGGCGATCAGCTCCTCCGGATCCTCGTCGCGGTCCTGGATGTTGCGGTCGATCGTATAGAGGCCGTTGGCCTCGACGCCGATGCCGCCCACGACGACGCCGTTCTTGTAGAGCGGCATGCCGCCCGGATCGGCCGAGAGGCCGAGCGGCGAGCGCTGCGGGCCGATCGTGCCCTGCGTCATGTTGCGGTTCACGTCGCTGCACGTGAGCTGCGAGAACTGCACGCCGAAGAGCGGGCCCGAGGGCTGCTGGCTCTCGTGCGGCAGGAAATGCTCCTGGACGATCTGGCTCGCGGTGCGCGTCGTGAAGGCGTTGCCCTGCGACGAGAGGAAGGCGCCGGTGACGGCCTTGGCGATCGACGACAGCGCCGCCGGGACGATGCCGGTCGGAATGCCGTCCAGCCCGCCCGTGACACCGAGGCCGCTGCTGATCGCGATGAACTTCGGCGCGCCGTTCATTTCGTAGACGGCGAGCACGTTGCCGACGCGGTCCACCACCGTGATCACCGCCGGCGAGTTGCGCGCCGTCGCTTCGCCCACGGCCTGCGCGACGATGCGTTGCACGTCCGCGACTGTGAGGAGGTTCGTGGGCGGCGGCGGCGGGCAGTTGGCGCTGCACGCGGGGTTGCCGTCGCCCGCATTGCCCGACGAGCCGCCGGAGCATCCCGAGATCGCGGCCGCCACGAGTGCCGCGCCGAGCGCGGCGAGCCGCCAACCGCTACCGCGCACCGGCCGGACCCTCCGCGACGCGCGTCGTGCCCTTGGGCTTGAAGGTCGGATCATACGGATGCTTGAGATCGTGGAAGCCGTGGCACATGAGGCAGTTCGACGTGAGGGTCTTCTCGACCGTGTGCTTGCTGCCGCCGTGGCACTTGCGGCAATCGTCGATCGTGGGCATGGCGACGTCGGTGGAGGACTTCGACTTCGCGACGTTGTGGCAGTCCGCGCAGGGCGCCTGGGCGTGGGCCTTGTGGTCGAAGCGCACGGCCGGCATCCACAGGTTGTTGGCGCGGATCTTCGCGACGGTCCAGTCGGGGCCGTCGGCCTTGTCCTCGCGCGTGACCGCGTGGCAGATCTTGCAGGAGCGGACCTCGAAGAGCTCGTGGGCCACCTTGTCGGCCTTCTTGCCCGCCATGTTGAGCGCGACCTTGCGCTGGTCCTCGCTGGGCTCGCCCACCCTGCGCAGCAGCCCTTCGCTCTCGACGCCGAAGGCCTTGACGAAGCTGTCCTTCACGCCGTTCAGCGCGAGGTTGGCGTAGAACTCCTCGACCACGACCTTCGCTTCGCGAGCGTTGCCGTGCGGCACCTCGCGCGTGGTGACGGCCGGTTCGAACTCGAGGCGGTGGCACTCCTGGCAGTTCTTCTTCATCGTCACCGGCTCGAACGTGTTCTTCGACGCGTTCGGCGCGTGGCAGGCGGCGCATTCGAGCTTCACGCGGCCCTTCGACGGCGACTTGATGCCTTTCGGGTCGAGGTGGATGTCGTGCGGGAAGATGAGGTTGGAGCTTTCCTTGATCGGCGTCTTGCCGTCCATGCGGATGCGCTTCAGGCCCGTCTCCGTGGGCAGCGTGAGGCGGAATGGCGGATGGTTGGCCGCGAAGTCCGTCACGTTGAGCGAGGTGGCCAGGTTGGACTTGCCGCGCACGTCCTTGTGGCAGTCCACGCACATGCGGTCGTTATCGCGGTGGGTCGTCTTCGTACCCTTGTGGTCGACGTGGCAACTCGTGCAGCGCTGTCCCTCGAACATGCCGGGCGCGCCGCCGGCGGGCTTGAGCATCTCCTGCGAGACGTGGTGGCCGATGTTGCGATGGCACTCGAGGCAGGCGCGGTCCTTCACGTGCTCGAACGCGACCTCGTGGCAGGCCGCGCATTTCATCTCGAACGGCTGGTGGGCGAGGATGACCGGGCCCGGGTTCCAGAAGCGGTCGCCGGTGATGGCGTTGGCCTCCGAGGCGGCGCGCCACGGGAGATCCAGCACGCGGGCCGCGGGGAGGGCAAAGAACACGATGCCCAGGATCACGAAGAACGCCCACGCCGCCCAGCGCTTGGGCAGGCGGAGCGAGGAGAGCGAGAGCTTGGTGGCGCGCGAGCGGATGTCGCCCGTGGTGGCGGCTTCCAGCGGGCGGACGAGCTCGATGGTGATCGCGCCGTCGTAGCCGGCCGGCGGCTCGAGGGCGGTGAACTTGTACGGGCCGACCTCGATCGAGGCGCCGGCCTTCAGGCGCACCGACTTCACGGCCTTGCGCGTAGTGCTGCCCGGATTGACGATCCCGGCCTCGCCCTCGGTATAGACGATGCCGCCGCGATCCATGATCAGGCCCTGGTTCAGGGCGACGCGCGGGTCGGCGAGGTGGATCTCGGAGCTGGCGGCGCGGCCGACGCGGATCCAGTCGCCCTGCACCAGCCTCTTCTGCTGCATGACCCGGCCGCTGCGGCCGGTCGTCTGGGTGATGACCTGTAGTTTCACGGCGCGCCTACCAGTAGAGGAACACGGACACGACGTGGATCGTCAGCGCCGCCAGCAGCGCTATCGACAGCGGGACGTGGATGTAGAGCCAGAGATCCAGCACCGCCTTGTAGCGCATGTCGCGTCGCACGCGCTGCAGCAGCTCGTTCTTCTGCAGCAGGAGCTGGTAGACCTCCTTGTTCAGGTTCGCCTGTTCGCCCGAGAGGCCCTTGGCCATGCCGGGCAGCTCCCTCACCGCGGCCGCGGTGGCGCAGGAGCGGTCGCGGCCGGACATCACGCGGCCGAAGCTGCCGCCCAGGCGCGTGTTGGCGATCGACTGGTCGACGATGGCGAAGAGCTTGTCGGGGAGCGACAACGCCTTGTCGCGCATTTCCTTGTCGATGTCGGCGATGTGCATGAGCATCGAGGACTGCGTGTCCTCGCCGGCGTTGACCGTCATGTCGCGCGGAACCCGCAGGTAGATGAACACGCCGTACATGCCGCTCACGATCACGAGGACCATCAGCACGTAGGCGAGCGTGTGGACGTTCCAGCCGAGCTCGAAGCCGGTGTGCAGCGTGGCCACCACCAGCAACGCCACGCCGAGATAGACGTGGGCGGAGAGCCAGCCTTGGGCCGTGCCGACGTTCGACTTGTAGCGGCGCTTGCGAACGCCGAAATAGAGCAGCCACAGGATCAGCAGCGCCCCGATGGTTCCCAGCGTATAGCCGAGCCAGGTGCCGCCGTAGGGCTTGAGGGGCGGGTCGTGCCAGATGTAGACGCCCGCGGTGACGGCGCAAAGCAGCAGCGCCAGCTTGAACCAACGAAAGTTGGCGTACTCGAGGATCGAGCGATGCTTCACTGGGTCACGCCTCGCCTGGAAGTGATTCGCTGCTTCTTTTTCGTTGTTCTTGGTCTTTTGTTCGTTCTTATTGATCTTTTGGATGCGACCTCGGCGGCCATTCTAGCCTCATCGTCCGGTGCCGCCTAGGAGGAGTTTACAAATCGCTTGGGTATAATTCGTGACCTTCCCGCTTGCCTTCCGGCTTCATTCTCCGATGGTCGCCTTCTGGATCCTCGCCACCCTGATGATCGGTGTGGCGCTGGCTTTCGTGCTCTTCCCCCTGCTTCGCGCCCGCGCATCCGCGGCGCCGAGCCCGTCCGATGCCAACCTCGACGCCCTGCGCGAGCAGAAGCGCGAGATCGAAGCCGACATCGCCGCCGGCGTATTGCCGGCCGATTCGCGCGACGAGGCGCTGGGCGAGCTCGCGGCGCGAGCCGAGGCCGAGATCCCGGCTGCGGGAGATGCACCGATCGTGCCAGCGCGCCGCGCCTGGCCGCTCGCCGCGGGATTGGCCGTGGTGCTTCCCGCGATCGCGATCGGCCTTTATCTGTGGCTCGGCAATCCGCGGGGACTCGATCCCCTGGCGATCGCCGCCCGCCAGGGCGCCGAAGCGCCCCCGGCAGGAGCACCCGGCGAGCAGGCGGCGCCGGGCACCCCGCCCTTCAGCGACCAGCAGATCCTCGCGATGGTCGAGACGCTGGCCGCGAAGGTGAAGGAACGCCCCGACGACGTGAAGGGCTGGTCCCTCCTCGCCCGCTCGATGAACGCCCTCGGCCGCTACGCGGAGGCCGTCGATGCGTACGAGCACCTCACCAAGCTGGTGCCGAACAACGCGGACGTGCTCGCCGACTACGCAGACGCCCTCGCGATGAAGCAGGGCCGCGACCTCTCGGGCAAGCCGTATGCGCTGGTGAAGCAGGCCCTCAAGATCGATCCCAAGCACCAGAAGGCGCTGGCTCTCGCGGGCACCGCCGCCATGAACGAGGGCGACTACGCGAGCTCGCTCCGCTACTGGCAGGCGCTCGGTGCGCAGGTGCCGCCGGGCTCGGAGGACGCGTCGAAGGTCGACGGCATCCTCGCCGAGGTACGCAGCCGCGCCGCGTCGACGGGCAAGCCTGTCGCGGGAGGGCCCGCTTCGCCGGCGCCTCGCGTCGCGCAGGCACCGCCGCCTGCGAGCGCGCAGCCTCCTGCGGCCAGCGCGCAACCCGCGGCCCCGGCTGCCGCCGGGCCCACGGTTTCGGGAACGGTGACGATCGCCGACGCGCTCGCCCCCAAGGTCGCGATCACCGACACGCTCTTCATCTTCGCGCGCTCCGAAGGCGGGCCGCGCATCCCGCTCGCGGTGTATCGCGGCGGCGCGCGCGAGCTGCCCAAGGTGTTCGTGCTCGACGACTCGATGAGCATGGCCCCGGGCATGAAGATCTCCACCGCGCAGCAGATGCGCATCGAGGCGCGCGTGTCGAAGTCGGGCAACGCCACGCCCCAACCCGGCGACCTCGTCGGATCCAGCGCGGTGGTGAAGCCCGGTGCCCGCGACGTGAAGATCGTCATCGACCGCGTCCTGCCGTGAGCATCGCGCGTCTCGAGGTGCGCTCGCTCGCCGCCTCGCGCGGCCCGGTGACGCTCTTTCGCGACCTCTCCTTCGCGCTCGTCCCCGGCGAGATCGCGGCCGTGCGCGGCCCCAACGGCAGCGGCAAGACGACGCTGCTGCGCTGCGTCGCGGGCCTCACCCAGCCGGAAGCGGGCGACGTCGTGCGGGAGGGCGGGATCCTCTTCCTGGGGCATCTTCCCGGCATCAAGGACGATCTCACCGCGGAAGAGAACCTCGAATTCGCATTGCGGATGCAGGGCGTGGACGCCGACGCCACGAAGATCCGCACGGCCCTTTCGGTCGTGGGACTCGAAGGCAAGCGCCGCGTGCCGGCTCGCCGCCTCTCCGCGGGACAACGCCGCCGCATCGGCCTCGCGCGGCTCACCCTTTCGACCACGACCGGCCTGTGGATCCTCGATGAGCCGCTCGCGTCGCTGGACGCCTCGGGCGAGGAATGGCTGGGCGGCATGCTGGAAGCGCACGCGGGGCGCGGCGGGATCGCGCTGGTCGCGACCCACCATCCGCTGCCGCTCGCGAAGATCACCCCGCGCGACATCGCCATCGGGCCATGAGCGGCTTCGGCTGGGCGTTCGCCCGCGACCTCACGCTGGCGCTTCGCCATCCCGGCGGGACGATGCTCACGCTGGCCTTCTTCGTGCTGGTCGCCTCGCTCTTCCCGCTCGGCGTGGGCGCCGATCCGCAGCTGCTCGCGCGCATCGGCCCGGGCGTCATCTGGGTGTGCGCGCTGCTCTCCGCGTTCCTGTCGCTCGCGTCGCTGTTCGCCGACGATTTCGCCGACGGCACGCTGGAGCAAATGATGTTGTCGCCGGACCCGGTTTTCGCCTGGGTGTCCGGTAAAATTGCGGCTCACTGGATGGTTTCGGGATTGCCCCTGACGCTCCTCTCGCCGCTCCTCGGACTGCAATACGGCCTTTCCTCCGGGACGCTCGTCGCGCTCGCCGCTGCCCTGTTGCTCGGCACACCGGTGCTCTCGCTGCTCGGCAGTGCTTGCGCCGCGCTGTCGCTCGGGGCCCGCGGCGGCGGAACGCTGCTCGCCCTCCTCGCCCTACCGCTCTTCGTGCCGGTGCTGATCTTCGGCGCAGGCGCCGCCGAAGCCGCGGCCAATGGCCTGGGCGCCGGTCCCCATCTTTCGCTGCTGGGCGCCATGCTCCTCGTGGCCGCCGTCGGGGTGCCGTTCGCCGCGGGCGCGGCGATCCGCATCGCCCTCGATTGAGCCGCGCGTGAATCCCTTCTATCTCTCCTCGCCATCGACCTTCTTCCACTTCGCCGGACGCGTGGCGCCCTGGTTCTTCGGGCTCGCGGCGGTGCTCGGCGCGGCAGGCCTCTACGTGGGCCTGGTGCTGGCTCCGACGGACGCGACGCAAGGCGAGGTCTACCGCGTGATCTTCATCCACGTGGCCGCCGCGTGGATGTCGATGTTCATCTACTTCGTGATGGCCTGCTACGGCGCGATGGCGCTCACGTTCAACTCGCGCCTCTCGGCGATGATGGCGCGGGCACTCGCCCCCACGGGAGCGATGTTCACCTTCGTCGCCTTGTGGACCGGCGCCTTCTGGGGGCGGCCCACGTGGGGCACGTACTGGGTGTGGGATGCGCGCATCACCTCGGAGCTGGTGCTGCTGTTCCTCTATTTCGGGTTCATCGCGCTCGCCAACGCCTTCGAGGATCCGCGCCGCGGCGACAAGGCGGCATCGCTTCTCGCGATCGTCGGCATCGTGAACCTGCCTATCATCTATTTCTCCGTGCAATGGTGGAACACGCTCCACCAGGGCTCGTCCGTGAAGCTCACGGGCACCTCGATGCACGTGACGATGCTCACCGGGATGCTGCTCATGGTCTTCTCCTTCTGGATGTACGCGATCGGCGCCGCGCTCACGCGCGTGCGCTCGATCATCCTCGAACGCGAGCGGCGCACGCGCTGGGTGCGCGCGCTGAGGCCCGCCTGATGGACCACACCTTCTTCCTCGCCATGTCGTACGGCGCCACGGCGGTCGCCATCGCGGTGGAGCTCGTGGCGCTGGCGCTCGGCCGCAAGCGGGCGTGGAATCAGGTCGACGAGGAGCGCGAGCTTGAAGCCCAGGACTAAACGAGCCGCGTGGATCGGCGCCGGAGTCGCCGCGCTCGGCGTCGCGGTGGCGCTCGTGCTGAACGCGTTCCAGTCGAACCTGGTGTTCTTCTTCACGCCGAGCGACGTCGCCGGCCACAAGGCGCCGCGCGACCGGGCGTTTCGCATCGGCGGGCTGGTGGAAGCGGGCAGCGTGAAGCGCAATCCCGACGCGCTCACCGTCGCCTTCCGGGTCACGGACACGGTGGAGACGATCCCCGTTATGTACACCGGCATCCTTCCCGACCTCTTCAAGGAAGGCAAAGGCGTCGTGGCGCAGGGCAAGCTCGGCCCCGACGGCGTCTTCCGCGCGAGCGAGGTGCTCGCCAAGCACGACGAGAACTACATGCCGCCCGAAGCGGCCGAGGCGCTCAAGCGCGCCGGACATCCCATGGACAAGACCTCCTTCGCCGGGCAGAAGGACACGAAAGACAGCCGGAGCGCCAAACCATGATTCCCGAGCTCGGGCACTTCGCCCTCGTCATCGCACTCGCCCTCGCGCTTGCGCAGACCGTGCTGCCGCTGGTGGGTGCCGCGACCAACCGCCGCACTCTGATGGGCACGGCCCGCCCGATCGCGATCGGCCAGTTCCTCTTCGTGGCCCTTTCGTTCGCCGCGCTCGCCGCGTCATTCGTGGCGAGCGACTTCTCCGTGGTCAACGTCGCCAACAACTCGAACACGCGCCTGCCCACGGCCTACAAGTTCGCCGCCACCTGGGGCTCGCATGAAGGCTCGATGCTGCTCTGGACGCTGATGCTGGCCGGCTGGACGCTCGCGGTCGCCGCATTCAGCCGCCATCTCCCCGACCGCCTCGCCGCGCGCGTGATCGGCGTCATGGGATTCGTGAGCGCGGGATTCCTCCTCTTCATGCTGCTCACGTCCAATCCGTTCGCGCGCCACGTGCCCGGGCTCGCCGAGGGACGCGACCTGAACCCGCTGCTGCAGGACCCGGGGATGGTGATCCATCCGCCGATGCTCTACATGGGCTATGTCGGCTTCTCGGTCGCCTTCTCGTTCGCGATCGCCGCGCTGATGGAAGGCCGGCTCGATGCGGCGTGGGCGCGCTGGTCGCGCCCGTGGACCACGGCGGCGTGGTGCTTCCTCACCATCGGCATCGCGCTGGGTAGCTGGTGGGCCTACTACGAGCTCGGCTGGGGCGGGTGGTGGTTCTGGGACCCGGTCGAGAACGCGTCCTTCATGCCGTGGCTCGCGGGCACGGCGCTCATCCATTCGCTCGCCGTCACGGAGAAGCGCGGCACCTTCCGCAGCTGGACCGTGCTGCTCGCCATCACCGCATTCTCGCTCTCGCTCGTGGGTACCTTCCTCGTACGCTCGGGCGTGCTGACGTCGGTGCATGCATTCGCCACCGATCCGGCGCGCGGCATCTTCATCCTGATCTTCCTCGTGATCGTGATCGGCGGTTCGTTGGCCCTGTTCGCGTGGCGCGCTCCGCGCGTGGGAATGGGCGGCGGCTTCGCGCCGGTGTCGCGCGAATCGCTGCTGCTCGCGAACAACATCCTGCTCGCCGTGGCCCTGGCCGCCGTGATGCTGGGCACGCTCTACCCGCTCTTCCTCGATGCGCTCGGCGCCGGGAAGATCTCCGTCGGTCCTCCTTACTTCGAGGCGGTCTTCGGCCCGCTCATGGCGCCCGCCGTGTTCCTCATGGCCGTGGGTCCGGTCGCGAGCTGGAAGCGCGCCGAATTGCCCGCGCTCTGGACCCGCCTCAAGTGGGCGCTGGGCGTCGCAGTCGCTGCCGCGATCATCCTGCCCTTCGTCTTCGGCCGCTGGTCGCCGTGGGTGGCCTTGGGCCTGCTGCTCGCCGTCTGGGTGATCGCCGCGTCGATCGTGCAGGTGCGAAATCGCATCACGACCGCATCGCAGGCCACGCTCGGTGCGCGGATCGCGGCGCAACCCGCGCACTGGTGGGGCATGGTCGTGGCGCACCTGGGCATCGCGGTCTTCATCCTCGGCGTGACGCTCGTGAAGGGCTACGAGACCGAGCGCGACATCCGCATGGCCCCGGGCGAGAAGACGAGCGTCGGCGGCTTCGAATTCACGTTCCTCGGCACGAAGGACGTCACCGGCGCCAACTACGTCGCGGTGCAGGGCCAGTTTGAATTGCGCAAGGAAGGCTCGCCCGACGTGCTGCGCATGATGCAGCCCGAGAAGCGCGTCTACGCGGCCGAAGGCCAGACGATGACGGAAGCGGCGATCGCCACGCGCTTCCTCGGCGATCTCTACGTCTCGCTCGGCGAGCCGGTGGCCGAGGGCGCCTGGGGCGTTCGCGTCTATCACAAGCCGTTCGTGGACTGGATCTGGGGCGGCTGCTTCCTGATGGCGCTGGGCGGCTTCGTCGCCCTCGGTGATCGCCGTTACCGCAGCCGGGTGACGGCACGCCATGCCGCCGCCACCGCGCTCGCCGGAAAGGCCGCCTGACCGACCATGCGCTCGCTCAAGTTCGTCGTTCCCTTCGTCCTCTTCCTCGTGCTCGCGGGCTTCTTCGCCGTGGGCCTGCAGCGCGATCCACGCGAGATCCCCTCGCCGTTCATCGACAAGCCCGCGCCGGCGTTCAAGCTCGAGCAGCTGCACGACGCCGCGAAGCCCTTCACGCCCGAGGACATGAAGGGCCGCGTGTGGATGCTGAACGTGTGGGCCTCGTGGTGCGTCTCGTGCCGCGTCGAGCATCCGCTGCTGGTCGAAATGTCGAAGCGCAACATCGTCCCCATCGTGGGTCTCAACTACAAGGACCAGCGCGACGCGGGCATGCAGTGGCTCACGCGCTTCGGCAACCCGTATGTGCTCTCCGCCTACGACTTCGACGGCCGCGTCGGCATCGACTACGGCGTCTACGGCGTGCCCGAGACCTTCGTGATCGACAAGATGGGCGTGGTCCGCTACAAGCAGATCGGCCCGATCACGCCCGAGGCGCTGGAGGGCAAGATCCTCCCGCTGCTGAAGAAGCTGCAGGCATGAGGGCGCTTCTCGCGATCCTCGCCCTCGCCTTCACCTCGGCCGCGTTCGCGCAGGTTGGAGCCGCGGGCCCCGCCAATCCCGATCCCGGGACCGAGCAGCGCCTGAAGCACCTCGCCGAGGAGCTGCGCTGCCTCGTGTGCCAGAACCAGACCATCGCCGACTCCAACGCCTCGCTCGCGATCGACCTTCGCAACCAGATCCGCGGCCAGATCGCCGCCGGCAAGAGCGACGGCGAGATCCGCGACTACATGGTCCAGCGCTACGGGGATTTCGTGCTGTACAAGCCGCCGTTCCAGGCGAACACGCTCGCGCTGTGGATCGCGCCGCTGGCGCTGCTGGTCACGGGGGTAGCAGTGTTCCTGGTGGTGGTGCGCCGCCGGAAGGCGCAGGCCGCTCCGGCCGCGCCGAGCCCCCGGCGCGCGGAAATCGAGAAGCTGCTGGACGGGCCCTAGCGAGCTTCCAGGTAGCCCAGTTCCGACGAAGCCTCGCCGGCGATCTCGAGCACGAGCTTGCTCAGCTCTTCCTTGCGCGTGCCGAGGATCGAATCCTCCGCGCCCCAGATGCCCATCGCCGCGACTACTTGCCCGCGATGGTCGCGCAGCGGCGCCGCGATCCCGCAGATGCCCTGGCGCCACTCGCCGTAGTTCACCGCGAAGCCGCGGTTACGCGCATCGGCGAGGTCGCGATCGAGGTCCGCGCGCTGGGTGCGCGTGCGCGTCGTGAAGCGGCGCAGCAGCCCGAAGGCCTGCTTTACTTCCGCATCGTCGAGATACGCGAGGATCGCCTTGCCGGTGGAAGCGCACGCCGCGGGAATGCGGCTGCCGATCGTGGTCATCGCCTTGATCGGCTGCGGGCCGTCCACCTTGTTCACGTACACCGTGTAGCCCGCGTCATAGACGGCGAGCTGGACCGATTCCTTGGCGCGCGCCGCGAGGTCGCGCAGCTTGGGCGCCGTGACCGAGACCAGATTCGCGTCGTGGACCAGCACCGAGCCCATTTCCCAGAGCTTGAGCGTGGCCGAGTAGCGGCTGGTCGCCTCCTCCTTCGAGACGTAACCCAGCTCGGTCAGCGTCGAGAGCAGCCGGTAGACGTTGGGCTTGGTGAGGGACAGCTCGCGGGAGAGGTCGGTGAGCCGGCGCGGGCCGCCCGACTTGGCGAGCGCCTCGAGGACATCGAAGGCCTTGCGGACGGTTTGTTCCATGGCGGGAGTTTCGGCTGGCAGAATGGCGTGCCGAAAATTGTACCGCAACGACCCGCCCCGGCCTCCCGCAGATGTTTCACAACATGACTGGCCGGTCCGGGAGTTCGTTGGCCGACATTCCGTCTGGCGGGAAGTGGGTGGCGAGGACTTCCGACACGGCCCGCACCCCGGCGACCGCCCCCTCCTCGAACCGGCCGGCCCGGAAGTGCGTTTCCATCATCGCCACGATCGCGGACCAGTCCGCGGCCGGGACCTTGCGCTGGATGCCGCGGTCCGCGACCACCTCCACGCGATGGTCGGCGAGGAGGACGTAGACCAGCACGCCCGAATTGGACTCGGTGTTCCACACCTGGAGCATCGAGAAGACCTCGATCGCGCGTGAGCGGGCGGTGAGCGCCGCCCAGAGCTGGCCGGTCGTGAGCTCCGCCTCGACCACGAAGCGCACCTGGCCGCTGTGGCGCTTCTCCTGCTCCGTGACCTCGTGCTGGATCGCATCGAGGGTCTTGTCCGGGAACGCGCGGCGCGCCCTCCACGGAGTCATGGCGAAATGCCGTGCGAAGCGCCCGAGATCCATCACCAGTTTCCCGACGCGCCGCCGCCGTCGAAGCCGCCCCCGCCGCCGCTGAAGCCGCCCCCGCCACCACCGCCGAAGCCGCCTCCACCCCCGCCGAAGCCGCCGCCGGGAATCCAGGCGCCGCCGCCGCTCCGCCCCTGGCGAAGCGCGTTGGTGCCCATCGAGATCGCGACGATGAAGGCGATGACGGCGCCGATCACGCCCGCGATGAGCGAGCCCAGGATGAGCCAGGCGCCCACGCCGGTGATTCCGCCCGTGGCGAGCGCGCTGCCCGCGCGGCCGACCATGGGCCGCAGCATCATCGCGACCACCGGCACGCCGAAGAACGCGAGCCAGAGGAAATCGAATCCGGACGACGGGAGGGTATCGACCTTGCGCGAGGTCGTGCCCGCCTTGACCGGCGGCAGCGACTCCCCTTCGATCGCCTTCAGGATGGCGTCCACGCCCGCGTCGATGCCGGCGGCGAAGTTGCCGTCGCGGAACGCCGGCGTCACGCGCTCGCGGATGATGCGACCCGAGGTCGCGTCGGTGAGCGTGCCCTGCACGCCGCGGCCGGTCTGGATGCGGATCTTGCGCTGCTGCTTGGCGATCACGAAGAGCACGCCGTCATCCACGCCCTTGCGGCCGAGCTTCCACGCGTCCGTGACGCGAAGCGCGAAGTCCTCGATCGGCTCGGCACCGATCGTCGGCACCATCAGCACCGCGACCTGCGAGCCGCGGGCGGCCTCGAAGGCCGCGAGCTTCGCCTCGACCGCGGCGAGCTCGGGCACGGTGAGCGTGCCCGTCTGGTCGATGGCGTGGGCGGTGAGCTTCGGGACGGGAACGAGCGCGTCCTGCGACAGCGCCGCGAACGAAGCGGCGGCGAGCAGGCCCGCCGCCAGCCACGCCATCGGGGCTCGAAGCCCCCGCGTCACGCTCATTTCTTGTTGAAGTCGACCTTCGGAGGCTCCGCGATCACCTTCTCGTTCTCGACCGTGAACGTCGGCTTCTCCTTGTAGCCGAAGATCATCGCCGTGAGGTTGGTCGGGAACTTGCGCGCGAGGACGTTGTAGTCACGCACGTCCGCGATGAAGCGGTTGCGGGCGACGGTGATGCGGTTCTCCGTGCCTTCGAGCTGCGTCATCAGGTCCCGGAAGAGCGCGTCGCTCTTCAGCTGCGGATAGTTCTCCGTCACCACGAGCAGGCGCGACAGCGCGTTCGAGAGCTCGCCCTGCGCGGCCTGGAATTTCGCCATCGCCGCGGCGTCGTTCACCATCTCCGGCGAGGCCTGCAGCGAGCCCACCTTCGAGCGCGCCTGCGTGACGCCCAGCAGCACGTCGCGCTCCTGCGCGGCGTAGCCCTGCACCGTCTGCACGAGGTTGGGGATCAGGTCGGCGCGGCGCTTGTACTGGTTCAGCACCTCGGCCCACGCGGCCTTCACCTGCTCGTCCTTCGATTGGAAGTCGTTGTAGCCGCATCCGCTCAGAACGAGCATCGCGGTGACGGCGAAGAAGCCCAGCAGCTTTCTCATGGTGGTCCCTTGTCTCCCGGAAGTTGGGGCAACGCGATGATGGGGATGGCCCGCCCCGAACACAAGGCGGAAATATTCACGCGACCTTGGCAAGGTGGCGGCGTGCGAAGAGGAGGTCTTCCCACGCCTTGGACTTGTCGGGGAGCGTGCGCAGCAGGTAAGCGGGATGGTACGTGACGATGAGCGGCGTGCCGCGGTAGGCGTGCACGCGGCCGCGAAGGCTGGCGAGGCTCGATTCGGTGTTGAGCAGGCGCGATGCCGCCGTCTTGCCGAGCGCCACGATCAGCCTGGGCTTGATGTGGTCGATCTGCGCATCGAGGAAAGGCGCGCACGCCGCGGCCTCTTCCGGCGTGGGGGTGCGGTTGCCGGGCGGGCGGCACTTCACGACGTTGGCGATGTAGACCTCGCGGCCGCGCGCGAGACCGAGGGCGCCGAGCATGTTGTCGAGCAGCTTCCCCGCCTGGCCGACGAAGGGCTCGCCCTGCTCGTCTTCCTCGGCACCCGGGCCTTCGCCCACGAAGAGCCAGGGCGCGGCTTCATTGCCGACGCCGAAGACGGTTTGCTTCCGCTGCCGGCAGAGCCCGCACGCCGTGCATTCGCGAACGGCGGCCTGGAGGGCATTCCAGTCGGCCGGGATCACTCTCGGGACGGATGCGGCGGCGGGTGCGGAAGTCGGTACGGCCGCGGGCGCCGATACCGGCGCAGGCGATTGCGAAACGCGAGCGGCCGGAGGCGCCGCACTGGCGGGCGCGACGGCGGGAGATGCGGGCGCGGCCGTCGACAGGCCGTAGAGCCCGGCCACCTCGAGGAGCTCCAGCTCCTTCAGCGAGCGCGTGTCCATGGCTACAGGGTGAGGCCGAGGAACAATGCGTCCTCGCGCCCCAGCGTGGTCGGGTAGTAGCTCGGGCGGATCGCGATCTGCTGGAAGCCCATCGTGCGGTAGAGGTGGCGGGCCGCGACGTTGGACGGCCGCACCTCGAGGTAGACGATGCCGCACGCGGCGTTGCGCGCGACTTCCACCATGTGGCGCAGGAACGCGCGGCCCACGCCCTGGTTCTGCCAGTTCTCGGCGATCGCGATGTTGAGCAGGTGCGCCTCGTCCAGCGCGATCATCAGCACCGCGTAGCCGATCACCGTCTCGCCGTGGCAGACGGTCCAGCAGTCGTAGCCGGCGCTGAGCGAGTCGCGGAAATTGCCCGCGCTCCACGGAAAGGCGTAGAGCTCCTTCTCCAGCTTCGCCACCACCGGGAGGTCCGCCGCGCGCATGGACCGGTAGTGCATCTGGGGGATCGGGACCGCGCTCACCGCTTCGCCTGCCTTTCCTCGGTCGTGAGGGCGACCTTGTCGCGCAAGTATAGGGGCGCGGCACGCTCGGGCGGCACGCCCATTCCCCGAGCGAGGCGGCGCGCGGCGAGGCGCGCGATGGCGCCGGCGCGCGGCAGGTCGTTCTCGATGCGCATCGCGATGGAATCGCGGTAGTGCTCGCGCAGCCAGTCGAAGCGGTCGAAGCCGCTGCCGCTCGCGACCCAGGCACGGCCCGGCAACGGCGGAAGCGAGGCGCGGTCGGCCAGCATCGGCGCGATGATTTCGTTCCAGTCGTTGCCGTTGCGCGCATAGGCGGCGAGATAGGTCTCGTCCATGCGCGCGTCGAAGGCGACGATGACGCGCCCTTCGTTCGCCTGCTCGGCCAGGGCCAGCAGCGACGGCACGGGCACGACGGGCTTGCCGGCGCCGAAGGCCATGCCCTGCGCGATGCCGCAGGCGATGCGGATGCCGGTGAAGGACCCCGGCCCCTGGCCGAAGCCGATGCCATCCAGGCCCTGGGGAGTGAGGCGCGCGCGCTCGAGCAGGCGCCGGATCATGGGCACCAGGAGCTCGGAATGGCGGTTCTCGGCCAGGGCTTCCTCCAGGAAGAGCTCCTCGCCGCGCAACAAGGCGGCGGAGCACAACTCAGTGGAGGTCTCTACGGCAAGGAGGTTCACGGCACGGCGGGGAGCGGGACAGGCTCCATTATACGGCGCCGGGAATCCTTCTACATATCGTTATTATTTAATGCCTTACAAACGATATCTAAACCAATATATTAAGAAGATCGAAACGGCCTTGGAGCACCGCGGCCGGGTCCATTCCCCACCATCGGTCCAGGAAGGTCGCGTAGTAGCTGCGGAAATCCACCGCGAACGGCAGGTTGCCGTTGCCATCGAGGCGGTCCAGCCGAGGCGGGGTCCCGTACATCCCGCCGCGGACCTTGCCGCCCATCACGAGGTGGACGCTGGAGGTGCCATGGTCGGTGCCGCCGCTCTGGTTCTCCGCCGGGCGGCGGCCGAACTCCGAATAGGTGGCGACCACGGTCGTGTCCCATCGGCCGATCTCGACCAGTGCCTCGCGCAGCGCCCCGAGCCCCTCGCCCAGCTGGCGCAGCAGGTTCGCGTGCGTGCCGAGCTGGTTCGCGTGCGTGTCGAAGCCGCCCAGGGTGACGCGGATCACGGCAATGCCGAAGGGGTTGGCCGCGAGCTGGGCCGCCGTGCGGATGGCGTTGCCGAAGGCCCCGGTGGGAAACGCGGCCTGGAACGTGCGGCCCGCATTCAGCTTTTCGGCCGACTGCACGATCTCGCGCTCCACGCGGAGGATATGCGCGAGCGAGGGATTGCGGCTCTCGGCCGCCTCGTCCCGCGCGAGGCGGGCATTGCGCAGGAATTGCTCCGGATTCGTGAGCGCGATGGCACGCCCGGCTCCGGTGAGCGGTCCCATGTCGGCCGCACCCACCACGACGCCGTCGGCGGCGAAGGCCGCGGGCGACGGAGATTTTGCGAACGCGCGGGCGAGCCAGCCTTCGTCGAGGTACTCCTCGCTCTTCGAGGCCGTGTCCCAGATCTCGATCGAGCGGAAATGCGAGAGGTTGGGCTGCGGGTACCCCACGCCCTGCACGATCGCGAGCTGCTTCGCCTGCCAGAGCGGCACGAGCTTCTCGAGCGAGGGATGCAGCGCGGCCGTGTCGGTGAGCTTGAGCACCGCGTCGCGATCGAGGGCGATGCGCGAGCGCAGGCGCCGATACGTTCCATCCGCATACGGCACGACGGTGTTGAGCGCGTCGTTGCCGCCCTTCAGCTCGACCAGGACCAGCAGGTTGCGCGAGCCTCCTGCGGGAGCCGCGAAGGCGACGGAGCCGACCGTTCCCGACAGGGGGAGCGCGGCGGCGAGGCGGAGGAAATCGCGGCGCTTCATTTGAGCTGGTAAGCCGGATCGTTGACGAGCGCACGCAAGCGCTCCGCGCCTTCCGCGCCTTCGGGCGGTGCGTTGACCGCGGCGGTGGCGAGCACGAGCGATTCGACCTTCGTGCCCTTGCCGAGCTTGCGCGACCAGCGGTCCCAGTCGAAGGCGTAGGTCTGCATGCCGCGGTCCATCGCGCGGCGGTAGCGCGCCTCGAGGCCCTGGGCCGCATCCGGCACGGCCTTCTTCGTGTCGGCCATCGTCGTCGAGTCGGAAGCCGCACGCATCGTGGGGGACTCCACCATCGTGTCGCTCCCGCGGAAGATGCGCTCCATCCATTGCTTCCGGCCGAGCAGCGTCGCGGAGTTGATCCACGCCTCGCCGCCGGGCCAGCCCTTCACGTTGGGCGGGGACATCGGGTTCTGGCCGAGGAAGGCGGAGGCAAGCACCGCGGGCCGAAGCGTTGCGGGCTGGATCTCGAACGTGCGGAGCGTGCCGACCACGAGCTCGACGGGCGACTTGATCAGGGCCGCTCGCTGCGCCGGATCCCAGAAGGCGTCCGAAGCGAGCATCGAGCGCATCAGCGGCTTCACCTCATAGCGCGCATCGCGAAGCACCGCGCCGAGCCGCTTCACCTCGCGCGGGTCGGGCGTGGGGGAGACGAACTCCTTCCACAGCTTGGTGGCGAGGAACTCCGCCGTCTCGGGCCGGGCGAGCAGGATGTCCAGCACCTGGTCGCCGTCGAAGCGGCCGGTCTTGCCGAGCACGGTCTTCTCGCCGCGGTCGTGGAATGCGGGGCGGAACATGAACTCGAGCGTGTCGCGATCAAGGCTCCAGCCGGTGAAGGCACGAGCTGCCTCCTTGATGTCCTGCTCGCGATAACCGTGGCCCTCGCCGAGCGTGAAGAGCTCCATCACCTCGCGTGCGAAGTTCTCGTTGGGCGCAAGCTTCCGGCTGCCGGCGTTGTCGAGATAGATCAGCATCGCCGGATCCTTGGCCACGGCGTGCAGCATCGCTCCGAAATTACCGAGCGCCTCGCGGCGCAGCAGCACGTTCTGGCGATACATCAATTGCGCGTTGCGGACCTTCTGCTGGCTGGTGGCGAAGTGGTTGTGCCAGAAGAGCGTCATCTTCTCGGTGAGCGGCGACGGGGTGCCTATCATCTCGGCCAGCCACCACTCGCGAAGCTGCAGGCCCTGCTCCACGTTGAGGCGCTGCTGGCGCATGCGGTCCTCGGCACTCAGAGCGCGGTACTTGTAGAACGGCATGGGCGGCGTGTCGACGAACGCGGGCGCGGGTTGCGCGGCCTCGCGGCGCGCTCCGGAGAGCACGCGGTCGACGGCCTGCGTGCGGGTGAGGGCCGCGAAATCGCGGACCTCGGCATCGGTGGCGCCGAAGCCGACACGGTTCAGAAAATGGCGGGCGCCCTCGTAGCCGATGGCCTGCGCGGAAGCGCCGGCGGATGCCACGAGGAGCAGGAAAGAAAAAAGCGCGCCTCGAAGGACAGGAGTTTTCGAGGCGCGCATGGAGACCATCCTACGCTTTACTTCTTGGCGTGCGCAGCGCGGGCGGCCGCCAGCTCGTCTTTCGAGAGCAGGCCGTCCTTGTTGGTGTCGATCTGGTCGAAGTGCCCGGCCAGGCGCGGCGCGTTGGCGGCTTCGGCCTTGCTGATCTGGCCGTCGCCGTTCGTGTCCATCTTCTTGAAGTGCTCGCCCGCGCGCTGGGCGTGGAAGGCGCGCATTTCGTCGGCGCTGATCTGGCCGTCCTTGTTGGCGTCGATCGCGTCGAAGTTCTTGGCGAGGCGCGGGTTGGCCTTCGCCTCGTCGCGGCTGATCATGCCGTCGCCGTTGGCGTCGGCTTTCTTCAGCGAATCGCCGCGTCCGCCGTGGTCGCCCGCGAGGGCGGAGAAGGACAGCGTGGCAGCGAGGGTTGCAGCAAGAGCAATGGCTTTGTTCATGATGTCGTCGGTTCCTATGGTGAATGCGTTGTGCGTCTGGAACTCCCTTTGGCTGCGTTGGCCGCAAGCTTAGGCGTTCAACGGTGCTCAACTGTGAGCGGTGGACCGCGGGGAGGTAACGAAATGCAAGCGCACATTGCAACCGACACTCTTTCTAACAATTGCTTACAGTAGGCACCGCGGAGGCGCTCCCGCACCCACTTACGATGGCATCCATGCAAACCGCACAACGACAGAAGGTGCTGGTGGTCGACGACGACCTGCGCCTGAGAGACCTCCTCAAGCGCTACCTCACCGAGCAGGGCTTCGCCACCGACACCGTGTCCGACTCGCCCGCGATGGACCGCCAGCTCCAGCGCGTCCGCTACGACCTGATGGTCCTGGACCTCATGCTCCCGGGCGAGGATGGCCTGGCCATCTGCCGGCGCCTCCGCGCGGGCGGCGCCACGCTGCCCGTGATCATGCTCACCGCCAAGGGTGACGATGTCGATCGCATCGTCGGCCTCGAGATGGGTGCGGACGACTACCTCGCCAAGCCCTTCAACCCGCGCGAGCTGGTCGCGCGCATCAACGCCGTGCTGCGCCGGCAGGGCCCGGCGCCGGTGCCCGGCGCGCCCGCGGGTGAGCCGAAGGCGGTCGCGTTCGGGCCGTTCACGCTCGACCTCGCCACGCGCCTGCTCGCCAAGGATGGCGCGCCCATCGCGCTCACCACGGGCGAGTTCTCGCTGCTGAAGGTGCTGGTCGAGCACGCGCGCGAGCCGATGTCGCGCGACAAGCTGATGGACTTGGCACGGGGCCGCGAGCACGAGAGCTTCGACCGCTCCATCGACGTCCAGGTCTCCCGCCTGCGCAAGCTCCTCGAGGAGGATCCGAAGGAGCCCCGCTACCTCCAGACCGTCTGGGGCTACGGCTACGTCTTCGTGCCCGACGGAACACCGCAGAAATGAGGTTTCCCGGCTCCATCATCTGGCGGATCCTCGCCGTGGTCGTCGTGGCGCTCGGCGTCTCGCAGGTCATTTCGATGTACCTGCTGCACGAGAACGTGACGCGCCCGCGGCAAGTGGCCGGCATCGGCGCGTTCGTGAATCATTTGAAGACGATCCGCGCGGCCATGGAGACCATCCCGCCGCAGTCGCACGATACGTTCATCGCCAAGATCGCCGAGCGCGACGGCATCCGCATCACGCCGGTGCGCGGCGACGAGCGCGCCACCCCCGCACCCGACGTGCCGCCGGTGAACGTCTTCCGCGAGCGCATGAAGCAGATCCTCGGGCCCGAGTCGGAGCTCTACACGCGCCCGACCGAGCGGCGCTTCTTCTTCATCCGCTTCCCGGCGGGCGGCCGCGAATACTGGATCGCCTTCCCGCGCACTCGCGTGCAGACCGATCCCGTCGGCGCCCTGGTCGGCTGGGGCGTGGCCGGCATCCTGATCGCGCTGCTCGCGGCGTTCTCGATCGGCCTCTGGCTCACGCGCCCGTTGCAACGCATGGCCCGCGCGGCCGAGGCGATCGGGCGAGGCGGCGATCCCGAGCCCATCCCCGAGAAAGGCGCGTCGGAAGTACGCGCCGTGGCCCGCGCGCTGAACCAGATGAAGGATGATCTGCGCAAGCAGGAGCGCGACCGCGCCACGTTCCTCGCGGGCATCTCGCACGACCTGCGCACGCCGCTCTCGCGCCTGCGCCTCGAAACGGAGATGCTCGGCGTCGCCCCGGAGACGCAACACGCGATGGTCTCCGACATCGAGGACATGAACGCGATCATCGACCAGTTCATCGACTTCGCACGCGGCGAAGCCTCGGAGCCGCTCTCCAACGTGAACCTCGCCGAAGTCGCGAACGGCGCCAAGCTCCGCGCCGAAAGGCTCGGCGGCCAGGTCGAGGTGGAAGCAACACCGGGGCTTCCACCGCTGCGCCTTCGTCCGCTTGCCCTGCAACGCGCCATCGACAATCTCGTCGGCAACGCGTTGAAGCACGGCGCGGGTCCTGTCGTCGTGCGCGCCTCGCGCTCCGACACCGGCTTCATGTTGAGCGTGCTCGACCGCGGATCGGGCATTCCCGATGCGATGGTGGAGCGCCTGAAGCAGCCCTTCACGCGGCGCGACGAGGCGAGGAGCGGCCAATCGGGCGCGGGCCTCGGGCTCGCGATCGCCGATCGCATCGCCGTCATGCACGGCGGCAAGCTCGAGCTGCTTCCGAGGGAGGGCGGCGGCCTCGAAGCGCGCATCGTTCTCCCCGCGGTCTGACACGACAAAGGGGCGCACGCCGGCAATAACGGGCAGACTGGAGCCTTCACGGACCTTAAGGGGAGGCCCGATGGCGGGCGGTGCAAATCCGGTCAAGGCGATCCTGTACGCGCTCGGCGCGAACTTTGCGATCGCCATCTCGAAGTACTTCGCGGCCTTCGTCACCAACTCGGGCTCGATGCTCGCCGAGGCGGTGCACTCGACGGCGGACTGCGGCAACCAGCTCCTGCTGCTGCTCGGGCTCAAGCTCTCGAAGCGCCCGCCGACGTCCGACTATCCGCTGGGGTACGGCAAGGAAACCTACTTCTGGTCCTTCATCGTGGCGCTCATGCTCTTCAGCGTGGGCGGCCTCTTCTCGGCGTACGAGGGCTGGCACAAGCTGCACGAGCCCGAGCCGCTCGGCTACCCGATGCTCGCCCTGGGCGTGCTTCTCTTCGGCATCGTCGCCGAGGGCTTCTCGATGTGGGGCTGCATCAAGGAAGTGAACAAGCTCCGCGGCGAAGACTCGCTGTGGCGGTGGTTCCGCACCTCGCGCAACTCCGAGCTGGTGGTGATCTTCGGCGAGGATCTCGCCGCCCTCCTCGGCCTCGTGCTGGCGTTCTGCGCCGTGCTTGCCACCTGGGTCACGGGCGATCCGATGTGGGACGCGCTGGGCGGCATCGCGATCGGCGTGCTGCTGATCGTGGTCGCGATCCTGGTCGGCATCGAGGTGAAGCAGATGCTCGTGGGCCAGGGCGTCGACGATCGCATCAAGAAGGAGATGATCGACTTCGTGTCTTCCCAGCCGCAGGTCGATCGCGTCCTCAACTTTCTTTCGATGCAGATGGGTCCGGAAGCGATGGTCGCGCTGAAGGTGAAGATGAAGCCGGCGGGCACGGACACGGCGCTGATCGACAACGTGAACGCGGTGGAGGCGAAGTTCCGCGAGCGTTTCCCGGACGTCGCGTTCCTGTTCATGGAACCGGACCACCACGACTGACGCGCGCGCACGGCTGCTAGACTCCCCTCATGAGCCCCCTCAAGATCGTCGCAATCCTCCTCATCGTGGCCGGCGGCATCGGCCTCGCCTACGGCAGCTTCAGCTTCACCAAGGAGACGCACTCCGCGAAGCTCGGTCCCATCGAGCTGTCGGTGAAGGAGAAGGAGACCGTGAACATTCCCACATGGGCGGGTCTCGGCGCGATCGCGGCCGGCGTCGTGCTGCTGGTCATCGGCAAGAAGTAGCGGCGCGCCGATGGCGCGCGTCGTCCTCACGACGTGGGGTTCCTACGGGGACCTCTTCCCCATCGTGGGCCTGGCCCTCGAGCTGAAGCGCCGCGGCCACGATGCCACCGTCGCCACCTGCGCGTTCTACGGCGAGCTCGTCACGGGCCTCGGGCTCGGCTTCCATCCCGTTCCGCCGGACATCGACCCCAGCGACCGGCAGATGTTCGAGTGGCTGCTGGATGCGCGCCGCGGCCCCGACCGCTTGCTGCGCGGGCTCCTGGCGCCGGCGATCGAGGAGAGCTACGCGGCGACGGAAGCCGCGGCGCGAGGAGCCGATCTCATCGTCTCGCATCCCGTCACGTTCGCCGCGCCGCTCGTCGCGCGGAAGCTCGGCATTCCGTTCGTGTCGACGGTGCTCGCCCCGATCTTGTTCTTCTCGCGCTACGACTTCCCGGTGTTGCCCGGCATTCCCGGAGCCGTCTTCCTGAAGGAGCGCGGGCCTTTCGTCTGCGGCATCCTGCGCTCGCTGGTGCGCGCGATCTCTCGGCATGGCATGGCGCCCGTCGACCGGTTGCGCGATCGGCTCGGATTGCCCGACGCGGGCCATCCATTGTTCGAAGGGCAGTTCTCGCCGCTGGGCACGCTCGCGCTCTTTCCGACGGTGCTCGCCGAGCCGCAACCGGACTGGCCCGTGAATGTCGTGCGCACCGGGTTCGTGTCCTACAACGGTCCGGACCCGATGCCGCAGCCGCTGCTGGATTTCCTCGACGCGGGACCGCCGCCGGTCACGTTCACCCTGGGCACGTCCGCCGTCGGAGCTCCCGGGGATTTCTTCCGCGAAGCGGCCGCCGCGTGCGTCGAAGTGGGCTGCCGGGGTGTTTTGCTTGTAGGACGCCTGCCGGGGAACGAACGGCCGCCCGCGCCGGCCGAAGGAGTGATGGCCATCGACTACGCACCGCATGCCGCGCTCTTCCCGCGATCGGCCGTGATCGTCCACCAGGCGGGCATGGGCACCACGAGCCAGGCGCTACGCGCGGGCAAGCCCCAGTTGATCGTGCCGCATGCCCACGACCAGCCGGACAACGCGTATCGTGTCAACCAGATGGGTGTGGCGCGCGTTTGCTCGCCAACACGCTTTCGATCGGCGCGGGTGGCGTCGCACCTGCGCGATCTGCTCGCCGAGGGACCCCACCGCATCCGTGCCGAGGCCCTCGCCCGTACAGTGAAGATGGACCGCGGTGCCGAAGCCGCGGTCGACAAACTCGAGGAAGTCCTTCGCAACCGGAAGGAGACACCATGAAGATCATCAATGCCGTCCTGATTTCCGCCACAGCGCTCGCGCTGGCCCTGTTCGCTCCCCCGCCGGCTGAAGCCGCACGCGGAGGCGGCGGTGGTGGCGGCGGCGGTGGCGGTGGCCATGGCGGCGGTGGCGGCGGTGGTGGTCATGGCGGTGGTGGCGGCGGCGGCTGGCACGGCGGTGGCGGAGGCCACGGCGGCTGGAACGGCGGCGGCTATCGCGGCGGGTATTACCGCGGCGGCTACTACGGCGGACGCTACGGATACGGTTACGGCGGCTACTACCGGCCGTACTGGGGCTTCTACGCCGCGGCGCCGTTCCTCTGGGGCGCCTCGTACTATTGGGGCTATCCGTACTACTACGGTGCCTACGGCTACGGTTATCCGGCCCCGGCCTATTACGCACCGCCGGTGTACGACAGCGGCGCAGTCTCCGCGGCGCCGGCAACCGACTTGGGCCCGCCCGCGGATGTGAGCGGTGCCGTGGGCCCGGGCGCGCCGCAGCAAGGCCCGCTGTACCTCAATTACTGCGCGTCGGCGAAATCCTATTTCCCGAAGGTGCAGTCGTGCCCCGAAGGCTGGCAGTTCATCCAGCCGCAGTACCAGCAGCCCCAGAACCGGAACTGAAGAACGCCTCGACGTCCGCAATGGCGCGCGTCCGCTTGAACGGCGGCAATGCGCGCCAGATGCGCCGGCCGTAGGGCTTCCCCGTCAGGCGGGGATCGCAGATCATCAGCACGCCGCGGTCCGATTCGTCGCGGATCAACCGCCCCGCTCCCTGCTTGAGCGAGATCACCGCCCTCGGTACCTGGTAGTCCATGAACGCGTTGCCGCCCGAGCGGTTGATGCGGTCGATGCACGCGGCGAGCACCGGATCATCCGGCGGGTTGAACGGCAGGCGGTCGATCACCACGACCGAGAGCTGCTCGCCCTTCACGTCCACGCCCTCCCAGAACGATTGCGAGCCCACGAGGATGGCGTTGGGCGAGATGCGGAAGCGCTCCAGGAGCTCGTTCTTCGCGGCACTGCCCTGCAGCAGCACCGGCCACTCCAGCCCCTCCTGCTCGAGCTTCGCCTTCAGCCGGTCGCAGCCGCGCTCCATGGCGCGCAAGCTGGTGAAGAGCAGGAAGGCATGGCCGCCGCTCGCGCGCACCACCGGCCAGGCCGCTTCGATCACCGCATCGGTGTAACCCTCCGAGTTCGGGTCGGGCATGTTCTCCGGCGAGTAGAGCAGCGCTTGCGCTTCGTAGTCGAACGGGCTGGGCCAGCTGGCACTCTCGGCCTGCCCGAGCCCCATCTCGGCCTGGTAGTGCGAGAAATCGCCGCCGACGGAGAGCGTGGCGGAGGTGAAGATCCACGCGCGCTTGGAGCCTTCCACCTGCGCGCGGAAGATCGCGCCCACGTCGAGCGGCGTGATGTAGAGGACGGCGGAGTTGGCGTAGGCCTCGATCCAGCGCACGGCGTCCGGCGCGGATTCCTCGCGCTCGCGGCCATCGGCCTCGCGCCACTCGAGGATGCGGCCGCGGAAGGTCTCGGCGCGGATGCGCGCGTTCTTGAGCTCCTCGGCCCGCTCTTCCTGCGCCTTCAAGCCAACGGCCAGCTCCGAGAGCTTCTCGCCCAGCGCATCGAGCGATTTGTCGAAGTCGGCGCGGTTACGCAGCGACGCGAGCGGCGTGCGCCCGGCCACTTTGCCGAGCGAGATGCGCACGTCCTTTGCCGCGCGGTCGACGGCCGTGGCCGCATCCTGGAGCGCGGGGGATTCCTTCGCGTGCGCGGCGGCGGCGATCTTCGCGTCGCGCGCGAGCTCGACCGCCTGCGCGGTGGCGAGCGCTTCGCCGAAGAAGAGGCGCGCGAGATCCGGGAGGTGGTGCGCCTCGTCGAACACGACCGTGTCCGCGTTCGGCAGCAGGTCGGCCATGCCTTCGTCGCGCAGCACCACGTCCGCGAAGAACAAGTGGTGGTTCACGACGACGACGTCGGCCTCGCTGGCGCGCTTGCGGGCCTTCATCACGAAGCATTCCTTGTAATCGCCGCAGCCCGAGCCGAGGCAGTTCTCGCGCGTGGAGGTCGCGCGGACCCAGGCGCCCGAGGTCTCGGGGACATCGAGGCATTCCGACTTGTCGCCCGTCATCGTGGACTTGGCGAAGCGCTTGATGCGGTGGATGTGCGCCGCTTCATCGCGCGAGCCGAACTGGCCCTCCTCCGCCGCGATGCCGAGGTGATGGATGCACACGTAGTTGGCGCGGCCCTTGAGCAGGGCCAGGTCCACCGGCACGCCCAGCGCGGCACGGACTTTCGGGAGATCGCGGTGGAAGAGCTGGTCCTGGAGCGTGCGCGTGCCGGTGGAGACGATCACCTTCTGCCCGGCGAGCAATGCGGGGACGAGGTAGGCGAAGGTCTTGCCGGTGCCCGTGCCCGCCTCGGCGATGAGGACGCCGCGCTGTTCGATGGCCTGCAGCACCGCGCGAGCGAACTCCACTTGCTGGGGACGCTGGCGAAAGCCCGGGACGCTGCGCTCGAGCTCGCCGCCGGGCCCGAAGTAACGCTCGATCGCGATCGGCGTGCTCACGAGCGCCCGAAGACGATGCGCTCCCGCGACATCAACGTGGAGATGGCCGCGACGCAGAGCCCGGCCGCCAGCAGGGCCACGCCCGCGGTGAGCAGCCAGTCCAGCGGCGCGATGGCTTCCCCGCGCAGCACGCGCGTGAAGATCATCTGCTGGCCGAGGACGGGAACGGCGAGCTGCCACGTGGAATCCTTGAGGCCGGCGAACATCGCCGCCACGGGCACGAAGGACACCAGGCTCACGAAGTAGCTGGTGTACGTCTGCGCCTCGCGGAACGAGCGGCCGTAGGTGGCCACGAGCATGAGGAAGGCCGCGGTGGCTCCCGCGAGCGGAATCACGAAGGCCATGAAGATGGCGAGCTCGGGCCAGCCGAACTGGAGGAGCGTCGCGAGCTTCTTGCCGGTGAGCAGCGTCGCGGCGAACACGAAGCTCGCGAGCGTGAGCAGCGCCACGGTGGAGCCCGCGGTCCAGGCCGCGAGCCATTTGCCCAGCACGATCTCGCGCGCGGGCACCGGGTTGCCGAGCAGCGGCTCCAGCGACCCGCGCTCGCGCTCGCCGGCCGTGGCGTCGATCGACATGGAGAGCGAGCCCAGGATCGGCGCCAGGATGGCGAAGAGCGGGATCACGAAGAACAGGAACGCACCTTTCTGCCTCGCGGTGGCGGTGTTGACGTGCTCCACCTTCACCGTCTCGATGAGATTGGGGCTTACCCCCCGCGCGATGAGCCGGAGCGTGCCCGTTTCGCGGTTGAAGCCTCGAAGGAGCCTTTCGGCCTGGGCGATGGAGGGCTGGGATTCGGCGCGCGAGTCGTCGTAGACGAGCTCGACGGGGCTGTCGTCGCCCGCGAGGAAACGTTCGTAGAAATCCGGCCGGATAACGATGACCGCATCGAGGCTGCCTTCCTTCACGCGCGCCTCGTAGTCCGCAGGCGCCTTTTCGATTTCAACGTCCACGCGCTTCAGGTAGTTGACAAGCGGGGGGGCGAACTCCTCCCCCACCATGCGCACCTTGCGGGCTTCGGTCTTCTTGTCGAGGCTGGAGACGAACTGCGCCATCAGCAGCATCGACAGCGGGCCGGTGACGATCGAGACGAACACGATCATCAGCAGCGTCCTGCGGTCGCGCACCGCGTCGCGCAGCTCCTTCGCGTAGACCACGAGCGTGCGGTTCATGCCTCGGCCGCCTCGGCGCCGGCGAGCTTCACGAACGCGTCTTCGAGGCTGGTGCATCCGCTGGCTTCGCGGATCGCCTCGGGCGGGCCAACGGCTACCACCGCTCCGTGGGCAAGGATCACGATCTCGTCGCACAGCGCCGAGACCTCCTGCATGACGTGACTGGAGAAGAGGACGCACTTTCCTTCTTCACGCAGCCGCCGCACCACCTCGCGCAGCGACCGCGTCGTCATCACGTCCAGCCCGTTGGTCGGCTCGTCGAGGACGACGTTGCGCGGGTCATGGACGAGTGCGCGCGCGATGGCCACCTTCATCCGCTCGCCCTGGGAGAAGCCGTCGGTGCGACGGTCGAGCAGCGCTTCCATGTCGAGCCACTGCGCGAGCTTCGCGATCGAGCTCGCGATCGCCGGCGACGTCATGCCGCGAAGCCGCCCGTAGTACGCGATATTCTCGCGCGCGGTGAGGCGCATGTAGAGGCCGCGCGCATCCGAGAGGAGTCCCAGCTTGGCGCGCACTCCGAGCGGATCGGTTCCGGTCTCGACGCCATCGACCATCGCGCGGCCCGTCGTCGGCTGCACCAGCGTGGAGATCATGCGCAGCGTCGTGGTCTTGCCCGCGCCGTTCGGACCCAGGAGCCCCGTGATGCGCCCGTCGGGCGCCTCGAAGGTGACGCCCTTCACCGCCTCGATCTCGGCGAAGCGCTTCGAGAGGTTCTCGACACGGATCACAGCGGCGCTCCCGGCGGCTTCACGCCCAGCGGCATGAGGAAGAGCGGACGCGGAATGCGCTCGAGGCACTTGCCGTCGAGGCCCTCGGCATCGCCCTTGCGGATGAATCCCTCGAGCAGCTTGGGCGCGCAGCCATGCAGGCTCACGCCGTGCGCGAGGTTCGTGGCGACGAAATGCTTCGACTTCGGCAGCCACGAAGCGACGAGCTCGCCGTGGCGTGGTGGCGTGGCCGGATCGATGCCGCCGGAAAGGATCAGCGCGGGTACGTTCGCCCTGACCGGCTCGTAGTAGTCGGCCGGCACGGTTCCCTTGGGCCAGATCGCGCAGGCGCGCATGAAGTCGTCCACCAGCGCGCGGCCGAAGAAGGACTTCGACAGCCCCGCGAGGTCCGCGGGCGAGATGCGCGGCACGTCCTCGGCGCAAATCACGGAGAGGTGCATGCCGAGCGAGAAGTTCTCGCTCATCTCGTCGGCGAGCTCGAAGTTCTGCGCGAGGAGCGGATTGAAGTCGCCGCGCGAGGCGGCGGTGATGGCGAACGGCAGCAGGCTCGCCAGCTCCGGCAGGTAGAGCGGGCGGAAGAGGCCGGAGAGCAGCACGTTCTCGGTCACCGTGACGGTCTCGTAGTCGCCGGTCAGCGGATCCGAGATCGCGGCGCGCACGGGCCGGCGCGCAAGGCTCGAGCGCAGGGCCGAGAGCGTCTCGCGAAGCTTCGGGTACGAGCTCGCGCAGAGCGCGTCCGTGACGCACGAGTTGAGCAGCCGCTCGAGCGCCGCGTCGCCATCGGCGACGAACGACAGCGGCAGCTTCATCGTCGCCGGCGCCACGCCGTCGAGCGAGATCGTGCGGACGTGATCGGGATAGCGCCGCAGGTATTCGAGCGCGGCTCGCGTGCCGTACGAGCCGCCCCAGAGGTTCAGCTTCGCGTAGCCGAGGCCGTCGCGGATCTCGTCGAAGTCGGCCATCGCGACGGTCGTCGTGTATTGGCGCGGGTCGGCGTCGAGCTTGTCGAGGCACTCCTTCACCAGCTTCGAGGGGATGGAGTCTTCGAACAGCGCCTGGACCGGTTGGTCGCCGCTGCAGTCGAGCGGATTGGAGCTGCCGGTGCCGCGCTGGTCGATGAAGACGATGTCGCGCGAATCGTTCAGCTTCGCGAAGAGCGGCAGCACCTGCGCGGCGAGCGCGATGGCGCCCTGCCCCGGGCCGCCCGCGAAGACGACGATCGGATCGGGCTCCTTCGCGCGCAGCTTGGCCGGAACGACCGCGACCTTCACCTTGATGCGCCGGCCCGTTTTCGAGGCCCGGTCTTCCCACGCGTCGAGCGTGGCGCAGCGCGCCTCCGTCTCCACGCCCGGCAGGCGGCAGGCCGTCAGCGCAAGCTTCGATTCGGGGGTTTTCGGGGGTTCGCAGCCGCCGAGCAGCAGCGCGAGGAAGGCAACCAGTGCGACTCTCATGTCGGTGGGCATCGTACCATTCCGGCATGGATCCCAAGTTCCCGAAACTCGATCCCGCCGGCGCGGCTTTCTGGGACGTTCGCTACCGCGAGTCGTTCACGCCGTGGGATGCGGGCCAGGTGCCGCGGCAGCTCCGGGAGCTCATTGCGTCGACGCCCGCCCCCGGACGCGTCCTCGTTCCCGGCTGTGGCTCGGGCCACGACGTGCGCGCGTTCTGCGAAGCGGGCTGGGACGTGGACGGCATCGACTTCAGCGCGGCGGCCCTCGAGGCGGCGCAACCGGTGCTGGGCCCCTGCGCCAGCAAGGCGCGGCTGGCGGACTTCTTCGGCGAGAGCGTCGCCGGGCCCTACGCATTGGTCTACGAGCGCGCCTTCCTCTGCGCGCTGCCGCGGAGCCTCTGGCGCCTGTGGGCCGCCCGCGTCGGCGAGATCGTGCCGCGCGGCGGTTTCCTCACGGGCTATTTCTATGTCGAGCCGGGCAAGGAGCGCGGCCCGCCCTTCCCGCTCGCGTCTCGGGATGAGCTGCAGGACCTCATCGGCCACGCGTTCGTGCGCGTCGAGGACTCGGACGTTCCGGATTCCATCGACGTCTTCGCGGGCAAGGAACGCTGGCAGGCCTGGCAACGAAATTAATTGGGGTCAGACTCCCATTTCGAAATGGGAGTCTGACCCCCATTAATTCCCGTCGCCGGAGAGCAGCACCGAGGCGGGATAGGCGTTGGCGTGCCGTTCGTCGATGTGGATCGCGCTCGAGGTCTGCATGAGAGCCGCGCGCGTCGCGAGCTTGGCGGTCAGCAGCACGTCGTGGCGCGACTCGAAGAGACCCGGGAGCACCGGCAGCAAGCCGATGGCGAGCTTGGGCAGCGGCCGCACCTGCTCGCGCCCGTCGCGGCCGTGGAGGACGAAGTAGCCGCGGTCCACGACCTCGGCCGAAGCCTGCGCGGCCACTAGCGCGGGAAATTGGGACAGGACGCGCTCGGCCCGCGTGCGCCAATCGAGGCTTTGCATGAGCACGACGAATCGCCCGCCCGCGACGTGGCCGACGAAATCCAGCCCGCGCTCGCAGGCTGCCTCGAGTGCGCGCGCCACCGCGTGGATCAGCGCATCGCCCTGCGTGAAGCCCGAGCCATCGTTCAGCCCGCGCATGCGGTCGATCTCGACGAACCACGCGACGAACGGCACCTCCTTCGCGAGGAGGCGCTCGGCGTGCGCGTTGATCGGCACCTGCCCGGGCAACAGCGTGAGCGGGCTCGTGTAGCGCGCGGCGAGGACCTGGGCCTCCTGGAGGGCGCGCATCACGTCCTGCCCGCGGCCCATGCCGCGATAGCGCCCGCGCGTGGTGACGATGAAGCCGTCGGAGAAGCGCTGCGCGTCGGATTCGACGAGGATCGCCGCCAGCGCCGCGAGTTCGAGATCGCCCTCGACGCGGATCGGCGCGGGGTCCATGAAGTCCGAGCACGGGCGCGCGCGAAGCCGATCGCCGTCGGTGACGCCCGCGTGCACCAGCCAGCTGCTCGAGACCACGCCCTGGATTCCCTCGTTTCCCAGCACCGGGATTGCGCTGAGATGCGGTGACGCAGCGAAGCGATCGAGCAGCGCGCCGAGCGGCCGCGAAGGCGCCTCCGCATCGACCGCGAACAGGAAGCGCTCCGCCGTCACCTCCGACTGCGCCTGGAATCGCGCCGAGGGCACCACCGGGATGCGCGGGTCGATGCTCGCGCGCGCGAGCTCCGGCTCCATCTCGCTCGTCGGATCCGCCGAGGGGCGGCCGATGAAGTAGCCCTGAGCGCACGCGATGCCGATGTCCTTCACGACGCGGAAGTCCTCGCTGCCCTCGATGCCCTCGGCAATGACCTGGGCACCGCAGTGCTCCGCAATCTGCTGGATGGCGCGCAGGAACTGCGCCTTCACCGGATCGCGCGCGACGCCGGAGACGAAGTGCTTGTCGGCCTTGACGAACTCGGGCTTCAGCTCCGACCAGAGGCGCAGGCTCGCGAAACCCTCGCCGAGGTCATCGATCGCGACGCGAAGGCCCATCGCGCGATAGAGCTGCAGGGCCTCGCGCACCTGGCGGAAGTCCGAGGCCGGATAGTCCTCGGTGAGCTCGATCACGACCCGCTCCGGTTCGAGTCCGAGCGAGCTCATGAACCGGCGCGCCCGCTCCTGGATGAAGCCGGAGCGCTCGATCAGTTGCGGCGACGCGTTGAGGAAGAGCAACCCGGGAAGCGCTTTGCGCGAGAAGGCGCGCAGCACTTCCTGGATGCAGACGATGTTGAGCTCGACGCTGCGGCCCTCGGCGGTGGCCGCGGCGAAGAGGTCGCCCGGGGACTCCACCAGCGAGCCTTCCGGGCCGCGCACCAGCGCCTCGTGACCGACGATCGCTCCCTCGCGGAAGCCGAAGATCGGCTGGAAGACGATCGCGAGCTCCCTTCCCGCCAGCACCTGCCCGAGCTGGCGGGACATCTCCCGCGAGAGGTGGCTGCCGATCTCTTTCGTGTCAGGCCACGCCGTTCTGCTTGAACCACGCGAGCAGCTTCGACCAGCCGTCCTTCGCATCCTTCTCGCGATACGACGGGCGATAGTCGGCGTGGAAGGCGTGGGGGGAATCGGGATACACGACGAACTCCGCCTTCTTGCCGGCCGCGGCCAGGGCGGCCTTGAACTTCATGACGCCTTCGACCGGAATGCCCGCGTCCTGCCCGCCGTAGAGGCCGAGCACCGGAGCGTTGATGGAGGTGACGACATCCATCGGGTTCTTCGGCTGCAGCTCAGTGCCCGCGCCCTCGACGCGGCCGTACCAGGCGACGCCGGCCTTCAACTTCGGGTTATGCGCGGCGTAGAGCCACGTGATGCGCCCGCCCCAGCAGAAGCCGGTGATCGCGAGCTTGTTCGGGTCTCCGCCGTTCTTCGCGGCCCAGGCGGCGGAATCGTCGAGATCGCCCATCACCTGCGCGTCGGGCACCTGCGCCACGACCTTGCGGATGTCGTCCATGCCCTTGCCCGCGACGTCGCCCTGGCGCGCATAGAGCTCCGGCGCGATCGCGAGGTATCCCAGCTTCGCGAAGCGGCGGCACACGTCCTTGATGTGCTCGTGCACGCCGAAGATCTCCTGCACCACGAGGACCGTCGGCAAATTCTTCCCGTTGGCGGGCATGGCGCGGTAGGCCGGCATGTCCCCACCCTTCGCGGGGATTTTCACCTCGCCGGCGGTGAGGCCCGCGGTGTCGGTGGTGATCTGCGTCTGGGCGGACACGGGCTGCACGGCGGCGGCGAAGCCGGTGGCGAGCGTGGTCATGACGAATTCCCTGCGGTTGAATTTCGTAGGCTGGAAGTTGATGAAGTCGGGGTCGCGCACGGGGTCTCCTCGGTTTGGATTCTCGATGCTGTCAACCATTATAGGCACCGGAAATTCCCCAAAATAAAAAAGGCGCCTTGCGGCGCCTTTTGTTCCTACATGCGAATCGCGATGGGTCGCGTCACTCGCCGTAGAGCTTCTGCTTCATCTCGCGGCGTTCCTGCGCCTCGATGGTGAGCGTGGCCGTCGGACGCGCGATCAGGCGCGGCAGGCCGATGGGCTCGCCCGTCTCCTCGCAGTAGCCGTAGCTGCCGTCGTCGATGCGGCCCAGGGCCTGGTCGATCTTCTTCAGGAGCTTGCGCTCGCGGTCACGGGTGCGAAGCTCGAGCGCGTGCTCTTCCTCGAGCGTGGCGCGGTCGGCGGGATCGGGTGCGAAGGAAAGCTCGCGAAGGTGCTCGGTGGTGGCACCGGCGTTCTCGCGCATCTGGGTCTGGAGCTCGATCAACTTCTCGCGGAAGAACTTGAGCTGCGCCGCGTTCATGTAGTCCGCCTTGGGCATCTTGAGGACTTCTGCCTCGGTCGGAATCTTGGTCTTGCTGGCCATTTCGCCTCGCTTTTGTTTCGCGCTTCTGACTCGATTGACCCGCGCTGTTCGCGGGGTCCGAAAAGCCGGCTAGTTTAGCCCACGGGACCCCCGTTATCAAACAGGAAAATCCCTACAAAAAAGGGATCGGTCACGCCTCCGCAACAATGGCCGCAACAGGCTGTTTTCATTGGACCTTTGGGGGGTGCACGGTACACTTCGCCATGCCTCCCGGCCTGTTGTCCCACCCCCACCGCCGCTGGACCGTTGCCGCGCTGGCGATCGGCGCCCTGCTCGCGCTTCCGATCGGCGTCGTCGCGATGAACCTGTTTACGCCGGGCGGCGAGGCCTGGACGCACCTCGCTTCGACCGTCCTGCCCCGTTACGTTCGCACCACGCTGGCACTCCTGGCCGGCGTGCTGGTCGGCGTGGTCGTCGTCGGCGTCGCGAGTGCGTGGCTCGTCGCGGCCTGCGAATTCCCGGGGCGGCGCATCCTTGAATGGGCCCTGCTCCTGCCGCTCGCCATGCCCGCTTATGTGATGGCGTACGCGTACACGGACTTCCTGCAGTTCGCGGGGCCCGTGCAAACGATGCTCCGCACGACGTTCGGATGGAGCGCCGGCGACTACTTTTTTCCGGATGTGCGCTCGCTGGGCGGTGCGATCGCCATGTTCGTGTGCGTGCTCTATCCCTACGTGTACCTGCTGGCGCGCGTCGCGTTCATCGAGCAGTCGCCGAGCCTCGCCGAGGCGGGCCGCACGCTCGGGCTCTCCGCGTGGTCGACGTTCTTCCGCGTGAGCCTGCCGATGGCGCGCCCGGCGATCGCGGCGGGAGCGTCGCTCGCGTTGATGGAGACGCTCGCGGATTTCGGCACCGTGTCGTACTTCGGCGTGCAGACGTTCACGACCGGCATCTTCCGCGCGTGGCTGTCGATGGGAGAACCGGCCTCGGCCGCGAAGCTGGCCGCGATCCTGCTCGCGTTCGTCTTCGCGATCGTGGCGCTCGAGCGCTGGGCGCGGCAGCGCGCGCGCTTCCACGAGCTCGCCGGAACCGGGCGGCGCGAACGCGTGCTGCTGCGCGGATGGCGCGCCGCCGCCGCGAGCGTGGCCTGCGGGCTGCCGCTGGCGGTGGGCTTCCTGCTGCCGGCGTTGCTGCTCGTGAAGATGAGCCTCGGGGGCGGCGACCAGGCTTTCGGCGAGCGCTTCGCGCGGCTGGCCGTGAACAGCGTGACGCTCGCCGCGGTGACGGCGGCGGCCGCGGTCGCGCTGGCGCTCTTCCTCGCCTACGCCGCGCGCATCACGCGCAGCCCCGTGAGCGCGTTCGTGAACCGCGTTGCCGGCCTGGGCTATGCCATCCCGGGAGCGGTGATCGCGATCGGCGTGCTGATTCCCGCGGCACGCCTCGACAACTTCATCGCGGATGCGGCGCAGGCCACGTTCGGCTGGTCGATGGGCCTGCTCTTCACCGGCGGGATCGTGGCGCTGGTCTACGCGTACCTCATCCGCTTCCTCGCGGTCGCACTGCAGACGGTCGAGGCGGGCTTGGCGCAAGTAACGCCGAGCATGGAGGACGCCGCGCGCTCGCTGGGACTGGGCGCTTCCGAGACGCTGGCCCGCGTGCACGCGCCGATCCTGCGTTCCTCGCTCGTCACGGCGGCGCTGCTGGTCTTCGTGGACGTGATGAAGGAGCTGCCGGCGACTTTCGTGATGCGGCCGTTCAACTTCGACACGCTGGCGGTGCAGGCCTACAACCTCGCGGCCGACGAGCGGCTCGCCGAGGCATCGACGGCGTCGCTCGCGATCGTGGCGGTGGGATTGGTGCCGCTGGTGCTTGCGTCGCGCCGGCTGGTGCGGCGCGAGGAGAAGGCGCGCGGAGCGTTCCCGACCCGCGCCGTGCAGGCCTAGCGCGTGCGGCCGCCCGATTGCGGGTTCACGGGCGGCGGGGCGCGATCGCGGTCGCGCTCGTAGTCTTCCTTGCTCACCGTGGTGGACGACGGATCGCGCGTGGACTTGCTGGGGATGTTGCTCCCCGTCCGGTAGGTGGTCTCTTCCTTCGCCCCGCTGCCGGTGCTCGCCGTGTCGGCGGCGCAGCCCGCGAGCGCCAGGACCGCGAGCGAAACCCAAACTCTCTTCATGCCTTCAGCCTCCGTGGATGGACGCGACGATCATGACGGCGAACCGTGCCGCCTTCCTTACCGATCGTTACGTCCATCACGGATGCTTCACGACCCGCGTTACTTCCAGCCGGCCTTGTCGTAGGCCTGCTGCGCTGCCGCCTGGTTGCGGCCGAGCATCGACACGTTGAGGCTGTCCTTCTTGAACGCCGGCAGCGCGGCCAGCTCCTTGTTGTCCTTCACGGTGCCCACGACCGGGAACTCGTTGTTGCCGTTGGCGAAGTACGCCTGGGCCTCGGGGCTCGAGAGGTACTCGAGGAACTGCACGGCGGCTTCCGGATGCGGCGCGCTCCTCAGCATGCCGGCGCCCGAGATGTTCACGTGCGTGCCGCGATTGGACTGGTTCGGGAAGATCACGCCCACGCGCTCGGCCACGGCCTTCTCGTCGGGCTTGGTCGATTTGAGCAGGCGCACGTAGTAATACGTGTTGGAGACCGTCACGGCGCACTCGCCCGCGGCCACCGCCTTCAGCTGGTCGGTGTCGCCGCCCTTCGGGTCGCGCGCGAAGTTCGCGACGACGCCCTTGGCCCACTGCTCGCTCTTGTCCGCGCCGTCGTTGGCGATCATCGAGCCCATGAGCGAGAGGTTGTACATGTTCGAGCTGGAGCGCATGCAGACCTTGCCCTTCAGCTTCGGGCTCGCGAGGTCTTCGTAGTTCTGGATGTCCTTCGTGTCGACCATGCCCTTGGCGTAGAAGATCGGGCGCGCGCGCACCGAGAACGCGAACCACAGGCCGTCGGGATGGCGGAGCGACGCCGGGATGCGCTCGTCCAGCACCTTCGATTTCACCGGGGCGAGCAGGCCCATCTGCTCGGCTCTCCACAGGCGGCCCGCGTCGACCGTGACGAACACGTCCGCGGGGCTGCGCGTGCCTTCGTTCTTCAGGCGCTCGAGCAGCGCGTCCTCGCCCGCTTCGATGCGGTTGATCTTGATGCCGGTCTGCTTCGTGAAGTTCTCGTAGAGCGCTTCGTCGGTCTGGTAGTGGCGCGACGAGTAAAGGTTGAGAACTTTCTCCTGGCTTGCAACGGGCCCGGCGGCCATCAGGGCAAGGAGGGAAATCGCGAGCTTTTTCATGGGCTTGGAGTTTTCGGACGGGTGGGAAAGCGGACGTCGAGAATAATGCGAATTGTTCTCATTAGTCAATTCACGTTATAGAATCGACGCATGCCGTTCGCGCTCGACGTCGAGTCGATCTCCTTCTCGTACCCCGGTTCAGGACCTGTCGCCGACGGCTTCACGCTGCGGCTCGAGGACGGCGAGATCGGCTGCCTGCTCGGGCCGAGCGGCTGCGGCAAGACGACCGTGCTGCGATGCGTCGCCGGGCTGGAGGCGATCGACGCCGGCGAGATCCGCCTGCACGGCGCCGTCGTGAGCCGCCCGGGCATGACGCAGGCGCCGGAGACGCGCCGCGTGGGCGTCGTCTTCCAGGACTACGCGCTCTTCCCGCACCTCACCGTCGAGGGCAACGTCGCATTCGGCTTGCGCGGCGCGGCCAAGGCTTCGCGGGCCGAGCGCGTGCGCGAGCTGCTCGCGGCGATCGGACTCGAAGCGTGGGCGACGCGCTATCCGCATGAGCTTTCCGGCGGCCAGAAGCAACGCGTGGCACTCGCGCGCGCCCTTGCCCCGCGTCCGCAGCTGTTGTTGCTGGACGAGCCCTTCTCCAACCTCGACGTCGATCTCCGCGAGCGCCTCTCGCTCGAGGTGCGCTCGATCCTCAAGGCCCAGGGCATGACGGCGCTCCTGGTCACGCACGACCAGCACGAGGCCTTCGCGATGGCCGATGCGGTCGGCGTCATGCGCCGCGGCCGCGTCGAGCAATGGGACACCGCGTACAACCTCTATCACCGGCCGGCGACGCGCTTCGTCGCGGACTTCGTCGGCGAGGGCGTGCTGGTGGACAGCGAGGTCGACGGCCAGCCCGTCTCGCAGCTCCTGCGGCCGGACGACGTGCTGCACGACGACGAGAGCCCGGTGAAGGGCGAAGTCCTGAAGAAGGCCTTCCGCGGCGCCGAGTTCCTCTACACGCTGCGCCTGGACGACGGCAAGCAGGTCCTCTCGCTGGTGCCCTCGCACCACAACCACGCGATCGGCGAGCGCATCGGCGTGAAGCTCGACGTGGACCACGTCGTCGCCTTCCCGCGCCTCTCGGGCTCCGACGACTGAACAAATAGGGTCAGACCCCATTTGTTCAGTACTTCCGCAGGTCCTCGATCACCTTGCCGTCGTTGGGCAGCGAGCCCGCGGCGGCGAACTTCACCTCGCCGCGCAGCTTCGTGATCTCCTTCAGCGAGGCCTCGACTGCGGTCGCGACGCCGGCATCGGCCGCGCGCTCGACCGAGAGCGTCATGCGGTCCTCGCCGCCTTCGTTCTCGACGGTGAGCCGTGCCTTGCCGAGCGCGTGGCGCTTCAGCACCTCCGCGACCTGGTGCGGATGCACGAAGAGTCCGCGCACCTTGGTCGTCTGGTCGGCGCGTCCCATCCAGCCCTTGATGCGCAGGTTGGTGCGGCCGCACGGGCTCGCACCCGCGAGCACGGCCGACAGGTCACCGGTTGCGAAGCGGATGAGCGGGTAGTCGGGGCTGAAGGACGTGACGACGACCTCGCCCACCTCGCCGTCGGGCACCGGGTCGCCCGTGCCCGGCCGCACGATCTCCACCACGATCTCCTCTTCGCAGACCAGTCCCTCGTGCGCCGGCGACTCGTACGCGACGATGCCGAGGTCCGCGGTGCCGTACGCCTGGAAGGCCGCGATGCCCCGCGCGCGCAGGAACTCCTTCACCGGCGGCAGGAACGCCTCACCCGACACGACCGCGCGCTTGATCGACGACACGTCGAGCGAGAGCTCGTCCGCCTTCTCGATGAGGATCTTCAGGAACGACGGCGTGCCCACGTAGCCCGAAGGCTGCAGGTCCGCAATCGCGCGGCACTGCAGCTCGGTCTGCCCGACGCCACCGGGAATCACCGCGCACTCGAGCTTGTGCAGCCCCGTCTCGAACATGCTCGCCGCGGGCGACAGGTGATAGGAGAAACAATTGATGGCCACGTCGCCGGCACGAAACCCCGCCGCGAAGAGCGAGCGCGCCGTGTGCCAATAGTCGACGCCGCGGCCTTCCGGATCGTAGATCGGCCCGGGTGACATGAAGATCCGCGCGAGGCCGCCCGGCTTCGTCGCATTGAGGCCGCCAAACGGACGCTCGCGTTTCTGCTGCTCGACCAGCTCCGACTTCCTCGTCACGGGAAGCTTCGCCAATGCCGCGCGACTGTTCACCGTCTTCGGATCGACCGCCGCAAAAAGCTGCTTATAGAAGGAGGTCGATGTCCTGGCGTGTTCGATCTGCGCGGGCAGCCGATCGAGAAGTTGCTTCTCTCTCAGTTCCGATGCCCGAGTTTCCAGATCATCAAAATGTTCCGCGTTCATCCGTGTTTATCCGTGTTTATCCGCGGACAACGCCTTTCGCCTTGGTCTTCTAAGCGAGCCAGCGCTTCCGGCGCCGATAGTGTTTGGTCTCGCGAAAGCTCCGTCGCGCCCCCGAAGAAATTCCGAGGTAGAACTCCTTCACATCCTCGTTCTCCGCAAGGTGGTCCGCCGTGCCTTCCATCACCACGCGCCCGTTCTCGAGGATGTAGCCGAAGTCCGCGAAGCGCAGCGCCACCATCGTGTTCTGCTCCGCCAGGAGGAAGCTCACGCGCTCCGTGGCGTTCAGGTTCTTCACGATCTCGAAGATCTCCTCGACGATCTGCGGAGCGAGCCCCATCGAGGGCTCGTCCAGCAGGATCATCGACGGCTTGCCCATCAGCGCCCGGCCGATCGCCGTCATCTGCTGCTCGCCGCCGGAGGTGAAGCCGGCCATCGAGGTGCGGCGTTGCTTGAGCCGCGGGAAGAATCCGTAGACCTTCTCCAGGTCGAGCTGGATCTCGGAGCGGGAGACCTTTCGGGTATACGCCCCCGTCAGCAGGTTCTCCTCGACCGTGAGGTGGCCAAAGCAGCGCCGCCCTTCCATCACCTGGATCACGCCCCGCTTCACGAGGTCCGAAGGGCTCATCTCGTCCACGCGCTCGCCGCGGAAGTGGATGGAGCCCTTGGTCACCTCGCCCCGCTCGCTCTTCAGCAGGTTGGAAACCGCCTTCAGCGTCGTCGTCTTGCCCGCGCCGTTGCCGCCCAGGAGGGCGACGATGCCGCCCTCCGGAACGGTGAGCGAGACGCCCTTCAGCACGAGGATCACGTGGTTGTAGATCACCTCGATGCCGTTGACGTCCAGCAGCGGTTTCGCCAGCGCGTTCAAGCTCCTACTTCTCCTTCGAGCAGTCGCGTTTCTCGAACTTCTTCTCGGCAGCGTACCTGTCGGCCGAGGCCTTGATGATCGGCGCCAGCACTTTCGAGTTCGATTCGTACCAGTCCGACGTGTAGCTCCACTGGCTGCCGTCCCACGTGTGCACACGCGCCTTGTGGACGCCGGCGTGATCCGCGCACGAGGTCTTGAGCGGCTGCATCATGCCCTCCACGCCCAGCGCCTTGATGCGCGCCGCGTCGAGGTTCAGGTGCTCCGCACCCCACTGCACTTCCTCGCCCGTGACGACGCGCTTGCCGTACTTGCCCTGCGCGGCGCGGATCGATTCGATCGTGAGCATCGCCGAGAGCATGCCGCGGTTGTAGAGGACGCTACCCACCTCGTCCTTGCTCTTCGCGGTGCCCTGCCCCTTCTCGTAGAGATACTTGGCCATGTCCTTGTGGATCGGCGCGTCCTTTTCCGCCGAGTGGCCGAGCGCGAGGCCGTTGTAGCCCTTCGCGGCCGCTTCGGCGGGCAGGACATCCGGCTCCGCAGCGGACCACCACACCCCGTACATCTGCAGGCGCGGATAGGACACCGCGATCGCCTCCTTGATGGAGGTGGAGTTCATGACACCCCAACCCCACAGGAACACGTAGTCCGGGCGCTGCTGGCGAACCTGCAGCCACGTCGCCTTCTGCTCCACGCCGGGGTGCGTGACCGGGAGCTTGATGAGCTCGAAGCCCTCGATCTTCGACAGCGCCTCGAGCACCGGGATCGGCTCCTTGCCGTACGGCGAGTCGTGGTAGACGAGCGCGATCTTCTTGCCCTTCAAGTTGCCCTTCTTCTTCACGTGCTGGACGAGAATGTCGGCCGCGTCCCAGTACGTGCCCAGCATCGGGAAGACGTACTTGAAATCGCCGCCGTCGACCGAATCGGCGCGGCCGTAGCCGGCGGTGATCAGGACGATCTTGTCCTGCGGCACCTTGTCGATCAGCGCGTAGGAGATGCCCGTGGACAACGGGCTGAAGGCCACCGGCTTCTTGCTCTTCAGGCGCTCGTAGCACTCGACGCCGCGGTCGGTCGCGTAGCCCGTTTCGCATTCCTCGTAGGCGATCTTGATCCCGTTCACGCCGCCGTCGCGCGCGTTCACGAGCTTCAAGTAGTCGACGAAGCCGTCGGCCCAGGGCACCCCGTTGGGGGCGTACGCGCCGGTACGGTAGACGAGCACGGGAACGAAGATCTCGTTCGCCGATTGCGCGGCGGAGTCCACCGCCACGCCCAACACTCCCGCCACGGCCATCGCGGCAGCGGCGACCTTCATGCGCAGTTCTGTTTTCATGTTCTCCTCCTTCGTTGTACGAGACGGACGGACATCAATGCGGAAACGGCCACAGGCGAAGCTTTTCCTTGCCGACGGCCCACAGGCGTGCGAGGCCGCGGGGCTCGGCGATGAGGAAGATCACGATCAAGGCGCCAAAGACCATGATCTCGATGTGCGAGACCATCTCCGTGGACAGCGAGACGCCGAGCGCACGCGGCAGCTGGTTCAGCACCAGCGGCAGGATCACGATGAACGCAGCGCCGAGGAACGATCCAAGGATCGACCCCAGCCCGCCGATGATGATCATGAAGAGCAGCTGGAACGACCGGTTCACGTCGAAGGCGAGCGGCTCCCAGGAGCCCAGGTACACGAACGCCCACAGCGCGCCGGCCACGCCGACGAAAAAGGAGCTCACCGCGAAGGCCGAGAGCTTGGCCGCCATCGGGCGGATGCCGATCACCTCGGCCGCGACGTCCATGTCGCGCGTGGCCATCCACGAGCGGCCGATCGCCCCGCGCGTGAGGTTCCTCGCGATGAGCGCGAAGACGCACACGAACGCGAGCACCAGCAGGTACTTCTCCTCCGGCGAATCGAACACGCGCCCGAAGATCTCGAGGGGCGGCGCCGAAACGCTCCCCGACGACGAGTCGTTGGTGAACCACTTCACGCGCGCGAACAACCAGTCGATGAAGAACTGCGCCGCGAGCGTGGCCACCGCGAGGTAGAAGCCCTTGATGCGAAGGCTGGGGAACCCGAACAGCACGCCCACCAGCGAGGAGAAAACCCCCGAGAGCAGGAACACCACGATGAGGTTCAGGTCCGGCACGCGGATGGCTAGGTTGTAGGCGGCATACGCGCCCACCGCCATGAAGGCCCCCGTGCCGAGCGATACCTGGCCGCAGTACCCGACGAGGATGTTCAAGCCGATCGCCGCGAGCGAGAGGATGAGGAACGGCACGAGGATCGCGCGGAAGAGGTACTCCGTGCCGATGAACGGCATCACGCCGAACGCGAACACGAGGAAGCCGATCACGAACACGCGGTCCTGCAGGATCGGGAAAAGCTGCTGGTCCGACGCGTAGGTCGTCTTGAACTGGCCGGCTTCGCGGTAGATCACGGCGTCACACCCTATCTATGTGCCGCTCGCCGAACAGGCCTTCGGGGCGGAACAGCAGGAAGATGAGCGCGAGGACATACGCGAACCAGTTCTCGATGCCGCCGCCCAGCGTGGGACCGAGATAGACCTCCGAGACCTTCTCGCCCAGGCCGATGATGAGGCCGCCGATGATCGCTCCGGGAATGGAGGTGAAGCCGCCGAGGATCACCACCGGCAGCGCCTTCAGCGCCACGAGCTGCAGCGAGAACTGCACGCCGAGCTTCGAGCCCCATATGATGCCGGCCACGAGGGCCACCAGGCCCGCGACGCTCCACACGATCACCCAGATGCGGTTCAACGGGATGCCGATCGACTGCGCGGCCTGGTGGTCGTCCGCCACGGCGCGAAGCGCCCGCCCGGTGCTCGTCTTCTGGAAGAAGAGCGCCAGCGCGGCGACCATCACCGCCGCCAGGATCGCGGCGATCACGTCCTCCATCGAGACGAGGATCCCGCCCTCGAACGTGCTCTCGAAGAGGATCTTCGGCTCCTTGGGCATGCCGACGTGCAGCGTGTAGATGTCGCTGCCCCAGATCGTCTGGCCGAGGCCATCGATGAAGTAGGCCACGCCCAGCGTCGCCATGAAGAGGACGATGCCCTCCTGGTTCACGAGCGGGCGCAGCACCAGCCGCTCGATTAGCCATGCGAGCGCCACCATGATCGCGATCGTCACCGCGAGCGCGAGGATGAACGGCATCTTCTCCATCAACCGCACCAGCGAGAGCGCGGCGAAGAGCACCATCGCGCCCTGGGCGAAGTTGAAGACGCCCGAGGCCTTGAAGATCAGCACCAGCCCCAGGGCGACCAGCGAATACAGCACGCCCGACATCAGCCCGCCGATGATGACCTCCAGCCAGGGCGCCAGCTTCGAGCCCATGAAGAGCAGCGGCGAGACCGCGCCGAACGCGAGCAGCACGAAGAACGCGATGGTGAGGTTGCGCGAGGTGGCCGGGCTCATCAGTGCTTCACCCCGAGGTAGGCGTCGATGACGGCCTGGCTCGACCGGACCTCGTCGGGCGTGCCGTCGGCGATCTTGCGGCCGTAGTCCAGCACCACCACGCGGTCGGAGAGATCCATCACCACGCCCATGTCGTGCTCGATCAGGACGATCGTGGTGCCGAACTCGTCGTTCACGTCGAGGATGAAGCGGCACATGTCCTGTTTCTCCTCGACGTTCATCCCGGCCATCGGCTCGTCCAGCAGCAGCACCTTCGGCTCCATGGCGAGCGCGCGCCCGAGATCCACGCGCTTCTGCAGGCCGTAGGGCAGGCGCCCGACCGGTGTCTTCCTCACGTGCTGGATCTCGAGGAAGTCGATGATGTCCTCGACCTGCTTGCGATGCGCGACCTCCTCCTTCAGCGCCGGGCCGATGCGAAGCGCCTGGAGGAAGACGTTGGACTTCATCATCAGCGTCCGACCCGCGAGGATGTTGTCCAGCACGCTCATGCCCTTGAACAGCGCCAGGCTCTGGAAAGTGCGCGCGATGCCCGAGCGCGCGGCGTGATGCGGCTCCATCGCCGTGCGCGTCTCGCCGCGGTACGTGATCGTGCCGGCCTGCGGCTGGTACACGCCGTTGATCACGTTCAGCAGCGAGCTCTTGCCGGCTCCGTTGGGGCCGATGATGGCGCGCACCTCGTGCTCGCGCACGTCGAACGAGACATCGGTGAGGGCCTTCACGCCCCCGAAGGCGAGCGACACGCCGTCCAGCCGCAGGACGACCTCGCCCACCTTGCGGGCGACCGTCTGCGGCTCGGCGTCGTGCAGGTTCATGCGGCGCGCTTCCCGGCTTCCGGCGCGAAGGTCTTCGCGTCCTGCACAAGCAGGTCGGCGCGCACGTTGCCCGTGCGGCCGTCCTCGAATCGAACCTGGGCTTCGACGGTGCAGCTTCCAGCGCCGGAGTACAGCGCCTCCACGATCACCGCGTATTTCTCGCCGATGTACCCGCGCCGGACCTTGCGCGTGCGCGTGAGCTCGCCGTCGTCGGCGTCCAGCTCCTTGTGGAGGATCACGAAGCGGTGGATCTGGCTGCCGGAGAGCGTCGGATCGGCCGCGAGGTCCGCGTTGACCTTCTCGACGCATTCGCGGATCAGCTCCGACACCTGCGGCTTCGCGGCCAGGTCGTTGTAGCCCGAGTACGGCAGCCCGCGGCGCTCGGCCCAATCGCCGACGGCCTGCATGTCGATGTTGATCATGGCCGTCGCCTCGGCCTTGCCGTCGCCGAAGGCCACCGCTTCCTTGATGTGCGGGAAGAACTTGAGCTTGTTCTCGAGGTACTTGGGCGCGAAGAGCGTGCCACCGGAGAGCTTCCCCACGTCCTTCGCGCGGTCGATGATCTTCAGCTGCCCGCCGGCGTCGAAGTAGCCCGCGTCGCCCGTGTGGTACCAGCCGTCCGCATCCTTCACCTCGCGCGTCGCTTCGGGATTCTTGTAGTACTCGACGAAGAGGCCCGGGCTCTTGAGGAGGATCTCGCCGTTCGCGGCGACGCGGACCTCCACGCCCTTCATTGGCGGCCCCACCGTGTCGGGCTTCACGGTGCCGTTGGGCTGCACGCACACCATCACCGAGGTCTCGGTCGAGCCGTAGAGCTGCTTCAGGTTCACGCCGAGCGAGCGGTAGAACACGAAGAGGTCGGGGCCGATCGCCTCGCCCGCTGTGTAGGCCACGCGCACGCGCGACATGCCGAGCGCATTGCGCAGCGGTCCGTAGACCAGCACGCCGCCCAGTGCATACAGCAAGCGATCTCCGAAACCGACGATCGAGCCGTCGAGGATCTTCGCACCGACGCGCCGCGCGAGGCCCATGAAGTACTGGAACATGCGCCGCTTCACCCAGCCGGCGTCTTCCATGCGGATGGTGACCTGCGTGAGCAGCCCCTCCAGCACGCGCGGCGGCGCGAAGTAGTACGTGGGGCCGATCTCGCGCATATCCGTGAGCACGGTCTCGGCGGATTCCGGGCAGTTGATGCGGAATCCCACGACCATCGGCTGCGCGAACGAGAACACGTTCTGGCCCACCCAGGCCATCGGCAGGTAGGCCAGCACCTCGTCGTCGTCGCGCAGGCCTTCCAGCTCGGCGTACGCACGGCTCGATGAAATCAGATTGTCGTGCGAGAGGACCACACCCTTGGGGCTGCCCGTCGTGCCGGACGTGTACAGCATGATCGCCGGATCGGACGCCTCGCCCTTCTCGATCTCCGCTGCGAAGAACGCCGGGTTCGCCTTCGCGAATTCCCGGCCGCGCTCGCGCAGGCTCTCGTAGCTCGCGAGCTCGGGCTGGTCGTAGTGCTTCAAGCCCCGCGGCTCGTCGTACCAGATGCGCTTCAGATGCGGGCACTGCGGAAGGATCTCGAAGAGCTTGTCGGCCTGCTCCTGGTCCTCGACGATCGCGAAGCCGATCTGCGCGTCCTGGAAGACGTAGGTCATCTCGCTCGACGGCGCGTCCTCGTAGAACGGGACGGGAATGGCGCCGAGCGCCTGCGCGGCGGAGAGCGCCCAGTACAGGCGCGGCCGGTTGGCGCCGATGACCGCGAGATGCTGCCCGCGCGTGAGCCCGGCCTGGGCCAATCCGCATGCGAGCCACTCGACCTCGTCGCGAACCTCGGCCCAGCTCCACGACTGCCAGATGCCGAGGTCCTTCTCGCGGATGGCAGGCTTGTCACCCCGCTCGCGCGCATGGCGCAGCAGGAGGCGGGGAAAGGTTCGCTCCACGCCGATCGCCGTCATCAGGTGCCGCTCCTCCAGGGGGTTGCGACGCACAGCTCGTACCGGTCTTGCGCCGGCGAATGCATCTTACTTTACCGGGGTAGCCCCGCGAGGAATGTCTTTTGCCCGACAATCACGGCGTGGAGACCCTGAATGAACTGCTGAGCGCCTCGTTGTGGGCGCGATCCCTGACGCCGGCGCAGCTGGAGCGCGTCGAGGCGGAGACGCAGGTCCGCGAGTTCGCGGCGGGTGCGTTCGTCTGTCGAAAGGGAGAGCCCGTCGAGCAGTGGATCGGCGTTGTCGATGGCCTCGTGAAGATGACGAGCGTCGGGCCCAGCGGAAAGACCACGACCTTCACCGGCGTCACGAGCGGCGGCTGGTTCGGCGAGGGCTCGCTGCTGAAGGACCGGACGCGCAAGTACGACATCGAGACGCTGCGCGCGAGCCGCATCGCGCTGATGCCGCGCGCCACGTTCACGTGGCTCCTCGATACCGACCTCGGCTTCAACCGCTTCCTGCTCATGCAGCTGAACGAGCGGCTCGGGCAGTTCATCTCGGTGGTGGAGCAGGATCGCCTGCTCGAGCCCGACGCGCGGGTCGCCCGTTCGCTCGCGGGACTCTTCAATCCCCTGCTCTATCCGGACCAGGCGGCCGACATCCAGATCTCGCAGGAGGAGATCGGGTACCTGTCGGGGGTTTCGCGCCAGCGCGTGAACCAGGCGCTGCAGGTGCTGGAGAAGGCGGGCCTGGTGCGGCCCGCCTACGGGGGAATCTCGATCGTGGATCTCGAGGGGCTGCGGCGCTTCGGGGAGTGAAGCGCCGAGCCGATCAGAACGCCCAGGCGCCGTAGATGACCGGGCCGTCGAAGCGGTAGTCGAACTTGCCCTTCACGTTGTCCTTCTCGGAATCGAGCTCGTACTTGTAGTACACGTAGCCCGCGCCGACGTAGAAGTTCGGGTGGAACGCCCACTCGATGCCGCCCGAGGCATTGACGAGACTGCCGTCGTAGTCGCCGACCTTGAGCTTCAGGAACTGGATGAAGCCGGCGAGGCGAAGGTTGTCCGCGAACCTCCAGCCGCCGCGAAGGCCGATCGTGGGCAGCGGGAAATCGACCGCCGCGGATTCGTTGACCGAGCCCGCCTGGCCGTTCAGGCCCACCTTCAGGTTCGTGTAGTGCGCTCCGAGGAGCACGGCGAGCTCGTTGCCCGAGTCGTTGATGAACGAATAGCGATAGGCCAGGCGCCACACTTCCGATTCGAATTGCGAGTCCACCTGGGTGTTGACCGGATAGACCGTGTCGCGGAAGACGATCTCGCCGTTGATCGTGCGGGTGCCGCTGCGGTCGAGCTTCACGTACGAGCCTTCGAGGCCATGGTGCTGCGACGCCCGCCAGATGAAATCGATCTGCGGCAGGGTCTTCGTGCGGTCCACGCCGAGGTCGCTTTCCAGCGAGAACGAAGTTCCGGGCCGCCCGGTGTTCGAGTCGATGCGGACCGTGGTATTGGCGTCGGCGCGGAAAGCGCTCACCTGGAACGCAAAGGTCGCATCCCAAGGGCCCGCCGCGAGCGCGACCGGACTGGCCGCGAGAAGGATTGCTGTCGTCACCACGCGCTTCATCGTCTGACTCCCCAAAGTTGGACTCCGCAAGATGCTAAATGTAGCAGGCTGGCGTGACACTAGCACCAAAGGCCAACTGTCTCCTGAAGCAGACGCTCAGGTCATTCCGTATTTCACGAGGAGGTCCTGGACGCCCAGGATCTCCACCGTCGTGGTCCCCGCGAGGATGCGCTTGCGCACGGCCTCCTCCTTCGCCTCGCGCGCCTGCGCGGCCGCGAGCACCTCGGCCACTTCGCGCTGGTCGATCACCACCAGGCCGTCGCCGTCGCCCACGATGATGTCGCCCGGATTCACGAGCACGCCGCCGAAGACGAGCGGAATGCCCGCGGCGCCCGGCTGGTACTTGTTCGTGCCCTTGATGCAGGCTCCGCGCGAGAAGACCGGAAAGCCCATCTCGACGATCGAGGTCGAGTCGCGCACCGTGCCGTCGATCGCGAGGCCGGCGATCCCGCGGGTCTTGGCCGCGAGCGTCATCACGTCGCCCCACGGCCCCGACTGCGAGAAGCCCTCGTAGTCCACCACGAGCACGTCGCCGGGTTGCGCCTTCACCAGCGCGTAGTGCAGCGCCAGGTTGTCGCCGGGCTTGCACTTCACGGTGAACGCCGGGCCCGCGACGCGCATGGCCGGCGACAGCGGCTTGATGGCCGGGTCGACCGCACCGCGCTGGGCCTGCGATTCGTGGATGGTCGCGGCACCGCAGCGCTTGAGCGCCTCGAGGGTCGCTGCGTCGGGTCGAGTGGTCATCGTGTTCCTCCGTTGTTGTATCGTACCCGCCCATGATCATCGACTGCCACGGCCACTACACGACGTTTCCGAAAAGCCTTCAAGACTTTCGCGACGCGCAGATGGCCGCCGCGCTCGACCGCTCGCTCCCGGAACCGAAGGACCCGGTGATCTCCGACGAAGAGCTGCGCGAGACGGTGGGCAACTCGCAGCTGAAGCGCATGCGCGAGCGCGGCATCGACTTCACGCTCTTCTCGCCGCGGGCCGCGGGGATGGGCCACCACGCGGGGAACGAAGCGACGAGCCTTCGCTGGGCGCGGATCAGCAACGATCTGATCCACCGCATCAGCAAGATCTTTCCGGAGAGCTTCGCCGGCGTGTGCCAGCTGCCGCAGTCTCCGGGCGTGGCCCCGGCGCGCTCGATCCCGGAGCTGGAGCGCTGCGTGGGCGAGCTCGGCTTCGTCGGCTGCAACCTGAATCCCGACGCTTCCGGCGGCTACTGGAAGGACCAGCCGCTCACCGACCGCGCGTGGTATCCCCTGTACGAGAAGCTGGTCGAGCTCGAGGTGCCGGCGATGGTGCACGTGAGCGCCTCGTGCAATCCCAACTTCCACACCTCGGGGGCGCACTACTTGAACGGCGACACGACCGCCTTTATGCAGTTCCTGCTGTCGGACCTGTTCCGCGATTTCCCGACGCTTCGTTTCATCCTTCCGCATGGCGGCGGTGCGGTGCCGTTCCACTGGGGACGCTTCCGCGGGCTCGGCCTCGACAACGGCCGCGTGCTCGAGGAGCGCCTGCTGGGCAACGTGTTCTTCGATACCTGCGTCTACGACCCGGCGGGCATCGACTACCTCACGCGCACCGTGCCGGTGGACAACATCCTCTTCGCCTCGGAAACGTTCGGCGCCGTGACGGCGACCGATCCGCGCACGGGGTACGCGTTCGACGATACCAAGCGCCACATCGAAGCCGCCGCGCATCTCGACGATGTGGCTCGCGCGAAGATCTACTCCGGCAATGCGCTGCGCGTGTATCCACGCCTTGGTCGGTTGCTCGCTGCGCGTTGAGGCTTGTCAAGGTGAAAGGCGTCCTCCGCAGATAAACACGGATCAACGCAGATAAAGTCAAAAGCTTGCAGGGAAAAAATCAACGGCTTTCATCGGCGTTTATCCGTGTTTATCTGCGGAGGACGCCTTTCGCCTTAGTCAAAACAGCCATCAGGCGGAATCCGCGCCAGCGGCCTCCCGCATGAGCCAATCCTCGAAAGCCGTCACGCGAGGAGCCTTCGGGCGATCGGCGGCGTAGGCGAGGTAGTACGCGCCCTGCGTCGGCACGCGAAGCGCGATCGGCTCGATCAACCGCCCCGACGCAAGATCGTCCTCGACCAGCACGCGCTGCGCGATCATCACGCCCAGCTCGTCCACGGCCGCCTGGTAGGCGAGCGCCGCGTTGTCGAACTTGAGGCCGCTGTTGCCGTCGATGCCCTTCACCTTCGCCGCCTCGAGCCACGCAGGCCAGTCGCGCGGCCGGTTGATCGAGCAGAGCAGCGCGTGGTGGCGGAGATCTCCCGCCGCCTTCAGCGGCCGCGCGCGCGTCGGCAGCCGCGGGCTGCACACCGGCGTCAGCAGCTCGCCGAACAAGCGGCGGTATCCACTCGTGGGCGGCGTGTAGTCGGAGTGGATGCCGACGTCCACGTCCTCGCGGTCGAAGTCGGCGCGATCGTGCGAGGTGATGATCTGCACGTCGATATCCGGGAACTGCGCATGGAAGCGCGCGAGCCGCGGAACCAGCCAGCGAATGGCGAACGTGGGAGGCAGCTTCAGGCGCAACAGGTTGGCGCCGCCCTGCTCCTGGAGCTGGCGCGTGCCGAACTCGACCTGGTCGAACGCTCCCTTGAGGATCCGGAAGTACGTCGCCCCCTTTGCCGTGAGCTCGATGCCGCGCTGCGTGCGCCGGAAGAGCTTGGCGCCCAGCCATTTCTCGAGGCCCGCGACGTGGCGGCTCACTGCCCCCTGCGTGACGAAGAGCTCCTGGGCGGCGCGCGTGAAGCTCGCGTTGCGGGCGGCGGATTCGAACGCGCGCAGCGCATTCAGCGGCGGGAGCTTGCGGTGCATGGCCCCATGATATGACCAAAAGGCATGGCCGGCATGAGCTAATTGTTGTTCCGAATCAGGGATCTGCCGGTAGCATCGCAAAACAGGCCGACGACGAGCGGTCCCCGCAGCCGAACCCTCTGGAGGAGGAATCCCGATGACCCGTAGCCTTTGGCTGGCCGCGCTCGCGTGGGTGTTCGCCGGACTTGCGCACGCACAGACCTATCCCCACCAGCCCATCAAGCTCATCGTGCCGTGGCCCCCGGGCGGCGGCGTGGACACGTCGGCTCGCCTGACGTCGCAACCGCTCGGCGCGCGCCTGGGCCAGGCGATCGTGATCGAGAACAAGCCCGGTGCGGGTGGCAACATCGGCACCGAAGGCTTCATCCGTTCCGCACCCGACGGGTACACGCTCCTCATGGCCTCGGTGAGCCCCAACGCCATCAATCCGAACATCTACCAGACGAAGCTCGGCTTCGATCCGATCAAGGACTTCACGCCCATCGTCCTCGTGGCCTCGGTGCCCAACGTCCTCGTGGTGCCGGGCAACTCGCCTTACAACACCGTGGCCGACCTCCTCAAGGCCGCGCGGGAAAAGCCGGGCAAGCTGAACTACGGCTCGGCCGGCGTGGGCTCGTCGCAGCACCTGGCCGCGGAGCTCTTCAAGAGCCTGGCCGGCGGCCTCGACATCGTGCATGTCCCGTACAAGGGCACCTCCGCCGCGGAGGCCGACCTGGTCGCGGGCCACATCGACCTCGTGCTGGACACGACGACGTGCCTGCCCTTCATCGCCGCCGGAAAGATGAAGGCGCTCGCCGTCGCCTCGAAGCAACGCAATCCCGCGCTGCCCAACGTTCCTACGTTCGACGAGGCCGGCATCCCCGGCGTGTACTCGGGCGCGTGGTACGGCTACATGGGGCCGGCCAACATGCCGCGCGACATCGTGATGAAGCTCAACACCGAGCTGAACGCCGTCCTCAAGACCGACGACATGAAGAAGCGCATGGTGGAGTTCGGAGCCGAGATCGGCGGCGGCACGCCCGAGGAGTTCGGAGCGTTCGTGGCCTCGGAGATCAAGCGCTACGGGCCGATCGTGAAGACGGCCGGCGTGAAGATCGAGTAGGCGGGCGAGATTCCGACCCTCTTCGACAAGATCTGGAACGCGCACCGCATCCTCGAGCGCGAGGATGGTGCCGCGCTGCTGTCGGTCGACAGCCACCTGCTGCAGGACGGCTCGGCGCCGGCCTTCGAGATGCTTCGCCAGCGCGGGCTCGTTCCGCGCGCCCCCGAGCGCAGCTTCGCCACGCCCGACCACTACGTGCCCACCGACAGCCGCGACCTGGCCACGATGGCCGATCCGGAGAAACGGGCGATGGCCGAGGCGCTGCAATCCGATGCGCGTTCGGCCGGGATCACGCTGTTCCCGCTGGGCGACGTTCGCCAGGGCATCGTGCATGTGGTGGCGCCCGAGCAAGGCCTTTCCCGCCCCGGGATGCTGATCGTGTGCGGCGACAGCCACACGTCGACGCATGGCGCGTTGGGTGCGCTCGCCTTCGGCATCGGCGCGACCGAGGTCGCGCACGTGCTCGCCACGCAATCGATCTGGCAGCGCCGCCCGCGCACGTTGCGCGTGAACGTGGAAGGCACGCTGCCGCCGGCCGTGTCCGCCAAGGACATCATCCTCGCGGTGATCGCGCGCATCGGAGCGGCCGGCGCGGTCGGCCACGTGATCGAGTACGCCGGGAGCGCCATCCGCTCGCTTTCGATGGAAGGCCGGCTCACGGTCTGCAACATGTCGATCGAAGCGGGTGCGCGTGCGGGCCTCATCGCGCCCGACGACACGACGTTCAGCTATCTCGCGGGGCGTCCGCACGTGCCTCGCGGTGCCGAGTGGGACAAGGCCATGGCTGGCTGGCGCTCGCTCGCCACGGACCCGGACGCCGCGTTCGATCGTGACGTGACGCTCGACGCGGGATCGCTCGCCCCGATGGTCACGTGGGGCACGAGCCCCGAGGATGCGCTGCCGATCACGGGCCGCGTGCCCGACCCCGCGTCCGCGGGCGACACCGCGCGGCGAGACGCGATGCGCAGGGCCCTCGACTACATGGGCCTCACGCCCGGCACGGCGCTCACCGACGTCGCGGTCGATCGCGTGTTCATCGGCTCGTGCACCAACGGACGGATCGAAGACCTTCGCGCCGCCGCGGCCGTGGTGTCTGGCCGCAAGGTCGATCCGCGCGTGAAGGCCTGGGTCGTCCCGGGGTCGGGCCTCGTGAAGCGCGAGGCCGAGGCCGCGGGCCTGGACCGCATCTTCCTCGAGGCGGGCTTCGAATGGCGCCATCCGGGCTGCTCGATGTGCCTGGGCACCAACGGCGACCAGGTGGCGCCGGGCCAGCGGTGCGCGTCGACCTCGAACCGCAACTTCGTCGGCCGCCAGGGACCGGGCGCGCGCACGCACCTGATGAGCCCGGCGATGGCCGCCGCGGCGGCGTTGCGTGGACATCTCTCCGACGTGCGGGAGCTGCTGCGATGAAGCGCGAGCCGATCGGCATCGTCGAGTCGCCGGCGCTTCCCGTGCCGCGCCCCAACGTGGATACCGACCAGATCCTGCCCGCGCGCTACCTGCAGAAGCCGCGCGGCGCCCCTTTCGGCGACTTCCTGTTCCGCGACGTGCGCGATGCGATCCCGCTCGACGATCCCGTGTATCGCGGAGCGCGCATCGTGGTCGGCAGCGCCAACTTCGGCTGCGGCTCGTCGCGCGAGCATGCCGTGTGGGCGTTGTACGACCACGGCTTTCGCGTCGCGATCGCCCCCTCCTTCGGCGACATCTTCCGAAGCAACGCGATCAAGAACGGCCTGCTCCCCGTCCTGCTGCCCGAGGCTGCGGTGGCGTCGATGCTGCAACGCCTCGAGGCCGGGCCCGGGACGCGAGTCCGCGTGGACCTCGCACGCCAGCGGGTGACCGCACCGGACGGCACGGAACACGCCTTCGAGATCGACGCGTTCTCGAAGCGCTGCCTGCTCGAGGGCCTGGACGAGCTCGCCTACACGCTCACGCTGCTGCCCGACATCGAACGCTTCGAACGAACGAAAGCCACTCCCGCATGAAGATCGCAGTGCTCGCCGGCGACGGCATCGGAAGGGAAGTCACCGCGGAGGCGGTCAAGGTGCTGCGCGCCGCGGTCGGCCGGACGCGGCCCATGGAGCTCGTGGAGGCGCCGATCGGGCAGGCCGGCGTGGACCTCGCGGGCGATCCGCTGCCGCCGGCAACCCTCCAGGCCGCTCGCGACGCCGATGCGATCCTCTTCGGATCCGTCGGCATTCCCGGCGACGAGGCGATTCCCTACGGGATGCGTCCGGGTGCGAGCCTGCTGCGCCTGCGCAAGGACCTCGACCTGTTCGCGAACTTCCGCCCCGCGTTCCTGTTCCCGGAGCTCGTGGCCGCCTCGACGCTGAAGCGCGAGGTCGTCGAAGGCCTGGACCTCATGATCCTGCGCGAGCTGACCGGCGACCTCTACTTCGGCGAGCCGCGGGGCATCGCGCCCAACGCGGCCGGAGCGATGGAGGGCTTCAACACGATGCGCTACAGCGAGCCGGAGATCGAGCGCATCGCCCACGTCGCGTTCCGGGCCGCTCGGGGCCGCCGCTCGAAGGTCTGCTCGGTGGACAAGGCGAACGTGCTGGAGACGATGCAGCTCTGGCGCACGGTGGTCACCCGCGTCGGGCGCGAATATCCGGACGTGGAGCTGCGCCACCTGTTCGTGGACGCGGCGGTGATGCTGCTGATGAAGGAGCCGAAGTCCTTCGACGTGATGGTGATGGGCAATGTCTTCGGCGACATCCTCTCGGATGCGGCGGCGATGCTCACCGGCTCCATCGGCATGCTTCCGTCCGCATCGCTCGGCGCGGGACGCAAGGGTCTGTACGAGCCGGTGCACGGCAGCGCTCCGGACATCGCCGGACGCGACATCGCGAATCCGCTGGCCGCGATCCTCTCCGCGGCGATGATGCTGCGCCACTCCTTCGACGACGAAGCGACTGCTGCGCGCATCCACGGCGCGGTGGGCCGCGTGCTTCGCGAGGGCTTGCGAACCGCGGACATCCACGGCCCGGGAACGACGCAGGTCGGCACGCGCACGATGGGCGACGCCGTGGTGGAAGCGCTGAAGACCTAGAACGCGAGCGAGACCGAGACGCGCGCGGCGCGGCGCTCCACCGGATGGAAGTGGACGTCGTCCACGCCGGCGGCGGGCTCCCCCGGCAGGCGCGACGCGTAGAAGTACGCGATGTCGTCATCCTTCCGGTCGAACAGGTTGAAGACGTCCAGGTGCACGTGCATGGCCTTCGAGACGACATACCCCAGGCGCGCATTCACCATCGACGTCGAGCGTGACGTGACGCTGCCGTCCTCGACCAGCGGCCGCGGGCCGAAATAGCGCCAGCGCAGCGCCGCCGACACGCCGCTCGGATGATCCAGCGCGATGCCCGCGGCGGCGACCGTTTCCGGCGCACCCGGGATGAGGTTGCCTCCCTCGCCCCCGTCGAAGCGCGCCTTCGTCCGCGCGTAGGCGAGATCCATCGCGATCCACGGCAGCGGCAGGTACTGCACCAGCAGCTCCACGCCCTTCCGCTTCGAAGGCCGGCTGGGCTCGGTCGTGCCCGCGTCGCCCACGAAGAGCAGCTCCGAATCCTGGCGCAGCGCCCAGAGCGACATCGACGCGGTGAGGCCCTGCGCGAGCTTGCTGCGCGCGCCCAGCTCATGCCCGCGCGTTCGCACCAGCGGGTCCACGGGTTCGGCCGCTTCGCCCGTCTTCGGATCGACGCGCGTCGTCGTGCCGCGGGCATCGTTGCTGTGGAACCCGCTGCCGCCATTCACGAAGAGCTCTGTGTCCGCCCACGGCCCGAGCACGACGGAGAGCTTGGGCGATACGATCGAGTCGCTGCGATCGCCGCTGTTCTGGCGAAGGTCGCTCGAGACCTTGAAGCGGTACGCGTCGTAGCGCAGCGCCGCGAGCGTCCGCAGCCACGGCGTCCACAGCAGTGTGTTCGAGACGAAGGGCGCGGCGCTTTGCACGGTCACCTGGTCCTCGCGCGTCGTGGCGAGGCGCTCACGTCCTTCGCTGGCGTAGAGGCCTACGGGCTCGAGGCGGTCGTGGCGTACCTGCAGGCCAACCGTGTTCCAGTACGGCCGCGCACTCCACACGCCCGTCCATGTGCGGCTCCCCTGCCCGCCCAGCGTCGTGCGGCGCTCGGCCTGCTCGAACTGGTCGCCGCGATCCGGGTCGTCGAGGAAGTAGGTGAAGTTGGAGAAGAGATTCAGGCGTGAGCGGATCGCATACGCCGCGAACGTGGTCGTCGTGGTGTCGGTCGCGGCGCGCCATTCACCCGAAAGGCTGTATCGCTGCGCCTTTCCGCCGTCGGTGGGATCGACGTACCCGTAGCGTCCGACCGTACCCGCGTCCACCGCGCGCTGCGGGATCTGGTCGGTCGAATCCCACTTCGCGGAGTAGCCCATCGCCGTCACGTTGAAGCCGTTGTCGGCCGTGCCGCTCGCGTAGCGCAGCACCGCGTTCGCCTTTCGATAGTTCGCGGGCAAGTCCCACGAGCCGTCGTTGTGCTGGTACTCCACGCCGTAGACGAGATGGCCTGGTCCCAGCGCCGGCGATCCGGTGACGACCGCGCGCTGGAAATCGAAGGAGCCCGCGGTCAGCGTCGCGGAGTCCTCGCGCAGTTGCTCCGCGTACGAGATCCGGGCCGTGCCGACGGACGAGAAGTCGCCGTCCTCCGCGAAGTACGGACCCTTCGTGTACACCACGCGCTCGATCAACTCGGGGATGAGGAAGTTGAGGTCCGTGTAGCCCTGTCCATGCGCGTGCGTCGGCATGTTGACCGGCATGCCCGCGACCCAGGTCGCGAAGTCGGTGCCGTGGTCGAGGTTGTAGCCGCGGAGGAAATACTGGTTCGCCTTGCCGTCGCCCGAGTGCTGCGTGACGACCATCCCCGGCACGGCCTCCAGCACTTCGCCGGGGCGCAACAGCGGTCGCTTCTCGATCCCCTGGCGCGTGACGGCGCCCTGGCTCGCCGCATCCCAGGCGCCGATGTCGTCGGCGTAGCGGCCGAGAACCTCGATGCCCGGCATGGGCGTGGGATCGTGCGCGTGCGAAGCGGCCGATGCGGCGAGCAACGCCGCGCCGAGCCGGGCCCTCACGCCTTCGAGGTCGCGCGCACCGCGCCGCCTTCGACGTGCACCGCACCGGCGCGCACCAGGTCGGCGAGCAGCCAGTCGGCGAAGGCCTGCGGTTCGAGGCCGAGGAAGCGCTCGTTCATCTGGCGGTGGCATTCGACACGGGCGAGGTAGCCTGGCACCTCGTCCACCGCCATCGTTCCGCGATCGAGCAGCGAGAACACGAACATCACCTTCACGACGTGGCGCGCGTTCTTGCGCGGATCCTGCGAGAAGGCCTCGAGCTTCGAGCGCACCGTCTCGATCGCACCCCGCGCCCCGGCGAACACCGCGCCGTGCCCCGGGATCACGACGGCGGGATCGAGCGCCTCGATCGCCGAGAGCGTTTCGAACGCCGCCTCGATGTACGGATTGGTGCCGCCCTCCTCCGGCCACACGAACCCCATCGCGTTCTCCCACAGCGCGTCGCCGGAGATGAGGATGCGGTGGCGCGGCTCGAAGAACATCAGCGCGTCCATGTCGTGGCCGGGCGCGGCGTGCGCCTCCCATTCGAGGCCACCCCCTTCGAAGGTGTCGCCCGCGGCAATGGTCTCGTCGTGGAAGAACGGATCGGCGCGCTGGTCGAACTGCGCCATCCACGCGCTCTGCGGCGTCCACGGGACGATGTGCTTCACCTCGCCCTCGGGAACAGTGATGGAGCAGCCGTAGACATGGGCCACGGCCGCGTTGCCGCCCATGTGGTCGGAATGGCAGTGCGTGTTGATCAAGCGCTCGAGCGGCGCTCCGTCGAGGCCCACGGGTCCGGCCAGCAACGCCAAGGTCTCCTCGCGATGCGTGCAGTAGCCCGAATCGATGAGCACGTTCGCGCCCGCTTCGAAAAGCAGGACCTGGTTGCAGTTGAGCCAGCCGCGCTCGAGGGCGCGGACGGTAGGAGGAAGGAGCGTGGACATATAATTCGGCTCCCGCATTCTAGCGTGCCCGTCCTTGGCTTCCTCGCTGCTCGCAGGCCTCCACGTCGTCACGATGGCGCTGAACCTCCCCGGCCCGGCGGCGTGCTCGCGCCTGCGCGACCTCGGGGCCTCGGTCGTGAAGGTGGAACCGCCGCGGGGCGATCCGATGGAGCTGTATTGCCCCGCCTGGTACGCACGCCTGCACGACGACATCGCGGTGCGGAAGCTCGACCTCAAGGAAGAGGCCGATCGCCGCGCGATGGACGAGCTGTTGCTGCGCGCCGATCTCTTCGTGACGGCACAGCGCCCATCGGCGCTCGCCCGCCTGGGTCTCGGGGCCGGAGCGCTCGCCGAACGCTTCCCGAAGCTCTGCCACGTGGCCATCACGGGGCACCCGCCACCCGACGAAGAAGTGCCGGGCCACGATCTCACCTACCTCGCGCAGGCCGGCCTCCTCACGCCGCCGACCCTGCCCGCCACGCTGTATGCGGACATGGCCGGCGCCGAGCGCGCCGTCTCCACCGCGCTGGCGCTCATCATCGCGCGCGACCGGCGGCGCCCGTCGCAGGCCGCGTATGTGCCGCTTTCCGACGCTGCCAACTGGCTCGCATTGCCGCGCGACTACGGGCTCACGACGCCCGGGGCGATGGTCGGCGGTGCGCTCGCGGGCTACAACATCTACGCCGCGAAGCGCGGCTGGGTCGCCGTCGCCGCACTCGAACCCCACTTCGCCGCCGCGCTCGCCGAGGCGTTCGGGTTCGAGCGCCTCACCATCGACCGCGCCGCGACGGTCTTCGCCACCGAGGACGCCGATCATTGGGAAGCGTGGGCCCGGCCCCGCGACCTGCCGATCGTGGCGCTTCGCACCGCTTCCCTTCCCGAAAGCTGACCATGCAGATCGAAAAGCAGACCTTCCTCATCACCGGCGGGGGCTCCGGCCTCGGCGCCGCCACCGCGAAGATGATCGCCGCGAACGGCGGCAACGTGATGATCGCCGACGTGAGCGATGCGGGCGCGAAGCTCGCCGGCGAGCTGGGAGCGCGCGCCGCGTTCCAGAAGACCGACGTCACCGACGAAGCCTCCATGCAGGCCTGCGTCGATGCGTGCGTGGCGAAGTTCGGCGCGATCCACGGCCTCGTGAACTGCGCCGGCGTCGCACCCGGCGAGCGCGTCGTCGGCCGCAACGGCCCGCACGCCCTCGCGTCGTTCGACCGCGCGGTGAAGATCAACCTGGTCGGCACGTTCAACGCGATTCGCCTCGCGGCCGCGAAGATGAGCGTGCAGGCGCCCAACGAAGGCGGCGAGCGCGGCGTCATCATCAACACCTCGTCGGTCGCCTCGATGGACGGGCAGATCGGCCAGGCGGCCTACGCCGCCTCGAAGGCGGGCGTGAACGGCATGACACTGCCCATCGCCCGCGAGCTCGCGAAGTTCGGCATCCGCGTGATGACGATCGCGCCCGGCATCTTCGATACCCCGATGCTGCAGGGCATGAGCGACGAGATCCGCGCCTCGCTCGGAGCGCAGATCCCGTTCCCGCCGCGCCTGGGCAAGCCCGAGGAATACGCCGCGCTCGCCAAGCACATCATCGAGAACGAGGTGCTGAACGGCGAGGTGATCCGCCTCGACGGCGCCATCCGGATGACCGCCAAATAAACTTCGACCACTACGCCGGGACACACTGCTCGTCCTCGTCGATCGCGGACCTGCTGAAGTTCGACGGCGCACGCGCCTCCGAGCCCATGGTGTTCGGCCTCGGCAGCGGCCTGGGCTTCGTGTACACGGACGACGGCCGCTACTCGCCGGTGCATCGCTTCAACGGCCGCGCGCTCGACCTCGAAGGCAAGTTCTATCGCCTCTTCGGCCACGAGCTCGCGTGGATGGGCCGCTGGGATCCGCAAGCGATCACCGCGAGCCTCGCCGCGGGACGCCCGCTCCTCGCGCAAACCGACATTGCTTATCTCCCGTACTACGAGCCGGTGCATTTCCCGATGCACGGCATCGTCGTCACGGATTTCGACGGCACGACGGCGACGATCGCGGATACGTTCTCCCACGAGCTGCAGCGCGTGCCGGCAGAGGCGCTTCGTGCGGCGCTCGTCGGCGAGGGCTGCCCGTGGATGGAGCCGTATCGCATCGCCTCCGCCCCGAAGATCGACTTTCGCGTGGATGCGGCGCTCATCGCGCGCTCGATCGCGATCACGGCCCGCGAGATGCTCGAGCCGTCGCATGCCGACGCCGGCATTCCCGCGATGAAGCGTCTCGCGGCCCGCGGCAAGGCGTGGAGCGACTCCCCGGACTGGGCCTGGAGCGCGCGCTTCGCCTACCAGTCGATCGAGAAGCGCGGCACGGGCGGCGGAGGCTTTCGCGGCCTCTACGCGGACTTCCTCCAGCAGGTTTCGCCGGCCTTGCCGGGCCTCGCGGCGATCGAGGCCGTGCCCCGGATGCGCGCCCTCGCCGCGGACTGGTCGTCGCTGGCCGGCGACTGCAAGTCCGCTTTCGTACATAACGATCCCGGCCGGCTCCGGGCCGCAGCCCAAGCCCTTGACAAGATTGCAGATTTGGAAGCGGCCCTGCTGCTCGATCTGGGGGCCCGCGCTGCAGAAGCACCCCCTTTTGGGCGATAATTACTATTCCGGGCCGCTCCCCATGAGGGGGCCCGCCCGAGGACCCCCGCAAGACGGGGACCGACCCCGAGGAGGCCGTGCATGTTGTTCGATACGCATCTCACCGAGGACACCGACGCGCTTCGCGATACCGTGAAGCGCATGTGCGACGCGGAGCTCGCCCCCCGCGCCGCCGCGATCGACGTCGAGAACGAGTTCCCCGCCGACATGTGGCGCAAGTTGGGCGATCTCGGCCTGCTCGGCATGACGATCCCCGAGGAATACGGCGGCACCGGCCTGGGCTACACCGCCCACGTGGTCGCGATGGAGGAGATCTCCCGCGCCTCCGCATCGGTGGGCCTCGCCTACGGAGCGCACTCCAACCTGTGCGTGAACAACTTGTACCTCAACGGCAACGAGCAGCAGCGGGCGAAGTTCCTGCCGAAGCTCTGCTCGGGTGAGTTCGTCGGTGCGCTTGCGATGAGCGAGCCCGGCGCGGGCTCCGACGTCGTGGGCTCCATGGCGTGCAAGGCGGAGAAGAAGGGCGACCGCTGGATCGCCAACGGCTCCAAGATGTGGATCACCAACGGGCCCCACGCCGACGTCGCGATCGTCTACATGCGCACGGCGCCGAAGGACCAGGGCTCCAAGGCGATGACCGCCTTCCTGGTCGAGAAGGGCATGAAGGGTTTCTCCACCGCGCAGAAGCTGGACAAGCTCGGCATGCGCGGCTCGGATACGTGCGAGCTCGTCTTCCAGGACTGCGAGATCCCCGAGGAGAACATCCTCGGCACGCTGAACGGCGGCTCCAAGGTGCTGATGAAGGGCCTGGACACGGAGCGCACCGTCCTCTCCGGCGGCCCGATCGGCATCATGCAATCGGCGATGGACCTCGTGCTCCCGTACGTGCACGAGCGCAAGCAATTCGGCCAGCCCATCGGCACCTTCGGCCTCATGCAGGGCAAGGTGGCCGACATGTACACGAAGCTCCAGGCCTCGCGCGCTTTCTCCTACCGCGTGGCCAATGCGCTGGACCAGGGGCGCGGTCGTGCCGCGCGCAAGGACGCCGCGGCCTGCATCCTCTTCGCCTCCGAAAGCGCCGTCGCAGTCACGCTGGAAGCGATCCAGTGCCTGGGCGGCAACGGCTACATCAACGAGTTCCCCGCGGGCCGGCTGCTGCGCGACGCCAAGCTCTACGACATCGGCGCCGGCACCAACGAGATCCGCCGCATGCTGATCGGCCGGGAGCTTTTCGAGGAGAGCGTTTGAGGATGCGACGCGCGCTCGGCGCCCTCGCCCTCTGCGCGGCCCTACCGGCCGTGCCCTGCACCACGTTCTGCGTGCGCGGCCCCGAGGGCCTCGTCTTCGGCCGCAACTACGACTACGCGTTCGGCGAAGGCATGGTGCTGGTGAATGCGCGCGGCGTGGAAAAGGTCTCGGTCCTCGAGCGCAACGCCGCCCGCTGGACCTCGAAGTACGGCAGCGTCACGTTCAACCAGTACGGGCGCGACAACCCGATGGGCGGCGTGAACGAGCGCGGCTTCGTGGTCGAGCTGATGGAGCTGCAGGACACCAAGTACCCGCCGGCCGATTCGCGCCCGCAGCTCGGCTCGCTCGAGTGGATCCAGTACCTGCTCGACAACTACGCCAGCGTCGAGGAAGCCGTAACGGGCGCCAAGCGCGTTCGCATCGGCACCAGCGCCCCGCTGCATTTCCTGCTCGCCGACCGCTCGGGCGACACCGCGGTCGTGGAGTTCCTCAACGGCCGCATGGTCGTGCGCCGCGGCGAGACGCTCGCCTCGCGCGTGCTCGCCAACACGCCCTACGACGAGGATGTCGAATACGCCGCGAAGACGACGCCGAAAGCAGAGCTGCCGCGCGGGCTCGAGGGCTCGCGCGAGCGCTTCAGCCGTGCGGCGCGAGCCGTGAAGGCCTACGAGGCCCAGCCCACCGAGAGCGCCGTCGAGCGCAGCTTCGGGATCCTGGACGAGGTCGCGCAGAAGGGCCACACGCAATGGCAGGTCGTCTATGACCTCAAGGCCGCGACGATCCACTACCGCACCACCCCGAATCGCGAGCGCCGCAGCATCGCCTACGCGTCGTTCGACTACTCGTGCAAGGCGCCGGGCGGGATGCTCGACGTCGACACCGGCCGCGGCGACGTGACGAAGGCCTTCCTGCCCTACGCGCCGGAAGCGAACGAGCGCCAGGTCGTGCTCGCGTTCGCCAAATCCCCCGACATCCGCTTGCCGGCACAGGCCGCGCGGGCCGAAGCCGCACGGATCGAGAGCACCCGCCACTGCGTGGCGGGGTGAATCACGCAAGGAGAAACACGTAATGGCTGAATCCATCGTCATCGTCGCCGCGAAGCGAACCCCGATCGGGGCGATGCAGGGCAAGTTCAACTCCGTCACCGCGGCGCAGCTCGGTGCGGTCGCGATCAAGGCCGCCATCGAGCAGGCGGGCGTGAAGCCCACCGAAGTCGACGACGTGATCTTCGGCTGCGTACTCCCCGCGGGCCAGGGCCAGGCGCCCGCCCGCCAGGCCGCGCTCGGCGCCGGGCTGGACAAGTCCACGCCCGCCACCACCGTGAACAAGATGTGCGGCTCGGGCATGAAGGCCGCGATGATGGCCGCCGACGAGCTGTCCTCCGGCCAGGCCACGATCGTCGTGGCCGGCGGCATGGAATCGATGACCAACGCGCCGCACCTGCTGCCGAAGGCGCGCGGCGGCTATCGCTACGGCCACCAGAAGGTGCTCGACCACATGGCCTTCGACGGGCTGGAGAACGCCTACGACGGCAAGCCCATGGGCACCTTCGCCGACGCGACGGCCGCCAAGTACGGCTTCACGCGCGAGCAGATGGACCAGTACTCGAAGACCTCGACCGAGCGGGCGCTGGCCGCCGTGAAGTCGGGCGCCTTCAAGGACGAGATCGCCCCGGTGACGGTGGAAGGCCGCAAGGGCAACGAGATCGTCTCCGACGACGAGACGCCCTTCGCCGTGAACGTGGACAAGATCCCGACGCTTCGTCCCGCCTTCAACAAGGACGGCACCGTGACGGCCGCCACCTCCTCGTCGATCTCCGACGGCGCCGCGGCTCTGGTGATGATGACGGAGAGCGAAGCGAAGAAGCGAGGCACGAAGCCGCTCGCGAGGATCGTCGCCTATGCATCGAACGCGCACGAGCCGGAGTGGTTCACGACCGCTCCCGTGGGCGCGATCAAGAAAGTCCTCGACAAGGCGGGCTGGAAGGCCGGCGACGTCGACCTGTTCGAAGTGAACGAAGCCTTCGCCGTGGTCACCATGGCCGCGATGAAGGACGTAGGAATCCCGCACGACAAGGTGAACGTGAACGGCGGCGCGGTGGCCCTGGGCCACCCCATCGGCGCCACGGGAGCCCGCATCATCACGACCTTGATCTACGCGTTGAAGCAGCGCGGCGGAAAGAAAGGCGTCGCGGCGCTGTGCATTGGAGGCGGTGAGGCCACCGCCATTGCCCTGGAGATCCTGTAGACATGACGACCACAACGACCAATACCACTACGACCCCCACCCCGATCGAGCGCACGCCGAACATCGGGCCCACCCTCGCCTCGGAGCTTCGCGGCGTGGGCATCGACTCGCTCGAAGCCCTGATGCGCGTCGGCTTCTGGGATGCCTGGCTGCAGCTTCGCCGGGTCAATCCCGAGCGCGACGGCGTGCCCGCCTGCCTGGCGCTTGCCGGCGCCGTCGCGGGCGTGCGCTGGAACCACCTGCCGCCTCGCGTGCGCGCCGACATCCGGCAGCGCGTGAAGGCCGCGAGGACCTGATGCTGCGCTCGCCGCGGGCGCTGCTGCTCGTCGCCACGGGTGCCGCGATCGTCGTGGGCGGATGCAACAAGCCGCCGCCGCCGAAGGTGGACGCGGCCACGGAGCAGCGCGAAGCCACGGAGCGCGCGAAGCAGCGCGCCTACGGCGGCGACGCGGTGAAGGCCCTCGAGCAGGCCAAGGGCATGCAGGAAGACCTCAACAAGAAGGCCCTCGAGTCCGTCGAGAAGGCCGAGAAGACGAACTGACGACGATGCTGCAGCGCGCCCACGCCGATTTCCTCACCGACGAGCAGCGGATGATCCGCGACACGGCGCGCGATTTCGCACAGTCCGAGCTCGCGCCCCACGCCGGCCGCTGGGACCACGAAGGCTGGCTGCCGGAAGCGGTGCTGGCGAAGCTGGGCGAGCTGGGCTTCCTCGGCATGGTCGTTCCGGAGCAATGGGGCGGCTCGTTCACCGACTACGTCGCCTACGCGCTCGCCATGGAAGAGATCTCCGCGGGCTGTGCGGCCACCGGCGGCGTGATGAGCGTGCACAACTCCGTGGGCTGCGGTCCCATCCTCGCGTGGGGCACGGAGGCGCAAAAGCAGGCGTGGCTTCCCGACATGGCGGCCGGCAGGAAGATCGGCTGCTTCTGCCTCACCGAGCCGCAGGCCGGCAGCGAGGCCAACAATCTCAAGACCCGCGCCGAGCTGAAGGATGGCCGGTGGGTGCTGAACGGCAACAAGCAGTTCGTCACCAACGGCAAGCGGGCCGCGGTCGCGATCGTGTTCGCCGTCACCGACCCCGACCTCGGCAAGAAGGGCCTGTCGGCGTTCATCGTCCCGACGGACACGCCCGGCTTCAACGTGCAGCGCATGGAGCACAAGATGGGCATCCGCGCCTCGGATACCTGCGCCATCGCGCTGCAGGACTGCGCCATTCCCGAGGCGAACCTCCTCGGCCCCCGCGGCAAGGGCCTCGCGATCGCGCTCTCGAACCTCGAGGGCGGGCGCATCGGCATCGCCGCGCAGGCGCTGGGTATCGCGCGCGCTGCCTTCGAGGCCGCCCTCGCCTACGGCAAGGAACGCACGCAGTTCGGCAAGAAGCTGGTCGAGCACCAGTCGATCGGCAACATGCTGGCCGACATGCACACGCGCATCAACGCGGCTCGCCTGCTCATCCACCACGCCGCCCGCATGCGCACCGAAGGGCTGCCGTGCCTGTCCGAAGCGTCGCAGGCGAAGCTCTTCGCCTCGGAGCTGGCGGAGGAAGTCTGCTCGAAGGCGATCCAGATCCACGGCGGCTACGGCTACCTCGAGGACTATCCGGTCGAGCGCCACTATCGCGATGCCCGCATCACGCAGATCTACGAGGGCACCAGCGAGATCCAGCGCCTGCTGATCGCGCGCGACCTCGCCGCCGGCTAGGCCACGCCATGGCCACGAACGCGGCGAACCCCAACCAGGCGCTCGTCAACGCCTGGCTCGTCCAGATGATCGGAACCGTCGTCCTCGCGGGCGCGGTGCTCATGTTCTTCAAATCGGGCGCCATGCCCAGGGCGCCGGGAAGCGACGGCGGCATCAACTGGCCGCTCTACGCGCTCTATGCGGCGACCGCGGCGATCATTCCCGCGATGCTCTACCTGCGCAACTTCGCGCACGTGCTCCACGTGGACCGTGCCGCGATGCAGGCCAACGGCGGCGTGCCCGACCCCACCATCCGCCCGGTGCTCATGCGGGCGCTGCGCGTGGGCGGAGCGCTCGCCGAGCTGCCGCAGGCCTTCGGCGTGCTGCACCTGATCCTCGGCGGCGAGACGCGCTGGTTTCTCGGCGCGACCGTCGTTACCATCGCACTTCGCCTCTCCTACCGGCCCTTCGAACGAAAAAAATAAGCCCATGGCTCGAGTCCTCTACATCCTCATGGCGATCATCCAGTTCTCGTTCGCCTTCCACGCGCTCAGGACCGGCCGTGGCGCGAAATGGATCATGATCATCATCCTGGCCCCGGTGGTCGGCTGCCTCGCCTACTACTTCATCGAGGTCTTCCCCAGTTCGCGCGAGGAGCGGGACCTTCGCAAGCGCATCCACGACATCGCCAAGGCGCTGAATCCCGACGGCGAATTGAAGCGCCGCGCCGAGGAAGCCGCCGTGACGGCGAGCGTCGACAATCGCGCGGCCCTGGCCGACGAGTGCCTCGAGAAAGGCATGTTCGACGAAGCGATCCGCCTCTACGAAGGCTGCCTCGAAGGCCCGCACGCCAACGACCCGCGGGTCCTCTTCGCCTGCGCTCGTGCGTATTTCTACGACGGGCGCCACCGCCAGGCCGAGGAGATCCTGCAGCGCCTCGCGAAGGCGCACCCGAAATTCCGCCGCGAGGAAGCTCGCCTCCTGGAAGCGCGCGTGCTCGACGGCCTGGGCGATACGCAGCGCGCGCTCGCCGTCTACGAGGACCTTCGCACCCACTACGTCGGCTTCGAAGCCAAGTACCGCTACGCCGCGTTGCTGAAGCGCCTCGGCGACGAAGCGAAGGCCAACGAGCTCTTCGACCTCATCGCCAAGAATGGACGCCGCTCCGCGCTCGAGTCCGAGCAGGAATGGGTGAAGCTCGCGCGCCAAGAGCGCGGAGTCGCCTGATGCCCGTCATCCGCTCGCGGCTCGATCCCTCGTCGCCCGCCTTCACCGCGAACACCGAGCACCATCGCGCGCTCACCGAGGACCTGCGCTCGCAAGTCGCGAAGGTTTCCGAAGGCGGCGGTCCCGATGCGCAGAAGAAGCACACCGCGCGGGGCAAGCTGCTGCCTCGCGATCGCGTCCGCGCCCTGCTCGATCCGGGCGCGCCCTTCCTCGAGCTCTCGCAGCTCGCGGCCCACGGGATGTACGGCGACGACGCGCCGTCGGCCGGCGTCATCACCGGGATCGGTCGGGTCGAAGGCCGCGAGGTCGTCATCGTCGCCAACGATGCGACCGTGAAGGGCGGCACCTACTACCCGATGACGGTGAAGAAGCACCTTCGCGCGCAGGAGATCGCGGCGCAGAACCGCCTGCCGTGCGTGTACCTCGTGGATTCCGGCGGCGCGTTCCTGCCGCTCCAGGATGAAGTGTTCCCGGACAAGGAGCACTTCGGCCGCATCTTCTTCAACCAGGCCAATCTCTCGGCCGCGGGCATCGCGCAGATCGCCGCGGTGATGGGCTCGTGCACCGCGGGCGGCGCCTACGTGCCGGCGATGTGCGACGAATCGATCATCGTGAAGAACCAGGGCACGATCTTCCTCGGCGGCCCGCCGCTGGTGAAGGCCGCCACCGGCGAAGTGGTGACGGCCGAGGACCTCGGCGGCGGCGACGTGCACGCGCGCATCTCCGGCGTCGTGGACCACCTCGCCGACGACGACCGCCACGCGTTGGCCATCGTCCGCGACATCGTGAGAAATCTCGGCCCCTCGTCATTCCCGCCCCCGACAACAGCATTCGGGGGCAGGCTCCCTCGGGAATCCAGCGGCTGGGTTCCCGCCTCCGCGGCAACGACGTTTGAGGATCCGCTCTACCCCGCCGAGGATCTCTACGGAATCATCCCGAAGGACCCGCGCCAACCCTTCGACGTGCGAGAAGTCATCGCGCGCCTGGTGGACGGCAGCGAGTTCCATGAGTTCAAGGCGTTGTACGGCACCACGCTCGTCACGGGCTTCGCGAGCCTCTACGGCATGCCCGTGGGCATCATCGCGAACAACGGCATCCTGTTTTCCGAATCCGCGCTGAAGGGCACGCACTTCATCGAGCTGTGCAACCAGCGCGGCATCCCGCTGCTCTTCCTGCAGAACATCACCGGCTTCATGGTCGGGCGCAAGTACGAGACCGAGGGCATCGCGAGGAACGGCGCCAAGATGGTCACGGCCGTGTCGTGCTCGAAGGTGCCCAAGCTCACCGTGATCCTCGGCGGCTCGTTCGGCGCCGGCAACTACGGCATGTGCGGCCGGGCTTTCAACCCGCGCTTCCTCTGGACATGGCCCAACGCCCGCATCTCCGTGATGGGCGGCGAGCAGGCCGCGAGCGTGCTGGCCACCGTGAAGCGCGACGGCATCGAGCTGAAGAAAGGCGCGTGGTCGAAGGAAGAGGAAGAGAAGTTCAAGGACCCGATCCGCGAGCAGTACGAGCGCCAGGGCCACCCGTACTACGCGACGGCGCGCCTCTGGGACGACGGGGTCATCGATCCCGCCGATACCCGCCGCGTCCTGGGCCTCGCCCTCGCCGCCACCCGCAACGCACCCGTGGAAGAGACGCGCTACGGCGTCTTCCGCATGTAGGAACGCCATGTCCACGATCGCCATCGAACGCCAGGGCCCGGTCGGCCTGGTCACCCTGAACAAGCCCGAGCGCCACAACGCGTTCGACGACGTCGTGATCGGCGAGCTCACCGAAGCCCTGCGCTCGATGGAAGCCGAAGACGGCGTGCGCGTGGTCGTGCTCTCCGCGACCGGCAAGTCCTTCTCCGCCGGCGCCGACCTGGACTGGATGAAGCGAGCCTCGGGCTATTCGAAGGACGAGAACCTGCGCGACGCCATGGCACTCGGCACGCTGATGCGCACGCTCGACCACCTTCGCAAGCCCACCGTCGCGCGCGTGCACGGCAACGCCTTCGGAGGCGGTGTCGGCCTCGTCGCCTGCTGCGACGTCGCGGTCGCCACGCAGAACGTCGAGTTCGCGCTCACCGAGGTGAAGCTGGGCCTCATCCCCGCCGTCATCTCTCCGTACGTGGTCGCCGCCATCGGCGCGAAGAACGCGCGCCGCTATTTCCTCACTGCCGAGCGCTTCCCGGCCGCCGACGCCTACCGCATGGGTCTCATCCACGACCTCGCCGGCGACGACAACGACCTCGACGACAAGGTGGGCACGATCGTCGATGCCCTGCTGCTCGCAGGCCCGGTCGCTCAGCGCGAAGCGAAGGACCTCATCCGCTCCGTGGCGAACCGCCCGATGCACAGCGAGATCCTCCAGGACACGGCCGACCGCATCGCCCGCATCCGCACCTCGCCCGAGGGCAAGGAAGGCATCGGCGCCTTCCTCGAGAAGCGAAAAGCGTCCTGGGTCCCCGAGGAACCCGCGTCCGAGTAGAATCCTTGCGTTCCCCTGAACGCGGGAGAAGCCCTTGTCCTACAAGCACTTAGTCGCCGGTTTCCTCGCCCTCGCCGCCTCGTTCAGCGCGTTTTCCGCCACCCTCGCGGAGCGCTCGCCCTTCACGCAGGGGCTCTGGTGGAATTCGCAGCGTCCGGGCATGGGCCTCGAGCTCTTCAACGTGGGCGAGACGGGTGCGGCCACCTGGTACACCTACGAAGCCGACGGCCGCGCCATCTGGTACACGGCGCAAGGTCCCCTCGACGGCAGCACATGGCCGCTGATGAAGCACCGCTGGACCGAGGGCCGTAAGCAGGCGCCTGTCCAGGCGGGCACGTTCAAGGTCACGATCCGCCATCCCGAGAAGCTCACGCTCGACTTCACGATCGCCGGCGCCAGCGGCACGATCGACATCGAGCCGTTCATCCAATCGGGCGTTCCCAACGAGATCGACCACTCCGGCTCGTACTTCAATCCCGCGAACTCGGGCTGGGGCCTCACGTTCACGCAGCAGGGCGACATCCAGGGCGGCGTGCTCTACACCTACGACCCGACGGGCGCGCCCACCTGGTACTCGGGCTTCGACCGCAATGCCGACAACAGCTTCGCGGTGATCTCGGCGACCGGCGCTTGCCCGACCTGCGCCTACACGCCTTCGATCAACAGGCCTGCCGGCCGCATCGCGTACGCCTTCAACGGCGAATCGGCCCTGGTGCTTCGCAACCAGGTGTCGGTGCCGATGGCCGACGGCGTCGGGATGGACGGCGCCCCGGTGAAGCAACTCGGCCGCCCCGCATCGACGCGTCCGGCCGATCGCCAGCTCGCGCGCGTGGACAGCGACGCGGCCCTGAAGGCCTACCTCGTCGCCGGAATCCTCAATTCGCCTCCGAGCCCCGGCGATTTCTCGGCGCCCGCACCCGCGGCCCCGTTCTCCACGACCAACCTGCAGGAAGCCGATGTCGACGAGGGCGACCTCGTGAAGTCGGATGGACGCTACGTCTACACGTTCGCCGAGGCGCCGGTGAATCCGGAGTACGCCGGATCCATCACGCAGCGCGTATCCGTGTTGCGCGTGGCACGCATCGATGACGGGGGGAAGGCGCTGTCCATCGTGGGCAAGGTCGATCTCGCCGCGGGTGCCACGGAGCGGGCCTACAGTGCGGCCCTTTATGTCGACAGTGGCCGGATCGTCGCCGTGACGGGATCGGTTCCGTTCTCGGGCAAGTCGCCCACCTGGATGTTTCCCGGATCGTGGCTCGGCGGCACGACGCGCGTCGAGATCCTGCAGGCGGGGGCCGACGGCTTGCCGAAGTCGCAGTGGCACGCGCAGATCGACGGCCACGTCCTCAGCACGCGCCGGATCGGCGATCGACTCTATCTCGTCACGCGCCACGCGCCGAGCGTCGCCGGGATTCGCTATTCCCCGCCGAACAATCCGGCCGATCTCGCGCTGGCCGCCGCGACGCCCCTCGAGGACTTGCTCCCGAAGATTCGCATCCAGAACGGTGCCCCCAACCTGCTCGTCGACGCGCGCTCGCTCTACAGCCCGCCGCAGGGTGCACGTGCGCCCGTCTCCGCGATCATCGCGGTCACGACGATCGACCTCGCCACGCAGGCGGTGAGCTCCGTGGGCCTGCTCGGCCAGGCCGACGCGCTCTACGTCTCCTCGGGCAACCTGTTCCTGGCGAGCTCGCGCTACACGTCCCTCCCGGAGGGCGTGACGGGCGGAGACACGTCGTTCTACACGACCGATATCCACCAGCTCCGCCTTGCGGGCAATGCGGCCTTCGTGGCGTCCGGAACGGTCGAAGGCCGCGTGCGCGCGGATCCGGATGGCATGTCCTTCCGGCTGAGCGAGGCCGACGGCAAGCTTCGCGTGGTGACCGCGAGCGGCGTGATGTGGGGTGCGTCGACGAAGAATCGCCTCACGATCCTCGAGCCCTCCGCGATCGCACCGGGCCTGCTGCGCACGGTGTCCTTCCTCCCCAACAGCCAACGCACGGAGCCGATCGGCAAGCCCGGGGAAGATCTCTACGGCGTGCGCTTCGCCGGCGACAAGCTCTACGCCGTGAGCTTCCGCCGCGTCGATCCGCTCTACGTCGTCGACCTCGCGAACCCCGCCGACCCGCGCATCACGGGCTCGCTCGAAGTCCCGGGCTTCTCCGAATACTTGCATCCGCTGCCCGGCGGCCTGCTGCTCGGGTTCGGCCAGGACACGGCCATCCTCGGTGGACGCACGGTCACGCTGGGCCTGCAGCTCACGCTGTTCGATGTCTCGAACGCCGGCCAGCCCCGCGAGATGCAACGGATCCCGCTCGGCAAGACGGGCAGCATGTCGCCGCTCTCGGCGAGCCACCACGCCTTCAGCATGCTTCGCAATGCCGACGGCACGGCGACGCTCGGCATTCCGGCGCGCATCCACGGCGGCGAGGCGACCAATCCCAACGATCCCCCCGGGTGGCAGCAGTTCTCGTGGCAGTACAGCGGGCTCCTGCGGTTCCGCCTCGTGGGTACCACGCCTGCCACGGCGTCCCTCCAGGTGCTCGACCCGCTGGTGACGCACCGGCCGCAGTCCGTGTACGGGAGCTATCAAGACCCCGCGTACATGGGCACCGCACGCTCGGTGCTGTTCGAACGAGGCCCGGTCTACGTCGGCGGCGGCCTCTTCTGGCGCGAGGACACCAACGGAGCCGCGCTCGGGCCGTTCTGAGCCGCGAGGGCTGCGCCCGCTTATAATCGCGCAGCCCATGTTCTCCAAGATCCTGATTGCCAACCGCGGCGAGATCGCCTGCCGCGTCATCCGCACCTGCCGCAAGCTTTCCGTGCGCACGGTCGCGGTCCATTCCGACATCGACGCCCACGCCCTGCACGTGGAGATGGCGGACGAGGCCTACGCGATCGGCGGCCCTCGCCCGGCGGATTCGTACCTCCAGGGCGACCGCATCATCGCCGTCGCGAAAGCCTGCGGCGCCGAGGCGATCCACCCCGGATACGGCTTCCTCTCCGAGAACGAGGATTTCGCGCGCGCCGTCGAGAAGGCGGGGCTCGTCTTCATCGGCCCCACGCCCGAGGCCATCGAGCAGATGGGCCTGAAGGATCGCGCCAAGGCGATCATGGAGAAGGCCGGCGTCCCGGTCGTTCCCGGCTACCACGGCGAGAAGCAGGACGACGCGCATCTCGCGCAGCAAGCGAAGAAGGTCGGCTATCCGCTGCTGATCAAGGCCATCGCCGGCGGTGGCGGCAAGGGCATGCGCCTCGTGAATGGTGACGCCGAGTTCGCGCCCCAGTTGGCCGCCGCGCGGCGCGAAGCGAAGAACGCCTTCGGAGACGATCGCGTGCTGCTCGAGCGCTTCGTGACCGGCCCGCACCACATCGAGTTCCAGGTCTTCGGCGACACGCACGGCCACTACGTCCACCTCTTCGAGCGCGAGTGCTCGATCCAGCGCCGCCACCAGAAGGTGCTCGAGGAGACGCCCTCCCCGTTCCTCGACGATGCGATGCGCGAGAAGATGGGCGAGGCCGCCGTAGCCGCCGCGCGTGCGATCAAATACCGCGGAGCCGGGACCATCGAGTTCATCGCCGGCGCCGACCGCCAGTTCTTCTTCATGGAGATGAACACGCGGCTGCAGGTCGAGCATCCGGTGACGGAGATGATCACGGGCGAGGATCTCGTCGAATGGCAGCTTCGCGTCGCCGCGGGCGAGCCGCTGCCGCTGAAGCAGAGCGAGATCCAGTCCGGCGGCCACTCGATCGAGGTGCGCCTCTGCGCCGAGAATCCCGCGAACGATTTCCTGCCCGAGACCGGCACCATCGGCGTGTTGAGAGCGCCGCACGACACCGCCGAGGAAGGCCACGAGCATCACTCGCACGCCGACGTGCGCCTCGAGACAGGCGTGCGCCAGGGCGACGAGGTGAGCGTCTATTACGACCCCATGATCGCGAAGCTGGTCGTGTGGGGCGACGACCGCAACGAGGCCGCGCGCAGGATGGCGCAGGCGCTGTCCGAGACGCAGCTCCTCGGCGTGAAGACCAACCTCGCGTTCCTCGAGCGCGTCGTTCGCCACCCCGCGTTCCTCGCGGGCGACACCGACACAGCCTTCATCGAGCGCCATCGCGCCGACCTGCTGCCCTCCGCCTCCGACGTTCCGCTCGAAGCCACGGTGGCCGCGGCCGCGCGCGTGTTCCTGGACGAGCAGCAATCGCGCGAAGGATCGGCGCCCTCCCCGTGGAACGACACGGGCGGCTGGCGCCTGAACCAGCCGGCGCTCCGCAAGATGGAATTCCGGGCGGGTGCCGACAACGTCATCACGGTCGACGCGGTGATGAAGGCGGGCTACGCGGATGTCACCGTCGCCGGCAAGTCGCATCGCGTCGTGCTCGGGCCGAGCCACCACGGCCGCCTGCAGATCGGCCTCGACGACGAAACCTACTTCGCCGAGGTCGGCCGGCTGGACGACCGCGTGAGCGCCGTCGTTCCCGCGGGCCGCTACGAGCTGGAGCTGGTGGACCCGTTCCACTACGAGCCGGCGGATTCGCTGCCCGACGCGCGCCTCACCGCGCTCATGCCGGGCCGCGTGGTGAAGCTGATGGCCAAGGTTGGCGATTCGGTGAAGAAAGGCCAGTCGCTCCTCATCCTCGAGGCGATGAAGATGGAGCACACCATCGTCTCGCCGCGCGACGGCGTGATCGAGCGCGTCGCGTTCCAGGAAAACCAGCTGGTCCCGGCCGACGCTGTCCTCTTCGCGTTCCGCGAAGCTTGAGAGTCCCCCCGCGGTTGCAGCCGCTCGTCGACGACGGGCTGATCGACACCGTCGTGCGCCAGCTCATGAGCGGCAAGGAGGCGATGGTGTTCGTCGTGCGCCGCGGCGAGGAGACGCTCTGCGCGAAGGTCTACAAGGAAGCCGACAAGCGCAGCTTCCGCCAGGCCGTCGACTACACCGAGAACCGCAAGACGAAGAACAGCCGCCAGGCACGCGCCATGGCGAAGGGCTCGCGCTTCGGTCGCGCCTCGCAGGAGCAGGCCTGGCAGAGCGCCGAAGTGGACGCGCTACGCCGGCTGGCCGCGGCCGGCGTGCGCGTGCCGAAGCCCTGGCAGTTCCACGAAGGCGTGCTGCTGATGGAGCTCGTTGCCGACGCGGAAGGCAACGCCGCACCTCGCCTGAACGACGTGGAGCTCACGCCCGAGCTCGCGACGGAGTTCCACCACCGCCTCATCGGCGAAGTCGTGCGCATGCTCGCGGCCGGCATCATCCACGGCGACCTGAGCGAGTTCAACATCCTCGTCGACGCCGACGGCCCCATGATCATCGACCTGCCGCAGGCCGTGGACGCCGCGGGCAACAACCACGCGCCGCGGATGCTGGTGCGGGACGTGGACAACCTGCGGCGCTTCTTCGGGCGCGTGGCCCCCGAGCTCCTGGCCACCGACTACGGCAAGGAGATCTGGGCCGCGTACCAGGCCGGCACGCTGGCGCCGGGCATGGAGCTGACCGGCCATTTCGAGGCCGACGAGTCCAACGTGGACCTGGAAGACGTCATGCGCGAGATCGACGACGCCCGCCTGGAAGAGGAAGCGCGCATCTCGAGGATGCAGGAACCCGAGTGAAGCTGCGCTAACCCGAGGCGCGTTCCAGCCGCTCGCACAGCTCGCGCACCGAGTGCACGTCGACCCGCGTGTAGATCTTCTTCACGTGGTCGGCGACCGTCGAGGGCGCGACGGAGAGCGCCGCGGCGATCTCGGCCTGGGAGTATCCGGCGCGCAGCAGCGTGCAGACCTCGCGCTGCGCCACGGAGAGGTTGAGGGAGTCCAGGGCGCGCCGCCACGCGATGGCACGCGGCTCGTGGTGCTGGATGGTGACGTGGATCTGCGGCTCCACGCCGCTCGCCGCGGGCGCGAGCGGCTCGGCCTCGAACAGGAAGCGGCCCCAGGCGTTGTCCATGGTGAGCGAGACCTGCCGGCGCGAGGCGCCGACGTTGCGCCGGATCTGCGCGGCGAGCAACGCGAGCGTCGGATAGTCGGAGCCGCGCGGAGCGCGTCCCGCCGTCTCGGGCGTGATGCCCCCTTGCGAGAGCAGCAGCATCTTGTGCGCGTCCTCCGAGACGTGCAGCAGTTCGCCCTCGCCCGAGATGCTCAGCACCGCCTTGCGGTCTCCGCGCACGACGAAATCGTGCGGGAGCGTCGCCTCGGCCTCCAGCCCGCGCGCGATGTAGGGGACGAGGTTGCCCAGCAGCGTCTCCTCCTTCGCGTTGAAGGGCTGCTCGTGGATCTCGCGGTAGAGCACGAGCGAGCCCAGCGGCTCGTCGCGCGAGTTGCGCACGATCGCCTCGATGCGCGAATGCAGGCCCTGCGGCTTCCAGATCTCGTTGTAGAGGGCGGAGCGGAAGAACGCGGGGTTGTCGAGCTCGGCGGCGCTGCGGACGACCGCCCGCCCCATCACCGACTGGCGGAACCCCGTCATCGCCTCGGCCTCGCGCTTGTTGTGGAACTCCTCGAAGTAGTGGCGCGCCACCTGCGCGTCGATCGGCCCGTCGAAGTAGTAGCGGATGAGGTTGCCGTCGGGGTCGGTCCAGTCGAAGAGGTTGCGCGACGACGGGATGTGGCGGTGCAACGCCTCCAGCAGCGCCGGCACGAGCTGCTCGCCCGGCAGCCCGAGGCTGCAGAGGGAGCGGATGCTCGCGATGGCGGCCGACGGCTTCATGGATTGCGGAATATTACGCGCCCCGCGGATCCGAGATACCCCCTGACGAGGGGGTGAGCCCGCGACGCAACCTCCCTAGTCTGGTCGCCACGGACATTCGATCACGAACCGACAACAGGGAGCGCATTACGGTGCTGGCGCGCGGGCTTCGATTCCTTCTGCTCCTCGCGCTCGTCGGGGGGCTCCCGGCCGTCGTCGCGCAATCCACGCCGGCCCCGAACTACGGCCCCGGAAGCCTTCCGCCGTCCGAGATCTCCAATGCCATCGTCGACGCGTCGAAGGGCGGGATCCCCGGCGACAACGGCGACCTCGTGGACCTGGAGACCGCGGCGATCGTCATCAACGCCCGCGCGGGCCAATGCAATGCGGCCAAGTGCCCGATCCTCGAGGACTGCGCCACGGCGCAGGCCCTGCTCCAGACCCTGACCGATGCCCAGGCCTACCTCGAGGCGCTGGAGACGGCCTTGAACAAGGGCAGCGCGGCCGCGGCGGCCGCGCACAACGCCGCGATCGGCAGCGCCGCCATGACGACGACGAACATGGCGCTGGTCCAGGAGGAGCTCGCGGTCCAGGACTACCTGACGCGCTGGGCGGCACTGATCTTCGATCTCGCGTCGCTCGCCGATGACATCAAGAACATGCACGACAAGGGCGCGTTCTTTCCAGGAGATACGACCTGGCAAAGGCTCGACACCGCCTACGAGTCCCTGAAGGACCTCGAGGCGGTCATGAACGACCTCTCGCAGGCCGGGGCGGAGCGGATGACGCAGAACACGCCCAGTGTTTCCGCGTCGGGAACGTACACGCCGCTCACCAACATCACGACGGGACTCCTCGTGAGCGACGGCAAGACGGGACTGGCGAACGACCTGAAGAGCAGCATCTCGGACGCGAAGAACGCCATCGACGAGCTGCGGAAGATCCGGAAGGAGACCGGCGGGATCAAGCCCTCGGACCTGGGCGGTCTCACCAAGGCGCTGGGGAAGATCAGCTTCCGCGCCCTGAAGGCGCGCGCCGACAAGGAGATCGCCGAGCGCAAGCAATACATCGACCAGCTGGTGGGCGACCTCACCGCGGAGCAGCGGATCCTCGCCAACCTCGCCGCCGAACGGGCCCGCATGGTCGCCCGGCGCGACAAGGTCACGGCCGCGCGCTCCGCGATCGTCGCCGCGCGGACCGCGCTCATCTCGTGTCTCTCGCGCACGTGCGGGCTTCCGTCCGTTTCGCGCCCCTCGCTGCCCGACTACTACGCACCCCCAGCCGGTATGTCGCCGCGGGACGTGGCGAAGGACCAGGGCTGGGGCCGCGCCCTGGTGGACCTGAACGGGCGCATCGGCGCGATCGCGCGGCAACTGCAAAAGGTCTTCCAGGTGAAGGACCAATGCACGGCCGGGCCCACCGGCGAGATCGGCGTCATCCCCGGCGGTCCTTTCACGCCGATGCAGCGGGACGGTCCCGCGCCGACACCGCGCGTCGAGACGCAGTGCATTCCCTGCCTGCCCATCGCCGCGCAGCTCAACCGGATCCTCGACGAGATCGACTTCCTCCGACAGGAAGTCGCGCGCATCGAAGCCGCGCTCGAGCGGGCCCGCAAGCTGCGCGTCGCGCTCACGCAGAAGGAAGGCGAGCTCGCGCGGCACGAGGCCTTCCTCCAGGGCCTGCGCGATATCGTCCGCGACGCCAACGCCTCGATCCTCGCGGGGGCCGTGAAAGTGGAGGTCGGGGAAAAGGTCCGGCAGGACCTCGCCACGGCCCAATCCAAGCGCACGGCCCTGGTGACCGAGTTGAACGCGATCAAGCGCGAGCTCGAGCAGGCCGAAGCCGAGCGCAACCTGCTCGAGCCGTACCGGGAGCGCCTCGGAAAGCTGCAGGACGCCCGCCGCCTGCTGCGCGAGCGGCTTCGCAACTGCGAGGAGGACCAGTGCCGCACCGGTTACTTCTCCGAGCTGGACACCTGGATCAACGTGATCGGCAACAATCCGCTGGACCCGACCAATCCGCTCGGCGGCACGCGCACGCCGACCCAGGATCCGACGCTACGAGTCGCGTCGGTCGCCGCGACACGCCAGACCGGAGAGAACCAGCCGCCCGGCGAATTCACGATCACGATCTCGAGGCCGGCTCCGGTCGGAGGCTTGGCCATCAACTTCCGGTTCGAGGGCACCGCGACGCCCGGAACCGACTACGTGCCGCCGGGTGCGCGAGCCACCATCGCCGCCGGACAGACGAGCGCCACGGTCTCCATCGCCGCCGTCGACGACACGATCCAGGAGATGACCGAGACGGTGCAGATGGTCCTCCTGCCGGGCGCGGAATACACGCTCGGCGTCCCTTCGGCGGCGCTGATGACGATCACCGACGACGATGCGCCGGGCAACCCGGGCACCGTGGAATTCGCGGCCTCGGCGTACACGGCCATGGAAGGAGGCGGCCCGCCGCTCATCCTCGTCAACCGGACCAACGGCGGCGACGGCACCGTCAGCGTCACCTACACGGCCGTCTCGGGCACCGCCACGGCCGGCGCCGACTTCGAGGCGAAGACCGGCACCCTCACCTGGACGAACCGCGAGACGGGTTCCAAGCCGATCGCCATCGCGATCGTCGACGACACGCTGTTCGAAGGCAACGAGATTTTCAGCGTGCGGCTTTCGGCACCGACGGGCGGCGCGGTGCTGGGCGCGCTCAGCACGACGAGCGTCACCATCATCGACAACGACTCGCCGCCGGTGCAGGGGCCGTGCGGCTCGCAAGCCCAGGCGTGGCAGGGCAATCCCGGCAGCTACGCGTGCTCCGGCTCGTGCAATCCCACGCCCTCGCCGCAATCGCTCTCGGTGAACGGCGACATCATCACCGTGAGCCCGTTCCACGCCGGCGGCACCGCGACGTTCCAGGGGTGCGGCAACTCGGTCAACTCGCAGAGCAGCACGCTCACGTACTTCGGCCAGTCGAACCACCGCGCGACGATCACGCGCAGCTCCAACACGCAGTTCAGCGCGAGCATCGTGTCCAGCGGCGGCGGCACGTGCTCCTTCACGTGCTCGCGATGAATCGCGCCCTGTCGATCGCTTCCCTGGCCGCGGCGGCCGTGCTCGCGCTCGCGGCCGTTCCCGCGCTCGCCCAGGAATCGCGGCCCTTCAATCCGATCGGCCGCCCCGGCGGCGCGGCCGTTCCCGGCGCACCCGTTGCGGCGACGGGCAGCGCTCCGATCGCGCCCCCACCGCCCTCGGCCGTGCGCGCGACGGTGAACAAGTCGATCCAGAAACTCGCCGACGCGTGGAACACGCCCGAGCTGAGGAAGCTGCTCTCGCCCACCTACTACGACCGCGACCGCGTCGGCGATGCGCTGGTCTCCAAAGTGCCGCGCGATGCGACGCTGCGCGTGCTCGGCGTGGAGTCGATCCAGGTGCTCGCGCAATACACGCAGCCCACGACCGATGGCATGGAGCAGGAAGTCATCACCAAGGTCTCGGTGACGCTGCGCACGCAGGTCGAGTTCAACGATCCGGTGCTGGGATTCCAGCGCCGCGAGGGACTCAACGAAGCGATCTTCACGCTGAAGGAGATTCGCTGACATGGCGCGCGCCGTCGCGCGGGCCGTGGCACTCGCGCTCGCCGGTCCGCTTCCCGCCGCCGCGCAGGCGGTGACCGAGGGCTGGCAGATCTCGGGCACCAACGTGCTACGCGCCGAGCGCTACGACGCCAGCGGCGACCGCACCTTCGTCCCCTACCCGTTCCTCGGCAACACCGGCTACGACGAATTCAACATCGCCGGCCTGTCGCGTCCCTCGCCGTATTCGATGCGCCGCTTCCTCGTCGCCGGCGTCGTGAACGATTCCCCCTACCGCTCCCAGGACAAGGGCGTGGTGCCGGAGCGCCTCAACTTCATGGCGGAGTCGGGCGAGTGGGCCTGGGCCTGGCGCGCGGAAGCGGGCGACTTCTTCGCGTTCACGACGATGCGCACACAGCAGCGGTCGCTGAAGGGCGCGTCGGTCGAGCTCCAGCCCGCGCTCGATCCCTCGATTCGCCAGTCGATCGTGCTCTTCGGAGGGGCCGCGCAGCCCAACTGGCGCGATGCGCAATGGTCCGACGACAACACGCTCGGCGTCTCGTGGCTCGTGGACACCGACCGCTTCGGGCGATGGAACGCCAACGTGCTGCGCAACGCTCGCGGTGCCAACGAGCGCTTCTCGCGCTCCGAGGACCAGTCGCAGACCGTCGCGAGCCTGGCCGCGGAGTCGCTCTTCGATCTCGCGTCGTGGAAGCTTCGCGTGGAGGGCGAGGTCGCGCGCATGAAGGGCGACTACGATTCCTTCGATCCCGCCGTGGACGGGCGCGACCGCAGCGACTCGGGATACTTCGCGCAGGTCTCCGCCTACGATCCCGTCTACAACGTGCGCCTGCGGGCCGAGCGTTACGGCCGCGACTACCGCCCCTTCGGCGCCGTGACGCCCGCCGACCGGCGCAGCCTCGAGGCCTTCGCGGGCGCGAACCTGCCGCAGGGCATGTCGCTGCGCCTGCGGCTGCAGGACTACAGCGACCAGCACGAGAGCGCGAACCCGCTCGAAACACGCGTGGCGGGCGCCAACCTCTCCGGCTCGTATGCGCCGTGGGCTCTCTCCGGAATGCTCGATGCGTTCGTGCAGGACAGCGAGCGCGACGACCGCTCGATCGACTCCCGCTTCTCGCAGCTGGCACTCAACCTCACCCGGCCGATGGGCGGCGGCTGGATCGCGCAACTGAACGCGATGCGCCTCGACTTCGACGACCACGCGAACGACGCCTTCTCGTCGACCACCTCGCAGGTGCAGGTGGCCGCGATCCTCCCGGTCACGTGGGGCGCGGTCTCCGGAAGCGTCACGCCCGGCGTGATGTACCGGCGCATCACCGGCTTCGGCGCCACGCGCGACTGGCAACCCACGCTCGCGATGGCGCTCTTCGGCGGCCCGCACCGCTTCACGCTCAACGTGGGCGGCCTGAAGCAGGATCCGCGGCTGGAAACCGCGCCCGATGTCGCGACGGTCAACGCCGCCTTCGACTACCGCTACCGCTGGGGCCGCCACGAGTTCGGCGTGGATGCGACGCTCTTCGAGCGCCGCCCTTCTCCCGGCACGGACAGCTCGGCATGGCGGCTCGGTGCCTCGTGGACCTGGTTCTTCGAGAACGCGCCGGCCGCGACGGTTCGCTCGAGCCAGGGTTACACGCTGGCCCAGGCAACGCCTGTTCCCGACCGCGTCGCGCTCAATGCGTCGCTCCTCGCGAAGCTCACGCCCGGCCAGCCGCTCGCCGCCGTCGAGGCGAGCCTCGCCGCGAGCGGCATCGGCGCCGGTGTGGCGGAGCCGCGAGCCCAGGTGTACGAAGCGCGGATCATCGAAGAGATCGAGCAGCGCCAGCGCCTGGTGATCACGCACGATGCGGGCATCGTCGATCGCGTAGCACTGCTGGTCTCGCTCGATGGCGTGGCCGACGCGTCCCGCGTCTACGAACGCGTGCGTCGCGCCCTGCTGGATGCGTACGGCGCGCCGACGACGACCTTCGACGAAGGCGCGTGGAGCCCGACCTACGCGCGAGACATCGCGGCCGGCAAGCTCATCCGCATCACCGAATGGGCCACGCCGAACGGGGTCCTGAAGCTGGGCCTGCCGCGCCGGCTGGATGGCGTCGCGCGGATCGAGGTCCATCACGCCCGCACGTCCGCGTCGCCTCGCGACACGAACTGGGGCATCGAGGCGGTGCGCTAGCTAGCCGTACGGGCGCACCAGCGGCTTGCCGTCGAGCCACGCCGCGAGGTTCTCGACCACACCCGTGGCGAACTTCCCGAAGACGGGCTCGTTGACGAATCCGAGGTGCGGCGAGAGCACCACGTCGTCGCGGCCCACGAGCGGGTGGTCCTTCGCGAGCGGCTCGTCGTCGTAGACATCGAGCGCCGCGATGCCCGGACGGCCCGCATCGAGCGCGGCGGGAAGCGCCGCCATGTCGATCAGCGCCGAGCGTGCCGTGTTCACGAGAATCGCGTCCTCTCGCATCGTCGCCAACCGCTCGCGCGTCAGGAGCTTCCGCGTCGCATCCGACACCACGAGGGAGAGGCTCACGACCTTCGAGGTGGCAAGCAGCTCCTCGAGGCTCACCGACTCGGCACCGCCCGCGGCCGCACGCTCCGGCGTCATGTGCGGGCTCCAGGTCACGACCTCCATCTGGAAGGCCTTGCCGACATCGGCGATGCGTTGTCCGATCGATCCCAGGCCGATGATGCCGAGGCGCCCGCCCGCCAGGGTGACGGGCAGTCCCTTGCCGTCACGCCACTTGCCTTGCCGCACCAGCGAGAGATGCGCTTCGAGCCGCTTCGACGCCGCGAGGATCAGCGTCCACGCGACTTCGGAGGTGCTGAACTTCGACGAGCCGGCCTCCGTGATGCCGATCGCGACACCCTGCGCACGCATGGCCTCCGCGTCGAGCTGCTGGTTGCGCTGGCCGGTGAAGATGAAGCACTTCAGGTTCGGCAGCTTCGCGATCAGCTCCGCCTTGAAGGGCGTGCGGTCGCGCACGAGCGCGATCGCGTCCGCGTCCCGGATCGCCGCCAGCAACGTATCGCCGCGCAAGCGCTCGGTGTGGAACGAGATGTCGGCCTTCGCTTCGATCGGCTTCCAGTCCGCGAGGCGCCGCAGCGCGTTCTCGTAATCGTCGAGGACGACGATCTTCGGGCGCGCGCTCACGGGCACGCCGCCCGCGTGATGGCCCGCACGTCCGACGCTTCGCCCAGCCCCCAGCAAGCGGCGATCAGGCTGTTGGCGCGCGGTAGCCCGATGACCGGCTCGGCGAGGTCGCGCGCCTTCGCTTCCAGCATCGCGTCGGTCATGGGGCGCTCGAGCGAGCCGATCGCGTGCTTCACGAAGACGTGCTCGCGCTGCCCGCTCTTCAGCACCACCGTCACGTCCGCCGATTCCTCGGCGATCGCATCGTCCACGGTCGCGACCACCTTCCTGCGCAGCTCCACCATGTCGGCGCGGTTCACGATCGCATCGTCGTACTCGTGCTCGGCGGCGCGGCCGAACATCAAGCCGCAGCAGAAGCCGTGGTAGACGCTGAACTTGCCCTCGAGGCCGTCCTTCGGCTCCTTCTTCCCGGTGAGCTCGAGCACCAGCGAGTGCACGCGCAGCTCCACGCGCTCCACGTCCGCGGGCTTCACGCCCCGGTCGCGCAGCTGCACGGCCGCGTCGATGGTCGGGTGGATCACGATGCCGCAGGCGAAGGGCTTGTACGTGTTGAACGAGATCTCGAAGCGGCTGCCCAGCTCGTCGGTGATCTCGTTCCAGTCGTTCTTGGTGGAGATCGTCTGCGACATGCCGCGCGCGGCCTCGATCGCCCGCGGGCTCGCGGTGAAGCCGCTCCGCGCCAGCAGCGCGCTGGTGAGACCGGCACGCGCCGCGCCTCCCGGATGGAAGGGCTTGGTCATCGTGCCGAACTGCTCGCGCATGCCGATGGGCTGCGAGGCGGCGATGCCCAGGGCCATCGTGGTCTTCTGCTCGTCCAGCCCCAGCAGCCTCGCGCAGCCCGCGGCCGCGCCGAGCGTGCCGGTGGATCCGGTGATGTGCCAACCGCGGTCGTAGTGGTCCGGGTACATCATGTTGCCGACGCGGCACGACACGTCGATGCCCAGCACGAGCGCGTCGATCACCTCGCGGCCCGTGGCGCCCGTCACTTCCGCGAGTGCCAGCAGCGCCGAGGCCACCGGGCCGGCCGGATGGATGATCGTCTTCAGGTGGGTGTCGTCGAAATCGAACGTGTGCGAGGAGATGCCGTTCACGAGCGCGGCACTCGCCATGTCCACGCGCTCGGAGCGGCCGAGCACCGAGGATTGCGGTGCCGGCTGCAGCATGGCGACCGCGCCCAAGGCGGCGGTCACGCTCTCGTGCTGGGCCGCGCCGGTCGCGCAGCCCGCCCAGTTGAGGAACGTGCGGTGCGCTTCTTTCTCGACCGCATCGCTCCAGCCCCGCGAGGGATGCGTGGCGACCAATTTGGCGAGCGTGCGGGTGACCGGCGGCGCGTCCTGGATCGCCGCGACTTTCGTGTTGCGTGCCATGTATTTTTTCCGGGTCTGGATTCCCGCCTTCGCGGGAATGACGTCAATCTTCGAGGGTGATGTTGCGGTCCTTGGCGAGCTTCGCCCAGTGCGCGATGTCGGCCTGCATGTACTTGCCGAACTGCTCGGGCGTCATCGGCATCGGCTCCAGCGCTTCGCCGGCGAGGCGGGCCTTCAGCTCCGGCGTGGCGATCGCCTTGTTGATCTCTTCGTTGAGCTTCCTCACGATCTCGGGCGGCATCTTCGCGGGGCCCACGATCGAGTACCACTGCACGCCGTCGAAGCCCTTGTAGCCCAGCTCCTCGAAGGTGGGCGTGTCGGGCAGCAGCGCGTGGCGCTTCACGCCGGTGACCGCGATCGGCTTCAGCTTCCCGGCCTTGATGTGCGGCAGCGCGGCGGCGAGCCCCGGCATCATCATCTGCGTCTGGTTGCCGAGCACGTCGGTGATCGCCGGGCCGATGCCCCGATAAGCGGCATGCACCGCGTCGAATCCGGCCTCGGTGCGGAACTGCTCCATCGCGAGGTGCGTGAGCGAGCCCTGGCCGGACGAGCCGTAGCTCACCTTGTTGGCCTTCGCATAGGCGATCAGCGACTTCATGTCGGACGCGGGAACGGCGGAGCCGACCACCAGCACGTTGGGCGTGCCGACGACCATCGCGATCGGCGTGAAGTCCTTCACCGCGTCGTACGGCACCTTGCGCACCGCGGGCACCGTGCCGTGCGTGGCGACGTAGCCCAGCATCAGCGTGTAGCCGTCGGGCGAAGCGTTCTTCACGGTCTGCGAGGCGATCACGCCGCCGCCGCCCGAGACGTTCTCGACGATGAACGACTGGCCCATCGATTTCGTGAGCTGCTCGGCCACGGTACGCGCGGTGAGGTCCACGCCGCCGCCGGGCTGCACGGGGGCCACGATCTTCACGGTCTTGGTGGGGTAGCCCTGCGCGAACGCGCCGGGGATCGCGAACGCCAGCACGGCGGCCGCTGCAATCATCTTGTGCATCATCGGGGATCCTCCGGAAACGGAATCCCCGATTATAGGTGGCCGACCCCTGCCCAGCCGAGGCTCACCCCCGGCAAAGCCTTGCTACTACGGCTTCGGCGCAGCGGGGTTGAGGTCTTCGTCGGGCAGGTAGGCGACGCCGCCCCAGTTGGCCTGGAGGAGGATCCCGCTGTCGGTGTACTGGTAGACCGAGAGATAGGGATTGAACGACGTGCTGCCATCCAGCGAGACGCCCTTGCCCGATCCGATCTTGAGCGTCGCGTCCGCCGAGGCGCCGACGTCCGCTCCGAGCGTGCGGAAGGTGTCGAAGAGTCCCTGGTCCTTGAATACGAGCAGCTGCCGGTAGGTCTTGTAGCCCACGCCCGGGCCGGTGCCCGCGCGCGTGACCTTCATGAAGGTCTCCTTGCCGTCCTTGTCCACCAGCACGCCCGAGCCGACCGCCCCGACGTAGAGCAGCAGGTTCACCTGCGAAGCGTCGAACACGCCATAGCCGACCGCGCCCTTGAGCTCTTCGCGCAGCTCGGCCTTGTTCGCATAGAACTGCTTCAGGCTCTCGTCGCGCATCTCCTGGATCGCCGCGCGGCGCTTGGCGGCCGCGTCGGCGGAGATGCCGCCGGGTGTCGCGCACGCGGCCAGGCCCACGGCTGCGGCAGCGAGGAGGATGCGCGCGACAACACCGGCGCGGTCCATGGCGCTACTTCTTCGGCGCAGCAGCAGGCGCCTTTTCCACGCGGACCGCCATCGCCTCGGTGTAGGAGGCCTTCACCATGTCGCCCGTCTTCACGTCCTTCAGCATCGCCGGATCCTTCACCTTCATCGTGACCGTGTGCTCCGGGCCGCGCAGCGTGACGATGCCCTTCTTGGCGTCCACCGCTTCGACCGAGGCGACGACCGCGACATCCCGCACCACGATGCCGGCCGGCATCTGGCCCTTAGGTGCCCCTTGCTTGCCCTCGGTCACGACGCGCTCCCGCACCGTGCTCTTGGACTTCTCGAGGCCGACAAGGACCGCCTGCGCGTACTCGATGGTGACGATGTCGCCCTTCGAAACCTGGGCGAGGTTCTTCACCTCGGGCCCGGCGACGAAGCTGACGAGATCGCCTTTCTCACCCTTCAATGTCACGGCGCGCGTGGATTGATCGATGGCTTCGACCGTCGCGGTGACCTTCGTGTATTCGAGGGCGCCCACGGCACCGGCCTTCTTGTCCTGCGCAACAGCGGTAGCTGACGCGAACGCCACAACGGCCAGCAAGGCAACCAGATTGCGTTTCATGATTTCTCTCCCAAACCAGACGAATCCAAAAGCCTACCACTTCGCCGATCCTCAGGTATGAAGCCCTGTGCATGCCGGTTTGCTAGCGGCGCAGGCGGCGGGTAGGATGGTTCGCAAGAACACAAACAACACCTGTGGCGCACGGAACGTCCAAGGCTCAACGAATGCCAGCGGCCGAACCCTTTTCCGGAATGCGTGGCCTGGAGGCGGCCACCGCCCCGAATGCGACCGAAGTCCGTCGCCCCGGTACGCATGGGTTCGACAGCAACTCCGCCACCGCGCTCGCGGTCTTCGTCGGCTACTTCACCGGCGCCAAGCTGGGGCTCGCGCTCACCTTCCTCCCCAATCCCGTCTCGGTCCTCTGGCCGCCGAACGCGATCCTCTTCGCCGCGCTGCTGCTGGTGCCGCCGTCGCGGTGGTGGGTCGTTGCCGTGGCTGCCCTGCCCGCGCACCTGCTGGCCGAATTGCAGAGCGGCATCCCCTTCTCGATGGTGGGCTGCTGGTTCATCAGCAACTTCGCCGAAGCCGCGATCGGCGCGGCGATGGTCCGCAAGCTCGGAGCGCTGCACCAGCCGTTCGGCAAGCCCCTGCACGTGATCGGCTTCGTGTTCGCGGCGTTCACGGCGGCGCTGCTCTCCTCGTTCCTCGACAGCGCGTTCGTGAAATGGAACGCCTGGGGCGACGCCGACTACTGGGATCTCTGGGCGGCTCGATCGCTCTCCAACGCGGCCACGTCGCTCGTGCTGGTCCCACCGATCGTCGTCTTCGCCACGGGCGGCCTGCTGGTGTTCCGTCGCGCGAAGCAGACGCACCTCGTCGAGGCACTGTTGCTGCTCGTGGGCCTGCTCGCCTCCGCGCTGGTGGTGTTCCACACGCAACTCGCCGAGAGCGTGCTGCCGGTCGAGATCTACATGCCGCTGCCTTTCCTGCTGTGGGCCGCGTACCGTTTCGGGCCGGCGGGGACGAGCGCGACGGTGGCGCTGGTGGCGGTCGTGGCCATCGTGGGCTCGGGCCATGGCACCGGCGCGCTCGGCATGGGAACGCCCACCGAGAACGCGCGGGCCGTTCAACTCTTCCTGCTCTTCATCTCCCCCACGCTGCTGTGCTTCGCCGCGGCGATGGACGAGCGCCGGCGCGCCGAGGCGTCGCTGCGCCAGAGCGACCGGCGCTTCCACGTCATGCTCGAGGCCACGCGCGATGTCGTGTACGAGCGCGACCTCGTGAGCGGTGCGATGTGGTGGAGCCGAAGCGCGCTCTCCGAGTTCGGCTACGACCGGTCCGCCACCGGACACGGCTACCGCGAGTGGTGCGAGATGATCCATCCCGACGATCGCGAGAGCGCGATGGCGCCGCTGCACGTGGCGCTCGCCGCCGGCTCGCGCCAATGGGAATCCGAGTTCCGCCTGCGCCGGGCCGACGGCCGCCACGCCCTGGTGAGCGAGCGCGGCTTCATCGTGCGCGACGCGGAAGGCCACCCGCTGCAGATGATCGGCCGGCTCACCGACATCACGGAGCGCCGCGACACCGACGAGCTCGGCCAGGAGCTCACGCACGCCTCGCGCCTCACGATCATGGGCGAGCTCGCCGCCTCGATCGCCCACGAGATCAACCAGCCCATGTCCGCGATCCTGAGCAACGTCGATTCCGCCGAGATGTTGCTCGCGCGCAGTGGCGAGCGCGACGCGGAGCTCTCCGACATCCTCGCCGACATCCGCGCCGACGGCCTGCGCGCGAGCGAGGTGATGCGCCACATCCGTGGCCTCGCGAGCAAGCGCGGCGCCGACATCGAAACCTTCGACCCGAACGAGGTCGTGCGCGCGGTGCTGCGGCTCGTGGCGCCCGTGGCGAAGCGGCGCGGCATCCCGGTGAGCATCGCGCTCGACAAGGTGCCGCACGTCTGGTGCGACCGCATCCACGTGCAGCAGGTGCTGCTGAATCTCATCTTCAACGCGATGGACGCCATGGACGAGACGCCGCCCGCGCAACGCGAGCTCTTCGTCGAGGTCTTCCGTTCGGCCGACGGCATGGTGCAGATCGCCGTGCGCGACCGCGGACACGGCCTCTCGGTGTCCACGCAGGGCCGCATCTTCGACTCGTTCTTCACCACCAAGCGCGACGGCATGGGCCTGGGCCTGTCGATCGCGCGATCGCTCGTCCAGTCCCACGGCGGCCGCATCTGGGCGACCAACAATGCCGATGCCGGCGCCACGTTCCGCTTCACGCTGCGCGCCGACCGGCGCGACCGCAACCTCCCTCCGGAGCTCGAGTGATGAAACCCATCGTGCATGTCGTGGAAGACGACCGCTCCGTACGCTCGGCCCTCACGCGCCTGCTGAAGATCGCGGGCTTCGAGGCGCGCGGCTACTCTTCCGCCGGCGAGTTCCTCGTGAGCGAGCGCGACGCGACTCCCGGCTGCATCGTGCTCGACGTGGGGCTGCCCGGTCTCACGGGCATCGAGCTGCAGGCGGCGCTGCAACGCGAGCGCGACCCGCGCCCCGTGATCTTCCTCACTGGCCGCGGCAACATCGACATGGGCGTCACCGCCATGAAGGCCGGCGCCGTGGATTTCCTCACCAAGCCCGTCGATCGCGAGCGCCTGCTGGGCGCCGTCGAGACGGCGCTGCAGCGCGGTGCCCGTGCGCAGGCACGCGATGACGAAGAGCGCATCCTTCGCGAGCGCCTCGATCGCCTCACGGCCCGCGAACGCGAAGTGTTCGACCGCGTGGTGCAGGGCAAGCTCAACAAGCAGATCGCCTTCGAGCTCGGCACGTCCGTACGCACGGTGAAGGCGCATCGCGCGCAGGTGATGCGCAAGATGGAAGTGGGATCGCTCGCCGAGCTCGTGAGCGCCTCCGACCGCCTCTTCGCGACGGCGTAGCCGCGCCGCCGTCCGTCAACGACGGTAACAAAGTAGCCCCAAAGGACGATACGCGCCGCCGTGCGCGCGCCTGACAATGGCCCTTCGCCGTCCACAGGGAGAACAAGCATGAGAAGAAACCAGGCCGCGTGGCTCGCGTTGACGACCGTCGTGCTGGGCGGCTGCGCCAGCGCGCCCGGCGGAATGTACGGTCAGCCGTACGCCCTCTTCGAGCCCGAGCGCCGCATGCCCGCGGCCGACACGCGCTCGGCCTTCATCATGAAGATCGACGGCCGGGACCGCGACATCGGCCGCAACGACCCGGTGCCGCCCGGACTGCACGAGGTGGAAGTGAGCATTCCGGGCCCGCCCGGCATGAGCGACCCGGGGCGCGATTCCATCCAGGTCGACGCCAAGCCCTGCACGCGCTACTACTTCGCCGCGATGCGCTCCTCGCCCACGGCACGCGACTGGCGCGCGTTCATCTCCGCGACGGAGACGATCGGCGAATGCGCGAGCAAGTTCGGCCTGAAGTAATGCCGCGCTAGGACGGCGGCTTCGGCTCGCGCCGCTGGTTCAAGCCGAACCACAGCGCGACCGGCACCAGCGTGGGCAGGAGCAACGCGCCCACCTGGTAGGCGAGCCCGATGCCTTCGCGCATGAAGGTCGGAAAGGCGAGATAGAGCTCGAGCTCGCGCGCCAGCGCGAGCTGCTTCAACACGTCGAACGTGACGCCCCACGCCGGGACGAGCGAGAGCGCGATCACGCCCACCACGATCGGCGCGGTCCGGCGCGACGCGCGCGCGGCGACCGAGAGCGCGAGGAAGAGCGCGATCCCGAAGGTGTAGATCGACGGATTGACCTCGACCTCCGTGATCGCCGGCGCGCGTGCCCGGCCGACCTGGTAGGGCGCGAAGATCGTGATGGGAAAGCGGACGCTGCGCCCGCGCATCGTAGGCGGGGCCACCTTGGCGTCCGCGAGCACGGCAATCGGCGTCTTCGCCACGTGCGCCGCCAACTCGTTGAGGAAGGGGCTGGCGAAATACCAGAGCGCCAACGCGACAGGCAGCGCGAGCAGCGTCTTCCCGAGGAACACCAGCACTTCGCGGCGTGTCGTGAACTTCATGCGACCGCGGGCGGTGGCGACTCGGGCGGAGGCGCTTCGGGCGGCAACGCAGGTCCCGGGACGGTACGCATCCACAGCAGCCACACGATCAACGCGTCGAGCATGATCAGCGCCTGCCACACGTAGAGGTGGGCCCAGACGAACCACTGCGCATCCCACTGGCCCAGGTAGAACAGGCTCACGATGCGCACGAGGTTCAGCGCCTGGATCGCGACCACGCCGATGGCGATGCCGATCGCCTTCGACCGCCACGGCGCGGGATACGCGAGGATGCCCGCCAGCAGCACCAGCATGGCCTCGACGCCGTTGCATCCCGCCTCGATCATCACGCCGAAGCCGGTCTTCGGGTTGTAGAGCAGCTTGCCCTGCGCGGCCGCGTTCCCGTCGAACGTGGTGACGAGACCGGCGCTCGCCTTCGCCACGAGCTCCGTCCACGGCACGACGAGGGCCTGGCCGGGCGGAGTCAGCTCGAAGACGAAGAGGACGACGAGGAGGACGACGAAAGTCAGGGCGAAGCGGCGCATGGCGCGCGTAGGGTATCACCCAACGGTCTACCCTGCCCCCGAGGACAATACGCAAGCCTGGAGCCCGTGGGGACAATCGGGGTGCTCTCCCCCGTCAAGGAGTGACCTTCATGAAGAAGAACATCGTCCTGCTGCTTGCGACGCTGGCCCTCGTGTGCGGATTCACCGCCGAAGCCCAGCAGGCAACCGCGAAGAAGCCCAACGTCCTCGTCATCTGGGGCGACGACATCGGCCTCGCCAACGTCAGCGCCTACAGCAACGGCCTGATGGGCTACGAGACACCCAACATCGACCGCATCGGCAAGGAGGGCCTGCGCCTCCAGCACTACTACGGCGAGCAAAGCTGCACCGCCGGCCGCGCCGCGTTCCTCACGGGACAGCACGGCATCCGCACCGGCCTCACCAAGGTGGGCTTCCCCGGAGCGCCAATGGGCATGAGCCAGCTCGATCCCTCGATCGGGGGCGTCATGAAAAGCCTCGGCTATGCCACGGGCCAGTTCGGCAAGAACCATGTCGGCGACCGCAACGAGAGCCTGCCGACGGTGAACGGTTTCGACGAGTTCTACGGCAACCTCTATCACTTGAACGCGGAAGAGGAGCCCGAGCTCGCGGACTACCCGAAGGACCCGAAGTACCGCGCGAAATTCGGCCCGCGCGGCGTGTTGCGCACCAAGGCCCTGGGCAGCGACGACGGCACCGTGGACCCGCGCTTCGGCAAGATCGGCCGGCAGAGCATCGAGGACACGGGGCCGCTCACGAAGAAGCGCATGGAGACGATCGACGATGAAACCTCCAGCGCCGCCGTCGACTACATGAAACGCCAGAAGGCCGCGGGCAAGCCCTTCTTCGTATGGTTCAACGCGACGCGCATGCACCTGCGCACGCACGTGAAGGCGGAGAACCGCGGCCGCTACAAGTACGGCGACAGCGAGTACAACGACGGCATGATCGAGCACGACGAGCACGTCGGGAAGCTGTTGAAGGCGCTGGACGAGATGGGCATCGCCAACGACACGATCGTCGTCTACAGCAGCGACAACGGCCCGCACATGAATACCTGGCCGGACGGCGCGATGACGCCCTTCCGCTCGGAGAAGAACACGAACTGGGAGGGCGCCTTCCGCGTACCGCTGCTCGTGCGCTATCCCGGCGTGATCAAGGCCGGCACGGTGAGCAATGCGCTGATGAGCCACAACGACTGGATCCCGACCCTCGCGGCCTTCGCCGGCGAGCCCAACATCGTTGGCAAGCTGAAGGCCGGGGCGACGTTGAACGGCGTGAGCTACAAGGTGCACCTGGACGGGTTCGACCAGTCCCGCTTCCTGAGCACCGTGAGCGGCACGGTGGCCACCAATTCCGACGTCCCCAGCGCCCGCGACAAGTTTTTCTACGCCGACGACGACGGCCTGCTGGTGGCCATGCGCCAGGGGCCCTACAAGTACGTGTTCGCCGAGCAGCGCCTGGCGGGGACCATGGGCCTGTGGGCCGAGCCCTTCACGAAGCTGCGGCTGCAGAAGATCTTCAACCTCATGCAGGATCCGTTCGAACGCGCGGACATCACCTCGAACACGTTCTGGGACTGGAACCTGAACCACGTCGGCGCGGCTTATGGAATGATGGACGAGGTCTTCCAGTTCGTCGCGACGTTCCGCGACTATCCGCCGCGGTCCTTCCCGCCGAGCTTCAACCCGGCGAACGTCCTGGAGGAGACGTTGGAGGAGATCAGGGTCGGGCGGAAGCTGCGCCGCGCCTTCCCGATGATGCCCGAACCCGTCCGCCAATAGCCCCGAAGGAGCCCCATGAAAACGACTCTTCCCGCGACGATCGCCGCCGCCCTCCTGCTCGCCGCCTGCGCCGGCACGCCCACCGGCGACTACGGCAAACCGTACGGATTGCTCCAGACCGAGAGCAAGATGCCCACCGACTACGTGCGCCCCGCGTGGGTCGCGAAGATCGACGGCAAGGACATCGTGTTCGGCAAGAACGATCCGGTCGAGCCCGGCCTGCACAAGGTCACGGTGAGCCTGTCCGGCCCGCCCGGCAGCAACAACCTCGCCACCGACACGTTCGACGTCGACGTGAAGCCCTGCACGCGCTACTTCATCTCCTCGAAGCGCTCGACGCTGCAGTCGAACGACTGGAAGGCCTTCGTTTCCGGTTCCGAGACCATCGGGGAGTGCGCGTCGCGCCATGGCGTGAAGTAAGGCATCCTGACCGGATGCACGATGCATCCCCCACGACCGAGGCGCTGTCCCACCGGCGCGTTCCGCAGCAGCTCCTGAGGTTCCTCTCGCGCCTCGGCCACGTCCTCCTCTCGACGGGGGACGCGGTCTCGGTGATCGAGGAGGTGCTGCGGCGGATCGCGCTCGCCCAGGGCGCGCAGCGCGTGAACATCATCGCGTTCCCCACCGTGCTCTTCGTGAAGTTCGAGGATGGCGATCTCACGTGCCTCGACTTCACCGGCGACGAGGGCCTGACCCTCCGCTTCGACCAGACGGAGGCGGTGTTCGCCCTCGCGCGCGACGCCGAGAATCCGGAGATGGATCTGGGCGAGGCACTCCGCCGGCTCGAGGCGATCCTCGCGGCCCCGCCCCTGTACCACCCGGTGACGAGCCTGCTCGGCCACGTGCTGGTGACCGTGGGCATCGCGCTCGTGCTGCATCCGTCGATCGGCGTGATCGGGCTCGCCGCGGGGTTCGGCTTCGCGGTGGGCGCGCTCCGGCTCTTCGCGCGGAGCCGCGGCGGCATCCTGCAGACGCTGCTGCCGACGTTCTCGGCGTTCATGGTCTCGGCGATCGCGCTCGAGATGGCGAAGCACGGCTATGGCGAGAGCCCCGTGCGCGTGCTGATCGCCGCGCTGGTGACGTTCCTGCCCGGCGGCATCCTCGCCGTCGCCACGATGGACCTTGCCTACGGCGACGTGGTCTCGGGATCGAGCCGCTTCGTGACCGGCGTGCTGCAGCTCGTGTTCCTCGTGCTGGGGATGATGATCGCGGCGTCGTTCGTGGGTCTGCCCGCTTCGAAGATCCTCGTGGAGCTCCCCGATGCGACGCTGCTCACATGGGGCCCGTGGCTGGGCGTCGCGTTCTTCGGCATCGGCCACGTGCTGTACTACTCGTCGCCGCTACGCAACCTGCCGTGGATCCTCGCGGTGCTGTTCGTGGTCTACGCCGGCCAGCGCCTCGGCAACGCGGCGTTCGGCGGCTACATGAGCGGCTTCGTCGGCGCGATCATCGCGACACCCGTGTCCTATTTCATCCAGTACCGCGTCGGCGGGCCGCCCGCGGTGGTGACGTTCCTGCCCGCGCTGTGGCTGCTGCTGCCCAGCTCGCTGGCACTCCTGGGCCTCGCGGAGGTCGTCACGGACAATCCGCTGTCGGGCGTGCAGGACTTCATCGCGACGGTGTTCGCGATCGTGGCCATCGCCTTGGGATCGCTGATCGGATCGGGAATCTACAACCAGTACGTCGACCCGATCTTCAAGCAGACGGCGAGCCTCGCGGCCTCGGTCAGCAAGTTTCGCTGGCGCCGCCGCGGCTGATCAGAAGCGGTAGAAGAGCGCCGCGATCGCGTCCTTGCGAGTGCCGCCGAAGCCCACCTCGGCCAACGCGCCCCAGTTGCGGTTGATCGTCCAGTTCACGCCCGTGAGCAGGTTCCACGCGCTCTTGGGCCGCACGCTGATCTCGTAGGCCATGCTCGCATCGCGGCCGATCACGGTGCCGGACGTGTCGAACGTGAATTCGCCCGTGATGTGGACGTCGGACTTGAGGTAGGTGCCGCCGCCGTAGATCGTGAGGAAGCTCTCGCGATCGAAATGATGGTTCCAGCCCGCGCGCGGCGCGATGTTCCAGGTCTTGCCCTTGGTGGTCGACATCGTGACGTCCGAGACCACGTAGGTGATCGGGAGCGCGAAGAAGAGCCCCTTGTACGCTCCGGCGGCCGTGACGCCGATGCCGTAGGTCTTGCCGTGATAGTCCGCATGCGCGGTGCCCGCGAGGGTGCGCGTGCAGAGCTCCGGACGCGCCGCGGGAGGCAGGTTGCAGCCGGGAATGCCGAGGTAGTTGAGGAGCCCCGCGCCGTCGATGGTGATGTCGATGTCACCCGTGCCCTGCGTGGTTCCCGCGATGACATAGGCGTTCAGGAACGGAAAGATCCACGCGCCCGCCTGGACCTGGTACGACTGGTTCTTGATGCGCGCATTCGGAAACCCCACGAAGTCGAGGTCCTGCAGCGGATTGCCGTTGAAGCCCACATTGAGCGAGCTGAGCGTCCGGTGCTCGTCGCCGAAGTAGGCGTTGACGGCGACGTCGTACGGATTGGGCAGATCCACGCCCATGTCGATCACGCGCTGCGCCATGAACGGCAGCGCATGGTCCCATTCGCGCCTTGGCGCGGGAGGCTCGGCGGGCTTCGCGGGGTCCGCGGCCGGGGGCGGGATCACCGGGGCCGTCATCGGCGGCACGACACGGCCGCCATAGGCGAGGAGAAAAGACTGCGCCGAAGCGCCCGTGCAGAGGGCGAGGAGGCCGGCGATCGATGCCGCGCGGACGAGGCGCGCGGCAAGGGCGAGACGGATATCCATGGGCGAGCCGATTGTCGCATGCAGTCCGCGAACGGAATTGCGCCCTGCCCCTTGGTACAAGACGGGGTGCCCCCAAGTCCAATTGCCCGCATTTCAGCCGGCCGACAAGATGGCCGGGAAGTCATGAAACAGAGACCCGAACGACAACAGCGCGGCGAGCGCGGGCCTGGGGGTGCCACGATGCCGAGGTCCATCCCGAATGCGGTGATCGTGGTCGAGGACGACGCGAGCGTGAGCCAGGCCCTCATGCGCATCCTGCGCCTCGCCGGCTTGAATCCCATCGTGTATTCGTCCGCCGAAACACTGCTCGACGGCGACTCCGATTGGGATGCCGCCTGCCTCATCATCGACATCCAGCTCCCTGGCCTGAACGGTTTCGCCCTGCGCGACCGCCTGGCCGCGATGCGACAATTGCCCCCCGTGATCTTCATGACCGCATTCGACGAGCCCGAAGCGAGGGCCCAGGCCACGTCCGTGGGTGCCTTCGCGTTCCTCTCGAAGCCCTTCTCCGGCCGAGCCCTCCTCGATCTCATCGAGCGCGCGGTCGCCGCCTCGCGCGCCTCCATCCCCAAAGGTGTCCCTGGATGAAACTCCGCATCTCGCAGCTCCTCGTCGCCACCGCCGCGCTTGCCGCGGCGGTTCCGCTTGCATCGGCCCAGCAGCCCGCGGCAACCCCCGCCAAGACGCCCGCCTCGGCGACCGCGCGCGAGCCCGGCAACGAATCGCCGTGGCCGCTGGTGATCCAGGCGAGCGGCGACACCAAGCTCACGCTCTACCAGCCGCAGCTCGATGCGTGGGACGGTTTCTCGCTTCAAGCGCGCCTCGCGGTGCGCGCCGACATCGGCAAGGACAAACCACAGTCGCAATTCGGATCCATCACGTTGAGCGCGCGCACCCTCACGGACAAGGGCACTCGCACCGTGACGCTCTCCGAGGCGCGCGTCGCGAAGGCGGACTTCCCATCGGCGTCCACCACGCAGGCGCAGGGCTGGGTGAACGCGATCGGCAAGGACTTCCAGGGCAAGACGCGCGTCATCGCGCTGGACCGCCTCGAAGCGGGGCTGGCACTCATCAAGGCCGAGAAGCCCTTGGCAAAGGCGCCGCTCCGGAACGACCCGCCGCGCATCGTGTTCTCCGACGTGCCCGCGGTGTTGGTGTCGATCGACGGCGAGCCCATCTATCGCGACGTCACCGGCACGCTGCTGCAGCGCGCGATCAACACGCGGCCCCTGCTGCTGCGCGACAAGGCGGGCGGCTTCTACCTCAAGGTCTTCGACGGCTGGATGGCGGCCGGCACGCTCGCGGGTCCGTGGAAGGTCGGCGCGAAGACGCCCGAGCTCGAGAAGGCGTTCAAGGACATGACCGCGGCGCACGCGATCGATCCGCTCACGGGGCAAGGGGCGGCCGACCAGCCGGCGCCGAAGCTCGCCGACAAGGCGCCCGCGATCTACGTCGCCACGAAGCCGACGGAAGTCGTGGTGACCGACGGCGCGGCGAAGTTCGAGCCGATCGCGGGGACGAAGCTGCAGTATGTTTCCAACACGACCGGCAGCGTCTTCCAGGACACGTCGAGCAACCGCACGTACATCCTCGTCGCGGGACGCTGGTTCACGGGCGATCCGAAGAGCGCGGACGGCTGGACCTACGTCGCCTCCAACGCGTTGCCACCCGACTTCGCGAAGATCCCCGACGACAGCCCGAAGGAGAACGTGAAGGCCTCGATCGCGGGCACGACGCAGGCGCGCGAAGCGGCGATCGCCGCGGACATCCCGCAGGTCGCCTCGGTGAAGTTGGCCGGCACGAAGCTCACCGACCCGAAGCTGGACGGCGACTTCGTGCTGAAGCCGATCGACGGCACGCCGCTCTCGTACGTGGCCAACTCGCCGACGCCGATCATCAAAGCCGCGCAGGGCAACTTCTTCGCCGTCGAGAACGGCGTGTGGTTCCAGGGGCCGGCGGTGCGCGGGCCGTGGAAGGTCGCCACCGCAGTACCGACAGTGATCTACACGATCCCGCCCTCCTCGCCGCTGCACTACGTGACGTACGTGCGCGTCTTCGGCGCTACGCCCGAGGTCGTGTACGTCGGCTACACGCCGGGATACCAGGGCACGGTGGTCGATCCAGCCACCGGTGTCGTCGTGTACGGCACGGGTTACACCTACGATCCCTGGGTCGGCACGTACTGGTACGGAGCTCCGGTCACCTATGGCTACGGCGCGGCGGTCGCGTATACGCCGTGGACGGGATGGGCGGTCACCTTCGGCTTCGGCATGTGGTGCGGGGCGTACACGACGGCGTGGGGCTATTGCTGGGGCGCGTATCCGTACTGGGGACCGTGGGGCTATCCCGCGTACTACGGCGTCGCGTACGGCGTGAATGGCGGCGCGGTCGCATGGGGACCGGGCGGCTGGGCGGGCTACACGGGGAACATCTACTCGCAGTGGGGTAACCGCGCGCAAGTGTCGCGCTACGCGGGCGGCTACAACGCGTGGACCGGCAATGCGTGGGCAGGCAAAGCGGGGGCCTCGTACAACTCACGCACCGGCATCGCCTCCGCGGGACAGCGCGGCGCGGTGGGCAACGTGTACACGGGCAACTACGCGGCGGGCCAGCGCGGCGTGGCGGGCGGAGACAACTTCGCGGTCGCCGGGCGCAGCGGCACGGCGGGCAACGCCTATACCGGAGACTCGATCTCGGGCAAGCAGGGCGTGATCTACAACAAGAACACCGGCGAGGTCACGAAGTACGGCGGCATCACCGGGCAAGACGGCGGCAAGATCGGCCGCGTGGGCGACGACGTCTACGCGGGCAAGGATGGCAACATCTATCGCAACACCGGCGACGGCTGGCAGAAGCACGAGGCCGGCGGTGGATGGAACGACGTCGGCCCGAGCGCGGGTCAGCACAACCTTGATGGCGAACGCCAGGCGCGGCAGTTCGGCAACGAGCGTGCGGGCCAGATGCGCAGCTCCAACATGAACGCGCGCAGCTTCCACGGCGGCGGAGGATTCCGGGGACGTCGATGAATCGCATGCGGATCGCGGCACTCTGCGCGTCGCTCCTCGCATCGGCTGCTTTTGCCGACGAAGGCGGTGTCAGCTTCTGGCTCCCGGGCCAGCAGTCGAACTTCGCGGCACTCCCCGGAGCGCCCGGCTTCTCGATGCCGCTCATGTACTACCACGCGTCGGTGAGCTCGGGCAGCTCGAAGAACTTCGTGACCGGCGGGAATCTCGTCGCGGGCCTCGAAGCCGATGCGGATCTCCTGTTCTTCGTGCCAACGTATACGTTCAAGGAGCCCGTCGCGGGCGGGCAGGCCGCGCTCTCGCTCGCGTGGGCCGTGGGCCAGTTCAAGGCGACGGCGAGCTCGATCCTCACGGGCCGCGAGGGCGGCAGCAACGAACGCGGCCGCACGGACAAGGCTTCGGGCGGATCGGACCTCTACCCCCTGGCCTCGCTCAAGTGGCACGAGGGCGACTCGAGCACGATGGCTTACGTGATGGGCGGCATACCGGTCGGGGTCTACCAGGCAGGCCGGCTCGCCAACATCGGCTTGAACCACGCGTCGATCGACGGCGGCTTCGGCTACACCTACATGGCCAAGGGCAACGAGTTCTCCGTCGTGGGCGGCATCACGTACAACTGGGAGAACGACGACACGAACTACAAGAACGGCGTCGACAGCCACGTGGATTTCGCTTTCTCGCACTTCTTCAGCCCGCAGCTCCACGCGGGCGTCGTCGGCTACGCCTACTACCAGTTGAGCGGCGACAGCGGATCCGGAGCCGTGCTCGGCGACTACAAGGCGCGCGTCTATGCGCTGGGGCCCCAGGTCGGCTACTTCTTCCCGATGGGCAAGGAGAAGGCCTACGTGAGCCTGCGCGGCTACTACGAGTTCAATGCGCAGAACCGCGCGGATGGCTGGAACACTTATCTCGCGGCGTCGATACCGCTCGGACTCTAGGAGAACGCGTGCACATGCAGGGATGGATTCTCGCCGGACTCCTCGCGGCGAGCGGCAACAGCGCAGCCTCGGACTGGTTCCGCGATCGCTTCATCGATCCGCAGGACAAGCAGTTCGACGCATCGAACTACCTGCTCGAGCACAAGGGCGCGCTCGCGGTCCCGATCATCATCACCGAGCCGGCGGTGGGCTACGGCGGCGGCCTGGCGCTCGCGTGGTTCAGCGAATCGATCAAGGATGCCGCCACGCGCGCGAAGGAAACCGGCGGGCGCCTCACTCCGCCCAACATCTATGGCCTCGCCGTGATGGGCACCGAGAACGGCACCAAGGGGGCCGGCGGCGGAGCGCGCATGTCGTTCTTCGACGATACGTGGCGCTACCGCGGCGGCGCCATGGCGATGTCGGTGAACCTCGATTTCTACGGCATCGGCGGCGAGCTGCCGGGCGGCGGCATCGACAAGCTCGGCTACAACCTGAAGGGCTACATGGCGTTCAACGAGCTCACACGCCGGCTCGGCGAGAGCGACCAGTGGCTGGGCCTGCGCTGGCTGTACATGAGCCTGGACGCGAAGCTCGACCTCGGCACAGCTTCGGATGCGGGCCTCACGGACAAGGAGTTCGCGAAGAAGGGCTCGGGCCTCGGTGTCACCTACGTCTTCGATTCGCGCGACAACATCTTCTTCACGAAGAGCGGCGTCGAGGCGTCGATCGACGGCATGTTCTATTCGCCTTCCATCGGCAGCGATATGACGTTCCAGGCTTATCGCGCGCACGCTTTCGCCTACATCCCCGCGGGAGAGAAAGTGGTCGTGGCCCTGCGCGCCGATGGCCGCACCGCGCGCGGCGACGTTCCGTTCTATCAATTACCTTTCATCGACATGCGCGGCGTGCCCGCGGCGCGCTACCAGGACGAAAACGTCGGCGTCCTCGAAGCCGAGGCCCGCTACTACGTGACGCCGCGCTGGATCGCGCTCGCGTTCATCGGCGCCGGGCGCAACTGGGGCCGCACCACGTCCTTCGAAGACAAGGGCACGGTCGTGAGCAAGGGCGTCGGTTTCCGCTACGTGATCGCGCGGCGCCTCGGCCTCGCCATGGGCATCGACATCGCGAAGGGCCCGGAGGACACCGCGTTCTACATCCAGATGGGAAATGCCTGGCGCTGAAACGCCGGGGCGTGCAGAGGACAAGGAGAAATGGACATGACCAAGCTCATACGCACCATCGCCGTGGGCGCAGCGCTCGGCGTCGCGTGGCCCGCGCTCGCGCAGAAGTACAAGACCGACATCCCACCCGCGATCGTGGCGCCCGACAGCGTCGAGACGCGACTCGGGACGCTGCGCTTCAAGGATGGCTTCCCCGACGACGAGACCATCCGGAAGGTCTACGACAACCTGGATTTCCAGCGCGGCGTGCAAGCTTTCCTCACGGCGATGCCGGCGGCGTCCCTGGCAGCGATTCGCCGCGGCCTGCGGGAGTTGGGTCCCGACAACGGCACCGTCATCGTCTTCGAGACGCTCATGGACTCGCGCTCGCTCTTCCTCACCGCGAACACGGAGAGCGTCTACGCCATGGGATGGATCGACCTCAGGAACGGTCCTGTCGTGGTCGAATCGCCGCCCCAGACATTGGGGCTCCTGGACGACTTCTGGTTCCACTACGTGACCGACCTGGGCCTGGTCGGCCCCGACGAGGGGAAAGGCGGAAAATTCCTCTTCCTGCCGCCCGACTTCAAGGGCGAGCCGCCCGCCGGCTACCACGTGTTCAAGTCGCAGACCTACGGCAACTGGTTCGGAACGCGCGGCTTCCTGGTGAACGGCGATCCGAAGCCGGCCGTCGCGAGCATCAAGCAGCACCTGCGCATCTATCCGCTGTCGCTCGCCGCGAATCCGCCGGCGACGAAGTTCGTCAATGCGTCCGGCAAGGCGATGAACACCATCCACGCCATGGACGCGAGCTTCTTCGCCGAGGTGAACGAGGTCGTGCAGGAAGAGCCCAACGCGGCGATGGATCCGGAGACGCTCGGCCTGCTCGCCTCGATCGGCATCGAGAAGGGCAAGCCCTTCGCGCCGGACGAGCGCATGAAGAAGATCCTCGCCGAGGCCGCCGCCGTGGGCAACGCGACGGCACGGGCCAATGCCTACCGCTCGCGCCTCGCCGGCGCGTATTTCTATCCGGACAGCGCGTGGGGCACGTGCTTCGTCGGGGGCAGCTACCTCTTCGAAAGCGACGGCGTGCGCCTGCTCGATGCCCGCAGCTACATGTTCTTCTACGCGACAGGCATCACGCCCGCGATGGCGATCCAGAAGGTTGGCGCGGGCTCGGCGTACGCAGCCGCCTTCGTCGATTCGAAGAAGCAGCCGATGGACGGTGCGAAGACTTATCGCCTGCACTTGCCGCCGGGCATTCCCGCGAAACAGTTCTGGTCGCTCGTCCTCTACGACAACCAGACGCGCTCGATGCTGCAGACGGACCAGCCCCATCCCAGCGTCGGTAGCCAGAAGGCCGGCGTAAAGGCCAACGCCGACTCGTCCGTCGACGTCTACTTCGGCCCGAAGCCGCCGCCCGGCAAGGAAGGCAACTGGGTGCAGACCTGGCCCGGCAAGGGCTGGAACGTGATCCTCCGGCTCTATGGCCCGCTCGAAGGGTTCTTCGACAAGACGTGGCGCCCCGGTGAGATCGAGGAGATGAAGTGAATGCGCCGCGGCCCTACGAAGCGTGCAGCATCCAGATCAGCGCCGTACCCCCGATCGAGATGAGGATGTGGCCGAAGGCCACGGTGCTCGAGTAGCCGATCACCGCGACGGGGCTCTCCGAACGATCCTGCACGGCAGCCAGGCCGGCGGTCATCGTCTGCGCGCCCGCGAGCGCGCCCAGGAGCAATAGCGGATTCAATCCCAGCAGGTAGCGTCCCACGAGCAGCCCCACGAGCTGCGGCACGAGGGTGACCGCCATGCCTCCGAGGAATACCGTGAGGCCGATCTCCTTGAGCGCCTGCAGGAACACCGGGCCCGCCTTCAGGCCGATCATCGCGACAAACGCCGCGAGGCCGATGGACTTCATGAACTCGATGGCGTCGTGCGGCAGGATCGCGAACGTGGGCCGCACGAAGTTGCGGTAGCCCATCGCGAGCCCGAGGATGAGCGTTGCCACGCTCGAGCCCAACGCGATGTGCAGCCCACCCACCGGGAACGAAAGCACCGTGCCGATCAGTGCGCCGAAGCAGATCGCGAGGCCGAGCGCCACGTAGTCGGTGCCATGGCCGAGCTGCAGCACGGTGCCCACGCGCCCGCACACCTGCTTCACCGCCGGCTCGAGGCCGTACACCGTGAGCTGGTCGCCGAGGTGGATCGTCGTTCCCGGCGCGATGGGGATGTTCTCGCTGCCGCGGCGGATCGCCTTCAGGAAGACGCCCCGGGCCGCGTCGGTGTCCGCGCGAATCTGCGCGATCGTGCGCCCCGACACCGACTTGTTCGTGATCACGATGTCGTAGGTCGCCGAGGGCACGTCGAGCAGCTCGCGGTCGAAGACTTCGGTCGCGTGCGCCTCGACCACCTCCAGCAACGCCTGCTGCGGGCCGATCACCGCGACCACGTCGCCCGCCGCGAGCACGAGATCGGGCCGGACCTCGAGGATCTTGCCGTCGCGCCGCACGCGCTCGATGAAGATGCGCACGCGGTCCGCCCGGGTCTCCGCCTGGGCCACGGTCGTGCCGACCACCGGAGAGCCCGGCTCGATTCGATACGCCCGCAACTCGAACATGTGCCACGCGGAGGCGACTCCCGCCTTCTCGCGCTCGAAGCCCAGCTCCTTCTCGACCTTGAGCGCCTCGGCCTTCAAGTCGATCCGCAGCAGCCACGGCCCGATGTACGAGCAGAAGAAGATCACGCCGAAGGTGCCGAAGATGTAGGTGAGCGCATCGGCGATCGGGATCTGCGAGACGAGGCGATTCTTCTCGTCGTCGGAGATCGGGAGCGACCGGATCGCCTCGCTCGCCGTGCCGATCACGGGCGATTCGGTGAGGCCGCCCGACATCATCCCGGCCGCGTAGCCCATCTCGAGGTTCAGGACCTTGGCCATCGTGTAGGCGGTGAGCAGGCCCGTCACGGGGATCACGATCCCAAGCACGACCCAGCGCCAGCCCCCGTCGCGGATGCCGCGGATGAACCCCGGGCCGGCCGAGTAGCCGATGCCGTACATGAACAGGAGGAAAAGCAGGGACTTGGCGGTGTCCGACACGGGAACGTGCACGACGCTGCCGATCAGCAGTCCGGCGAGGAGCGACCCTGTCACCGGGCCGAAGCCGACGCCCTTCACCTTCCACTTGCCGATCCAGTAGCCGACCCCGATCGCCAGGAAGACCGCCAGCTCGGGATTCTTCTCGAAGTACGGGAGGAGCCAGTGCATGGGGGGCTTTCCGGCGGGCGCCCGGAGGCGATGGCACACCTTGCCACCCCGGTGCCCGGGCCGCAATTTCACCTTGGTACACCCATCCCGGGGGCGGTCTTTAGAACGCGTCGTTCCATCCGGGACGAGCCCCTATAATTGGGGGTTCCCGAGGAGGAAACCGATATGGCTGCCAATCCGCAGGTCGTCTCCAGCACCGCCCCCACCGTGAAGCTCCTGATCAACGGCCAGTTCGTCGAGTCGAAGGCGAAGGCCTGGCGCGACGTCGTGAACCCCGCCACGCAGGAAGTCCTGGCCCGCGTCCCGATGTGCGACGCCGCCGAGGTCGACCTCGCCGTGAAGAACGCCGCCGAGGCGTTCAAGACGTGGAAGAACACGCCGATCGGCGCCCGCGCCCGCATCATGCTCAAGCTCCAGGAGCTGATCCGCCGCGACATGAAGAAGCTCGCCGCGTGCCTCACCGCCGAGCAGGGCAAGACGCTCCCGGATGCCGAGGGCGACATCTTCCGCGGCCTCGAGGTCGTGGAGCACGCCTGCTCCATCGGCACGCTGTCGCTGGGCGAGTACGCCGAGCAGGTGGCCAACGGCGTCGACACCTACTTCATCCGCCAGCCCATCGGCGTCTGCGTCGGCATCACGCCGTTCAATTTCCCCGCGATGATCCCGCTGTGGATGTTCCCGATGGCGATCGTCACCGGCAACACGTTCGTCATGAAGCCCTCGGAACAGGATCCGATGACGCCGATGCTGCTGGCCGAGCTCGCGATCGAAGCCGGCGTTCCCCCGGGCGTGCTGAACATCGTGCACGGCGGCAAGGAGTCGGTGGATGCCCTGTGCACGCACCCCGACGTGAAGGCCGTGTCGTTCGTGGGCTCGTGCCATGTCGGCGAGCACGTCTACAAGCTCTCCTCGGAGAACGGTAAACGCGCCCAATGCATGATGGGCGCGAAGAACCACGCGGTCGTGATGCCGGACGCGAACAAGGAACAGTCGCTGAACGCGCTCGTCGGCGCGGGCTTCGGCGCCGCGGGCCAGCGCTGCATGGCGACCTCGGTCGCGGTGATGGTGGGCGATGCCAGCCAGTGGATCCCGGACATCGTCGCGAAGGCGAAGACGCTCAAGCTCAACGCCGGCACCGAGAAAGGCGCGGATCTCGGCCCCGTCGTCTCGAAGCAGGCGAAGGAGCGGATCGAGGGCCTGATCGCCGACGGCGTGAAGGAAGGCGCCAAGCTCGAGCTCGATGGCCGCAACGCCAAGGTCGCCGGCTTCGAGAAGGGCAACTTCATCGCGCCGACCATTTTCTCGGGCGTGAAGCCGCACCACAAGGTCTACACGCAGGAAATCTTCGGCCCGGTGCTGGTGATCGTCTCCGTGGACACGCTCGATGAAGCGATCGAGCTCGTGAACAAGAACCCGTTCGGCAACGGCACCGGCATCTTCACGCAGTCGGGCGCGGCGGCGCGCAAGTTCCAGAACGAGATCGACGTGGGCCAGGTCGGCATCAACGTGCCGATTCCCGTTCCCGTCCCCTACTTCTCGTTCACCGGCTCGCGCGGCTCCAAGCTGGGCGACTTGGGCCCCTACGGCAAGCAGGTGATCCAGTTCTACACCCAGGTGAAGACCGTCACGTCGCGCTGGTTCGACGACTCGACGGTGAATCCCGGCATCCACACGACGATCAGCCTCAAATGAGAATCGGGTTCATCGGCCTCGGACACATGGGCAACCCCATGGTCCGCAACCTCCTCAAGCACAAGCACACGCTGAAGGTGTACGACGTCGTCCCCGACCTCGTGCGCAAGATGGTGGACCAGGGCGGCAAGGCGGCAGAGTCCATCGCGGACACGGCGAAGGACGTGGACGTCGTCATCACCATGCTGCCGTCCTCGCCGCACGTGCGCAGCGTCTACATGGGGCCTTCCGGCCTCATCGCGAGCGCTCCGCCGGGCACGCTGCTGATTGATTCTTCCACCATCGACCCGCTCACCGCGCGCGAAGTCGAAATGGACACGCGCGCGAAGAACTGCCCGATGGTCGATGCGCCCGTCTCCGGCGGCGTGGGTGGCGCCGAGGCCGGCACGCTCACGTTCATGGTGGGCGGCGAGAAGGCCGACTACGAGGCCGCGAGGCCGATCCTCGAGTGCATGGGCAAGAACATCGTGCACTGCGGCGGCCCGGGCAACGGCCAGGTCGCGAAGATCTGCAACAACATGATGCTGGCCATCGAGATGATCGCGACCTCCGAGGGCATGACGCTCGCCGCGAAGCTCGGCATGGATCCCAAGGTCTTCGCGGGGATCGTGAACACCTCGAGCGGCCGCTGCTGGAGCTCCGACACGTACAACCCCTACCCCGGTGTGCTGGACGGCGTTCCCGCCTCGCGCGGGTACAGCGGCGGCTTCGGCTCCGACCTGATGCTGAAGGACCTGACGCTCGTGACCGACGCGGCGAAGTCGGCGAGGCATCCCGTGCTGCTGGGTGCCATCGCGCAGCAGGTCTACCAGAAGCATTCCGCCGACGGCAATGGCGGCAAGGACTTTTCGAGCGTGATTCTTCAATACATGACGGGATCCCCGCCTACGCGGGGATGACGGAGCCATGATCCGCCACGAAATCCGCGGCCACACCGCCTTCCTCACGATCGACAACCCGCCGGCCAACACCTGGACGCCGGAGAGCCTGCGCGTGCTGGAGAAGTTGATCGGCGAGCTGAACGACAACCGCGATGTGTATGCCGCCGTCATCACGGGCGCCGGTACCAAATTCTTCTCGGCCGGTGCCGACCTGAAGACCTTCAGCGCCGACAAGGTGCTCGCCCGCCACTTCATCGCATGCTTCGGTTCCGCGTTCGAGGCGCTGATGAACGCGCGCTTCGTGACCGTCTCCGCGATCAACGGGTATGCGATGGGCGGCGGCCTCGAGTGCGCCCTCGCGACCGACATCCGCATCGCCGAATCGCACGCGCAGATGGCGCTGCCCGAGCCGGCGGTGGGCTTGCTGCCCGCGGGCAGCGGCACGCAGAACCTGCCGTGGCTGGTGGGCGAGGCTTGGGCCAAGCGCATCATCCTCACCAACGAGCGCGTCGACGCGGCCACGGCGGTTCGCATCGGCCTCGTGCAGGAAGTCGTCGAGAAAGGCGAGGGCCTCGCCAAGGCCACTGAGATCGCCGAGCGCGTCGCGACGTTGAGCCCCCGCGCGGTGGAGTACTGCAAGTCGCTCATCCACAACGCGCGCAACGGCATCCCGCGCCGCGCCGGCCTCTCGCTCGAGCGCGAGCGCTTCATGGACCTCTTCGACCACTCCGACCAGCAGGAGGGCGTTGCCGCTTTCCTCGAGAAGCGCAAGCCCGAATGGAAGAACGACTAGAAGCGGCCGGCGGCGAGCTCCTCGCCATCGTCCGCAACGGGGTGGCCACGGTCGCCCTGAACCGCCCCACTGCGCTCAACGCCCTCACCCTCGGCATGATCCGCGGCCTCGCCGCATGGCTGGAGGCGTGGGCGGTGGACGATCGCGTGAAGGTGATCGTGTTCCGCGGCGCCGGCGAGAAGGCGTTCTGCGCGGGCGGCGACGTGCGTGCGCTCTACGAGGGCTGGAAGGCGGGCCGCACGGACCTGCTCGAGTTCTTCACCGTCGAGTACGCGCTCAACTACCGGATCCACACGTACCTCAAGCCGATCGTCGCGGTGATGGACGGCATCATCATGGGCGGCGGAATGGGGCTGGCCCAGGGCGCGGCGCTTCGCATCGCGACGGACAAGACGAAGATGGGAATGCCGGAGACGACGATCGGCCTCTTTCCCGACGTCGGCGGCAGCTGGTTCCTCTCGCGCACGCCGGGTCACCTGGGAACGTACCTGGGGCTCGTCGGCAATACGATCCGCGCCGGCGATGCGATCTACGCGAACCTCGCCGACATCTACCTGCCACCCGAGTCGCTGGCCCGCCTCGACGACATGCTGGAGAACGTCGTCGCGAAGGCGCCGTACCCGAGAGGCGCGCTGGACGAGGTGAAGACCAAGCTCGGAGCCGAGCCGAAGGAAGCCGGCGAGCTCCCCGCGCAGCGCAAGGCCATCGACATGATCTTCGGCTTGCCTTCCCCCGCGGCCATCGCCGCTGCCCTCAAGGACACGGACTATGGCCTGGGAGAATGGCCCGGCAAGACGCTGGCTGCGCTGGCGAAGCGCTCTCCCACGATGCTCGCGGTGACGCAGGAGCAGCTGCACCGCGGCCGGCAAAGCACGCTGGCCGAGGTCTTCCGCATGGAGCTCGGCATGGTCGCCACGGCGCTCGAGTACGGCGACTTCATGGAAGGCGTGCGGGCCCTGCTGGTCGACAAGGACAACGCGCCGAAATGGCAGGCCCCGGGGCTCGACCGCATCGCGCAGGCCGACGTGGACCGCTTCTTCGCGAGCCGCTGGCCCGTCGGCGCGCATCCCCTCGCAAACCTGAAGTAACTCCCGCACCACCACGGCGAAGGCTTCGGACTTCGGCGCCGCACCCCGGCCCCGAATTCGAAGAGAATGTGAGTCCCTTCGATACCACCCTCAAGGACCCGCAATGAAGCTCGTCACGTACGCCCCCATTCCCTCCGGCACGCCGCGTCCCGGCATCCTCCTCGACGACAAGACGATCGTGGAGGCCTCCGGTTTCGCGACGATGCTGGACATCATCCGAGGCGGCGCGGCAGCGATGGCGAAGCTGAAGGAGCTCGCCGCGAAGCCCGGCACCCAGGTGAACCTGGCGGACGTGAAGCTGCTCGCCCCGATCCCGCGTCCCTCGAAGAACGTGTTCTGCGTCGGCTGGAACTACCTCGAGCATTTCGAGGAGGGCGCCAAGAAGCTCGAGGAGAAGCGCGAGCTCCCCAAGTTCCCGGTGTTCTTCAGCAAGACGCCCACGGCCGTGAACGATCCGACCGGCACCATCCCGTATGACGCCGCGATCTCGACCACCCTCGACTGGGAAGTGGAGCTGGGCGTGGTCATCGGCCCGGGCGGCAAGAACATTTCCGAGGCGGACGCGATGAAGCACGTCTTCGGCTACACGGTCATGAACGACGTCACGTGGCGCGACATCCAGCGCCGGCACGGCGGCCAATGGCACAAGGGCAAGAGCCTCGACGGCACCTGCCCGATGGGCCCGGTCATCGTCACCGCGGACAGCCTCGACCACACGAACCTCAAGGTCGAGTGCCGCGTGAACGGCGTCGTGAAGCAGAGCTCGAACACGAAGTTCATGTACTTCAAGGTCCCGCGCCTCATCGCCGACCTCTCGCTGGGCATGACGCTCGAGGCGGGCGACCTCATCTCCTCGGGCACCCCCGAAGGCGTCGGCTTCGCCCGCACGCCGCCGGAATTCCTCAAGCCCGGCGACCTGCTGGAGACCGAAATCGAGGGCATCGGCATCCTGAGGAACCCGGTCGAAAAGTAGGGCTAGAATGGGGGAACACGGGGAAGGCAGAACAACCAGAACATGGTCAGCAAGATAGCGCCGGGCGCGACGGTCCTGGACCGCATGGGGATCTACCGGTTGTTCGCGCAGCTCTCCACGCTGCGCGACAGCTACGCGGGCAAGTTCGCGCTGGCGGCGTTCGTCGGTTCCATCTCCCCCCTCCTCTTCTTCATCATCTACCTGCTGGTGAGCCGCACGGACTGGGACCAGATGTATCCCATCCTCGCCGCGCTCATCCTTGCGTGCGTGGCCGGCTTCCTGGGCACGATGTGGATGTTGCGAGAGCTGCTGGCGCCGGTGGACATCACGGCCGAGGCGCTGCGCAGCTATATCGACAGCCGCAAGCTCCCCGACCTGCCGATCCACTTCCCCGACCGCGCGGGCAAGCTGATGGAAGGCACGCAGTACACCCTCACGCAGCTCCACCAGACGATCGAGCGGCTGGAGCGCGTCTCCGACAACGACGACCTCACCGGGCTCTACAACCGCCGCGCCGGCGAGAAGCGCCTCGCCGAGGAGATCGCGCGGGCCGAGCGCGACCTGCAGGGCTTCCAGGTCGCGTTCTTCGACATCAACGACTTCAAGGCCATCAACGACACGCACGGGCACTCCGCGGGCGATGCATGCATCTCGCACGTGGCCGCGCTGCTGCAGCTGAACACGCGCCGCGGCGACTGGGTGGTGCGCTGGGGCGGCGACGAGTTCGTGGTCGGCCTGCATCGCAACCGCGCTTTGAAGCTCGTGATGGAGCGGATCGTGAAGGCGTTCGACTCCTCCCCCGTGGAGATCGCGCCGGGCAAGGAGCTGCTACTCACCGTGAGCTGTGGCGTGGCGGAGTATCGCTTCGGCCTCGGCGCCGCGGGCGTGATCGCCGAGGCGGACAAGGCGATGTACGGGGCGAAGGAGCTCTCGCGCCGCGACCACACCTCGCACATCTGCTACTGGAACGAGCTCCCGCAGGCCGCGAGCCGCATCGAAGCGGCGTAGCGCCTCACCGGCGGGACGCTTCCGCCTTCCGCACTTCCTCCAACATGCCGCGGGCGATGGCACCCAGCGCGGGATTGCGCGCGGCGTAGTCCGCCATCGGCGTGGCTTTCGGCAGGGTGAACGTGATGCCTTCGCGCGCGGCAGCACCGGGGCCGATCGCGGCACCGAGGCCCTTCACCATCCCGCTCGGCCCCACGTAGCGATACGCGTTCATCCCGTAGAGCACCTGCGTGGTGGGCGAGACCCAGAAGCCGCGGCCCTCTTCGAGGTACGGATTCCAGAAGTACGTCGTGAGCGGATTGCCGGCCGCGTCGAACTGGACCGAGACGACCTGGCCGGCGAAATCGCCCGACACCATGTACTCCGCGCCGCCGCGCCGGACGGTGTCGACGACGACACCCGTCCCCGTCGGCGTGGCCGCGCCCACGCTCGTGTAGTTGAAGCGCGTGGCGAACGTGTCGTCTCCCACCGCGTAGACGTAGAGCCACGAGCCGAGCAGCGATTGCGGAGGGGATCCGACGCCGAAGTTCTGGTGCTCGATCGCGGCCGTTCGCCCGCCCGGCAGCGTGATCACGCCGGTCGTGCGCGAGGAGAACGCGATGGAAACAGCACCGTCGTTGCCGGACGCGGTGGGCGCCTTGTACGCGCCGCCGAGCGGCTGGCCCTGGTCGAACTTGAGCAGCGTGCCCGACCAGCTTGCGCCCTCGTTCGTGAGCTTGCCGTCGGAGTAGTACCACTGCATGCGGCCGTCGGGACCGTACAGGAACGAGATCAGCACCAGCGTGTCGTTCTGGACGTCGATCGTGTAGCCGCGGCCGCTCTCGGCGGGACTCCACCAGATGCCGGTCTGCGGTGCGGCGGCGGTGACGGCGGTGGCCGCCCACGTGAAGAGAATGGCGAGGGTTCGCATGGCCTCCTCCTTCGGACAAGCGATGGTACCGAATTCAGGGGGATTTCCGGCACTTTCAACCGGTTATCATTTGCCGATGGTCACGACCCCCCCGGCCGGGAAGGACAGCTCCGGTTTTTCAGTGGTTGAACTCGCGCTGCGCCGCCCCTACACGTTCATCGTGATGGCGATGCTGATCGTGCTCGCCACGCCGTTCGCGCTGCTGAAGATGCCCACGGACATCTTCCCCGAGATCGACATCCCCGTCGTGTCGATCGTGTGGAACTACCGCGGCCTCTCCGCGCAGGAGATGGGCACGCGCATCACCGGCCAGACCGAGCGCAGCCTCACCACCACCGTCTCCGACATCGAGCACATCGAGAGCCAGTCGCTCTCGGGCGTGGCGGTGATCAAGGTCTTCTTCCAGCCGAACGCGAACATCCAGATGGCGGTGGCGCAGGTGACGGCCATCGTGCAGACGCAGCTTCGCCAGCTTCCGCCGGGCACCACGCCGCCCCTGGTGATCAAGTACTCGGCCTCGTCCATCCCGGTGGTGCAGTTGGCACTCTCCAGCCCGGTGATGTCGGAGCAGGCGCTCTTCGACACGACGATCAACCAGCTCCGCCCGCAGCTGGTCACGATCCCGGGTGTCGCGATCCCCTTCCCCTACGGCGGCAAGCAGCGCCAGGTCTCTGTGGACCTCGACCTGCAGGCGCTGTATGCGAGAAACCTCGGCCCCTCGGACGTGGTGAACGCCATCAACACGCAGAACCTGATCCTGCCCTCGGGCACGGCCAAGTTCGGCATCACCGAATACAACGTGAACCTGGATACGTCGCCCGACGCGATCTCGGGGCTGAACGACCTACCCGTGCGCACGCAGGGCGGCACCACGGTGTACCTGCGAGACGTGGCGCAGGTGCGGGACGGCTTCCAGCCGCAAACCAACGTCGTGCGCCGGGACGGCCAGCGCGGCGTGCTGCTCTCGGTGCTGAAGAACGGCGGGGCTTCGACGGTCGACATCGTGAACAACCTGAAGGCGAAGCTGCCGGTTGCCGCACAGCTGCTGCCTTCGGACGTGGCCATCGCGCAGCTCTTCGACCAATCCATCTTCGTGAAGGCGGCGGTGATGGGCGTGGTGATGGAAGCGCTCATCGCCGCGGGCCTCACGGCCCTGATGGTGCTGCTCTTCCTCGGCAACTGGCGCAGCACGTTCATCATCGCGCTCACCATCCCGCTGTCGATCCTCGCCTCGATCCTCATCCTCTACGCGCTGGGCGAGACGCTGAACATCATGACGCTGGGGGGCCTGGCGCTCTCGGTGGGCATCCTGGTGGACCAGGCGATCGTCACCATCGAGAACATCGAGCGCCACCTGCACGAGGGCAAGGAGCTGCACGAGGCCATCCTCGTCGGCGCGGGCGAGATCGGCGTGCCGGCGTTCGTCGCGACGGTCTGCATCTGCATCGTGTTCGTGCCGATGTTCTTCCTTTCGGGCGTCGCGCGCTATCTCTTCGTGCCCATGGCCGAGGCCGTGGTGTTCGCGATGATCGTGTCGTACATCCTGTCGCGAACGCTCGTGCCCACGCTCGTGATGTTGTTGATGCGTGGCCAGGACCACGGCGGGAAGAAATTAGGGTCAGCTACTTTTTCCGACGGAACGGAAAAAGTAGCTGACCCTAATTTCTTCCGCGCTTTCCAGCGGGTCCACGTCGCATTCGACCGGCAGTTCGAGCGGGTGCGCGCCGGGTATTCGGAAGTGCTGGAGGCGGTGCTTGCGCGCCGGGCGGCGTTCGCGATCCTCTTCTTCGCGTTCACGGCGCTCTCCTGCGCGCTTTATCCGTTCCTCGGCCGCGATTTCTTCCCGAGCGTGGACGCGGGACAGATCCGGCTGCATTTCCGCGCACCGACCGGAACCCGCATCGAGGAGACGGCGCGCATCGCCGACCGCATCGAAGGTGCCATCCGCGAGATCATCCCGCGCGAGGAGCTGGTCACGGTGCTGGACAACCTCGGCGTACCCAACAGCGGCATCAACCTCTCGTACAGCAACAACGGCACCTTCGGCTCGCTGGACGGCGAGATCCTCATCGCGCTCCACGAGGACCATCGCCCGACCGACGAGTGGGTCTCGCAGCTGCGCCGCGAGCTGCCGAAGCGCTTCCCCGGCATCGAGTTCTTCTTCCAGCCCGCGGACATCGTCACGCAGATCCTGAACTTCGGCCTCCCCGCCGCGATCGACGTGCAGTTCGCCGGCAACAACATGACGAAGAACGCGGAGCTCGCCGCCGAGCTCACGAAGCAGATCAAGGCCATCCCGGGCGCCGTGGACGTGCACGTGCACCAGCGCCTGGACAATCCGGGCGTGGATCTGCAGATCGACCGCACGCGCGCCGCGGCCCTCGGCCTCAACTCCGCGAACGTGGGGCAGAACCTCCTCATCGCGCTCGCGGGCAGCTCGCAGACGCAGCCCGCGTTCTGGCTGAACCCGCAGAACGGCGTCGTCTACAGCATCGCGGTGCAGGCGCCGGATTACCGCGTGGATTCCCTCGATGCCCTCCTCAACATTCCGGTGCCCGAGCCGGGCGGCGCGGGCGCGGCCCAGTCCCGCCCGCCGCAGCCGCTCGGCAACCTGGTCGAGGCGAAGGCGGGCCGCACGCCCGCCATCGTCTCGCGCTACAACATCCTCCCGGTGATCGACGTGTACGTGAGCGTCCAGGGCACGGACCTTGCGAGCGTCGCGGGGAAGGTGCAGAAGCTCGTCGACGACATGAGGCCAAAGCTGCCGCGCGGCTCGCAGGTCTTCGTGCGCGGCCAGGTGGAGACGATGCAGAGCTCCTTCATCGGCCTGGGCGTGGGCCTCGCGATGGCGATCGTGCTGGTGTACCTGCTGGTGGTCGTGAACTTCCAGTCGTGGGTGGACGCGATGATCATCATCGCGGCGCTCCCTGCCGCGCTGGCCGGCATCGCATGGATGCTCTTCGTGACCGGCACCACGCTCTCCGTCCCGGCGCTGACCGGCGCGATCATGACGATGGGGGTCGCCACGGCCAACTCCATCCTGCTCGTCTCCTTCGCGCGCGATCGCGAGGCCGAAGGCGTGATCCCGGGCCTGGCCGCGCTCGAAGCCGGTGCCACTCGTATTCGCCCCGTGCTGATGACCGCGCTCGCCATGATCATCGGCATGATCCCGATGGCGCTGGGCGTCGGCGAGGGCGGCGAGCAGAACGCGCCGCTCGGCCGCGCCGTGATCGGCGGCCTCGCCTTCGCCACCGTCTCCACCCTTCTCTTCGTGCCGGTGATCTATGCCGCCGTGCACGACTGGCTCGCGCGCCGCGCGGCCCGTCCCGCATCCCACGCACCCCTGCCACAGGAGTCGCTGAGCAATGACTGAACGAACCACGATTCGACGAGCGAAGATCGTCGCGATCGTCGTGCTGGTGCTGCTGGCCCTCGGGGCCGGCCGCACGGTCCTGATGCGGCACACCAACGCCAAGGCCCTCGAAGCGGGGACGGCGGACTACGCCAAGCTCTACGTGAAGACGGCGCGAGCCACCGTTGGCGCGGGGGGCGAGACCGTGCTCCTTCCCGGCTCGCTGCAGGGCGCGACCCAGGCGCCGATCTCGTCGCGGGCGAGCGGCTACCTCAAGCGCTGGACCAAGGACATCGGCAGCCTCGTCGAGAAGGGCGACCTCCTCGCGGAGATCGAGAGCCCCGAGATCGACCAGCAGCTCTCGCAGGCGATGGCCGCGCGCGAGCAGGCCGTCGCGAGCCTCGGGCTCGCCAAGAGCACCGTGGATCGATGGGAGGCTTTGCGCGCAAAGGACGTCGTGGCGCAGCAGGAGCTGGACGAGAAGCGCTCCGGCTATGCGCAGGCGCAGGCCAACCTCAACGCGGCGAGCGCGAACGTCGAGCGGCTGCGCCAGCTCGAGGGCTTCAAGCGCGTCGTCGCTCCCTTCGCCGGGCTCGTGACGCGGCGCAATGTCGACGTCGGCGACCTCATCGACGGCGGCTCCGGAAAACCCCTCTTCATCCTCACGCAGGCCGATTCGCTCCGCGTGTACGTGAACGTGCCCCAGTCGTACGCCAACCTCGTGAAGCCGGGACAGAAGGTCGGCATCATGCAGCCGGAGATGCGCGGCCAGAGCTTCGAGGGCATCGTGGCGCGCACCGCCGGCTCCATCGATGCGACCACGCGCACCATGCAGGTGGAGATCGCGCTGCCGAACAAGGGCGGCGTGCTGATGCCGGGCGCGTACGTGCAAGTGTCGCTGCCGCTGCAGGCGAGCCGCGACATCGTCATCTCGACCAATGCGCTGATCGTGCGCGGCGACGGCGTGCGGGTCGCCTCCGTCGGCGCGGGCGGCAAGGTGCGCCTGCTGCCGGTGAAGCTGGGGCGCAACTACGGCCAGAGCGTCGAGGTCACCGACGGGCTCGCGGGCTCCGAGGAGCTGGTCCTGAACCCGCCCGATGCGCTCGCCGACGGCGACGTCGTGACCGTCGCGAAGGACGCCGAGAAGACCGACAAGGGCGACAAGACCGGCAAAGGCGAGAAGAAAGCCTGACGATGCGCGCTCGCCGATCCCTGGCCGCGCTCGCGGTCGTGCTCGTCGCGGGTTGTGCCGCCGGCCCGGACTACGTGCGTCCCGCGGTCGACACGCCCACCGCATGGAAGGTGGAAGCACCGTGGCGCGAGGCCCGGCCCAGCGACGCGCTCCCCAAGGGTGAGTGGTGGAAGGCCTTCGGCGATCCGGAGCTGGACGCGCTCGAAGCCCGCGCCCTCGCCCACAACCCCACGCTCGCCCTCGCCTCGGCGCGCTGGGCGCAGGCCCGGGCGTCGCTCTCCATCGCTTCGGCGAGCCTCTTTCCGCAGCTCTCGCTCTTCAATCGCGACACGCGGGCCCGCGGCACCGAGAACCGCCCGCTCAGCAACTACAACTCGCCGAACTTCTCGACGGTGCAGAACGACTTCGTGCTCTCGCTCACGACGAGCTACGAGCTGGATCTCGCGGGGCGCGTGCGCCGGTCGGTCGAGGGCGCACAAGCGACCGCGGAGCGATCGGCCGCGGATTTCGAGAACGTGCGGTTGCTGCTCACGGCGGATCTCGCGGTCGCGTACTTCGGGCTGCGCCAGGTGGACGCGGAGCTGGACGTGCTCGCGCGCGCCATCGCCATCCAGCGCCGCGCTCTCGAGCTCGTGACCGCGCGCCACGACCTGGGCGCCGCCTCCGGCATCGACGTCGCGCAGCAGCAGGCCCTGATCGACAACACGCTCACGCAGGTGGAGCTGCTGCGCCGGCAGCGCTCGCAATTGCAGAACGCGATCGCCACGCTCACCGGGACGCCGGCCCCCGTCTTCGAGATGGCGCCGCGGTCGAGGGCCCTGGTCGCTCCGCCCGTCTTCCCCGTAGGCGTGCCGTCCGACATCCTCGAGCGCCGGCCCGACGTCGCGGCGGCCGAACGCGCGATGGCCGCGGCCAATGCGCAGATCGGCGTCGCGCGCGCCGCGCTCTATCCCAGCATCGTGATCGCCGGCTTCTACGGCGCCGAGAGCCGCGACCTCTCCACGCTCTTCGACGCGCCCAGCCTCGTCTGGTCGATCGGCGCCTCGCTGGTGCAGCCGATCTTCGACGGCGGGCGCATCCAAGGCAACATCGCGTTCACGGAGGCGGGCTACGAAGCCGAGCTCGCCATCTATCGCCGCGTGGTCCTGAACGCCATGCAGGAAGTGCAGGACGGCATCACCGGCCTCTCGGCACTCGAGCGGGCACATGGACAAGCGACTGCGGCTACCGTGAGCGCCGCGCGCGTGCTGGACATGGCCAACACCCGCTACGAAGGCGGCGCCGCCACCTACCTCGAAGTCATCACCGCGCAGCAGTTCCTGCTCAACACCGAGCGCCTCGCCACGCAGTTGCAGGGCCAACGACTCGCAGCCTCGGCGGCGCTCGCGAAGTCGCTGGGCGGCGGCTGGGAGAGGAACTAGAAAGAATTAGGGTCTGACCCTAATTGCTATTTCTTGGGCGTGACCTTCCAGAGCTCGCCGTTCTTCTCGTCGGTGACGATGTAGAGGGCGCCGTCGTGGCCCTCGCGCACGTCGCGGATGCGCTGGCCGCGATCGGCGAGCAGGTGCTCCTCGCCGGTCACGCGGTCGTTCTGCAGCACGAGGCGCACGAGGTACTTGTCCTTCAGGCTGCCGACGAAGAGGTTGCCCTTCCACGCCGCGTGCAGCTTGCCCGAGTAGAACTGCGCACCCGAAGGGGCGATCACCGGATCCCAGTAGTACACGGGCTGCTCCATCCCGTCGCGGACCGTGAGCGCGCCGTCGATGGGCTTGCCGGAGTATTCCTCGCCGTAGGCCTGCACGGCCCAGCCGTAGTTCTTGCCCTTCTGGATGAGGTTCACCTCGTCGCCGCCCTGCGTGCCGTGCTCGACGACCCAGAGGCGCCCCAGCATGTCGAACGCCGAGGCCTGGACGTTGCGGTGTCCGTAGGTCCAGATCTCCGGCTTCGCGCCGGCCTGCGTGGCGAACGGGTTGCCGTCGGCGGCCGTTCCGTCGGGCTTCAAGCGAAGCACCTTGCCCATGTGGTTGTCGAGCTGCTGCGCGAGCTTGCGCATCGGCGTGTCGGAGCGCTCGCCCAGCGTGAGGTAGAGCATGCCGTCCGGGCCGAAGGCGAGGCGCGATCCGAAATGCTTGTCGCCCTTGTACGTCGGCAGGGCCTGGAAGATCACCTTCACGTTCTCGAGCTTCTTGTGATCGGTGGAGAGCACGCCGCGCCCGACGCTGGTGGCGTTGCCGCCCTGCCGCGGCTCGGAGAAGGAGAAGTAGATCGTGCGGTCCTTGGCGAAGCCCGGGGACAGCGCCACGTCGAGCAGGCCGCCCTGCCCGGCCGCATCCACGGTCGGGACGCCTTCGATCGGCTCACCAAGCTGCCCGCGCGCGCTCACGATGCGAAGCCGCCCGGGCTTTTCCGTGATGAGGAGATCGCCATTGGGCAGCGGCTCGACCGCCCAGGGGTTCGCGAGGCCTTTCGCGAGGACCACCACGTCGAGCTTCACCGCCGACTTCGATTCGCACGCGCGCGTCTGGTCAAGAAACGCGGGCTGCTGGCCCTCGGCATTTACCGGGCGGGTCTCGAGCGGCTTTTCGCAGGCGGCGTGCGCGGCGAAGGCCGCCGCGAAAAGGGGTGCGGCGGAGAGGGCAAGTAGGCGCATGGGTTTTCCTAGGAGATGTCGTTCGACGGCAACGCACAGGATCGCTTTCGCGGCGTCCCTTGTCCGTCGGCCAAGTCCTACCCGAGTTCCCGAGGATGGCCGTCGGAGGGGAAGGCGTCGCCGCGGAACGCGTCCGCGATGCGCACGTCCCACCTTCAGGACGCGACGATCGCGTTCCATCTTTCTGTCGTTGATAGGAGACGCAATGAACATGAATCTCAAGAGAGGAATCGCGGTACTCGTGCCCGTCGTGGGCTTCACGGTCGCGGGGTTCGCGAGTGCGCAGTTGATCGAGCCGGTCGATGACGGTACGACGACGACGATCTCGCAGGACACCGTGATCGTGGCTCCGACCGCACCGATCGCCGTGATCGCCGAAACGCCGGTGCTGCTGCCGGGCGAAGAAGTGGTCGTCGTGACGGATGCGCCGATCATCGTGGCCGACGCCAGCGGGAATCCGTACGTCCTGGCCCAGGGATCGACCGTGGTGACGTCCACCGATCCGTATCGCATCGTGACGCCCGTGATCGAGATCCCGCGCAGCGTCTCGCGCCGCTCCGGCGAGAACAGCCGCGAGGAAGTTGCGATCCGCACCGCGCCGGTCGACATCCGCGCGGGCCTGGCTCCGGAGTACCTGACCGACCAGTCGCCGGGCGGCGGGACCTGACCTAGGCAGCGCCCGAAAGGTGCTCGACCAGGATCTTGGTCCCGATGAGCACCAGCACGAGGCCCCCCAGCAGCTCGGCGCGGTGAGCGACCCGTTCACCGAGCCGGCTGCCGAGGCGCACCGCGGGGACGCAGAGCGCGAACGTCACCGCGCCGATGATCAGCACGGAAGCGAGCATCGGTAGATCCACCAGCGCCAAGGTAAGACCAACGGCCGCAGCATCGAGGCTCGTTGCTACACCCAGCACCAGGAGGCGGCGCCACGCGAAGGGATTCGCGGGGTTCGCCTCTGTTTCATTGGGATCGTCGTGCAAAGCTTCCCAGATCATGTGGCCGCCGACCGCGAGCAGCAGCCCGAAGGCGAGCCAGTGGTCCCAGGCCTCGATGGCATCGCGGAAGTAAGCCCCGCCGAGGTAGCCGAGCGCGGGCATGATCGCCTGGAACGCGCCGAACACGGCGCCCATCGCGAACGCATCGCGCCACGAAGCCTTCGCTCCGCGCGTCATGCCGCTGGAAATCGAGACCGCCACGGCATCCATCGCCACCGCGAACGCGGTGACGATCAGGGTCGGGAACCCGCTCAGAGGAAGGACTCTTCCACCGCGAGCACGCTCTCGCCACCCTTCGTGGCCGCGATCGCGAGCGCGGGAACCTGCGACAGGATGTGGTCGGCAAAGAAGCGAGCCGTGAGCACCTTGCCCTTGAGGTAAGACGCATCGCCCTCGCCCGCCGCGAGCTGCTTCGTGGCGATCTGCGCCGAGCGGGCGAGCATCCAGCCGCCGAACGTGATGCCCAGGAGCTTCAGCACGTAGGTGGAGCCGGCAGCCACGGCCGGTGCGTTGGTGGCGAAGTTGCGTGAGATCCACTGCACCGTTTCGCGGGCCTTCGCGGCCGCGGTGGCGAGCGCCATGCCGATGTCCTTCAGCGTGGGGTCGCCCTCGCCGGAAAGCTGTGCGGCGACCTTGTCGACTTCCGCGAGCACGACGAGCGCCGTGCGGCCTTCCTCGCGTCCGATCTTGCGGCCGACGAGGTCGTTGGCCTGGATGCCCGTGGTGCCTTCGTAGATCGTGGTGATGCGCGCGTCGCGCAAGTGCTGCGCGGCGCCCGTCTCCTCGATGAAGCCCATGCCGCCGTGCACCTGGATGCCGAGCGAGGCGACGTCGATGCCGTTTTCCGTCGACCAGCCCTTCACGATCGGGATGAGGAAATCCACCATCGCCTGGCTGCGGCGGCGTTCCTCTTCATCCGGATGCTCGCGGGCGCGATCGAGGATGGCCGAGGTCCAGTAAGCGAGCGCACGCGAGGCCTCGGTGATCGACTTCATCGTGAGGAGCATGCGCTTCACGTCCGGATGCTGGACGATGGGCGCGGTGGTGGCGCCCTTCACGCCGACGGGCTTGCCCTGCAGCCGCTCGCGCGACCAGGCGAGAGCCCGCTGGTAGGCGCGCTCCGCGATCGCAACACCTTCGAGCCCGACCGAAAGACGCGCGGCGTTCATCATGATGAACATGTACTCGAGCCCGCGATTCGCTTCGCCCACGAGGTAGCCCGTGGCGCCGTCCTTCTCGCCGTAGGCCATCACGGCCGTCGGGCTCGCGTGGATGCCCAGCTTGTGCTCGATGGAGACGCACTTCACGTCGTTGCGATCGCCGAGCGAGCCGTCGGGCTTCACGTTGAACTTCGGCACCACGAAGAGCGAGATGCCCTTCACGCCCTCGGGAGCGCCATCGATGCGCGCCAGCACGAGGTGGATGATGTTCTCCGTGTAGTCGTGCTCGCCGTACGTGATGAAGATCTTCTGGCCCTTCAACCGGAACGTGCCATCGGACTGCGGCGTGGCTTTCGTGCGCACGAGCGAAAGGTCGCTCCCCGCCTGCGGCTCGGTGAGGTTCATCGTGCCGGTCCACTTGCCCGAGATCATGTTGGGCAGGAATTTCTCGCGCAGCGCGTCGGGCCCGACGTGGGCGATGGCCTCGATCGCGCCCTGGGTCAGCATCGGGCAGAGCTTGAACGCGAGGTTCGCCGAGCCCCACATCTCCTCGACGGGCGTTGCGATCATGTGCGGCAGCTCCTGCCCGCCGTACTTGGCCGGCGAGAGGATGTTGCCCCAGCCCGAGTTCACGTACTGCCAGTACGCGTCCTTGAAGCCCGGCGGCGTGGTAACGACGCCGTCCTTCCACTTGGACGGATTCTTGTCGCCCGTGATGTTGAGCGGCGAGAGCACCTCGTGGGCCAGCTTGCTCGCTTCCTCGAGGATCGCATCGACCACGTCCTCCGTGATCTCCTCGTGGCCCGGGAGCGTGTTGACCTGGTCCAGGCCGACCACGTGCTTGAGGACGAACTGCATGTCCTTGATGGGTGCGATGTACTCAGCCATTTCTACGCTCCGCTGGGGTTACGGCGAAAGGCGCCCTCCGCAGATAAACACGGATAAACGCAGATAACTTCAAAACCTTGGAAGGTGAAATCCCTCAAGATTTTTCATCTGCGTTTATCTGTGTTTATCTGCGGAGGACGCCTTTCGCCTTTGACTTATAGTTTTTGAGTCAACTCGGGGACGATCTGGAACAAGTCACCGACGAGACCATAGTCGGCCACCTGGAAGATCGGCGCCTCGGGGTCCTTGTTGATCGCCACGATCACCTTGCTGTCCTTCATGCCGGCCAGGTGCTGGATCGCACCCGAGATGCCGATGGCGATGTAGAGCTCGGGGGCGACGATCTTGCCGGTCTGCCCGACCTGGTAGTCGTTGGGTACGTAGCCGGAATCCACCGCGGCGCGCGAAGCACCGATGGCGGCGCCGAGCTTGTCGGCAAGCGCATCGAGCATCTTGAAGTTCTCGCCGGAGGCGAGCCCGCGCCCGCCGGAGACGATGCGCTTGGCGCCGGCCAGCTCGGGACGCGCGGATTTCGTGAGCTCCTGCGAGAGGACCTTCGACTGCCCCTTGTCGGCGGCGGCCGTGCCCTCTTCCACCGGAGCGGATCCGGTCGCGGCCGCGGCATCGAAGCCGGTGGCGCGCACCGTGATCACCTTCACCTTGTCCGAGGACTGCACGGTGGCGAAGGCGTTGCCCGCATAGATGGGACGCACGAACGTATCCGGCGATTCCACGGAGATGATCTCCGAGACCTGCGCGGAGTCGAGCAGCGCGGCCACGCGCGGCATGAGGTTCTTGCCGAACGCGGACGCCGATGCCACCACGTGCGAATAATTCGCGGCCATCGGGACCACGAGCGCGGCGTAGTTCTCGGGGAGCCCCCCGTCGTACTGCGCTCCGGCGACGTGGATCACCTTCTTCACGCCGGCGAGCTTCGAGGCCGCATCGGCCGCCGCTTTCGCGTTGGATCCGGCGACGAGGACATGGACGTCGCCGCCCATCTTCGTGGCGGCCGTGACCGCGTTGGCGGTGCCGCCCCGCACGTTCGTGTTGTCGTGCTCGGCAATGACGAGTGCGGTCATGTCAGATCACCTTCGCTTCGTTCTTGAGCTTGTCGACCAGCTCGGCGACATCCTTCACCATCACGCCCGCCTTGCGCTTGCCGGGCTCCGCGACCTTGAGGGTCTTCAGGCGCGGCGTCACATCCACGCCGAGCGCGTCGGGCTTCAGCGTGTCGAGCGGCTTCTTCTTCGCCTTCATGATGTTGGGCAGCGTCGCGTAGCGCGGCGTGTTGAGGCGCAGATCCGTCGTCACGATCGCGGGCAGCGAGATCTCGATCGTCTCGAGGCCGCCGTCGATCTCGCGCGTGACTTTCGCTTTCGTGCCGTCGATCTCGACCTTGCTCGCGAACGTGGCCTGGGGCCAGTCGAGGAGCGCGGCGAGCATCTGGCCGGTCTGGTTCGCGTCGTCGTCGATCGCCTGCTTGCCGAGGATCACGAGCTGCGGGCCTTCCTTGTCGACGACGGCCTTCAGCAGCTTCGCCACCGCGAGGGGCTGCAGCTCGACGTCGGTCTCGACGAGGATGCCGCGGTCGGCGCCCATGGCCATCGCCGTGCGCAGCGTCTCCTGGCAGGCGGTGACGCCCGCGGAGACCGCGATCACTTCCGTGGCCTTGCCGGCTTCCTTGATCTTGAGGGCTTCCTCGACGGCGATCTCGTCGAAGGGATTCATCGACATCTTCACGTTCGCGAGCTCGACGCCCGACTGGTCCGACTTCACGCGCACTTTGACGTTGAAATCGACCACGCGCTTCACTGGCACGAGGATTTTCATGTCTCTCCGGAGGGGGAATTCAAACGAGCGTTTGAATTATAGCAGGAGCCTCCGGATGCCCGTTTTGGAGTGCCGGTGAGGCCATTTAACTAATTGTTTATTAAAGTATTTATCTTTACAACCCGTGCCTTGAAAGCGTCCGCCAAAGCGTCACCTTAAGCGTTGAGGATGTATTCGTGGAGACACCAGCGAGCCCTGGCGAGTAGAGCCAGGGCTTCTGCATTGCAATACCATGTATCGGCGCAGGCATCCTGCGTTTTCCCCTGGTTGTCACTCGATGGTTAGACCTCAAGCCGATCTGCATCGGTTGATGCGCGGCGCGCTCGCCGCACTCGCGACCGCGTGGGCCGGTGCCGTATTTGCGGCGTCACCGTCCCACAACTTTACTTCGCTCTGGTGGAACGCGGCCGAGTCCGGGTGGGGCCTGAACCTCACGCACCAGGGCGACGTGATCTTCGGCACGCTCTTCACCTACGACAACGCGCGCAACCCCGCCTGGTACATCCTGTCCGAGGGCCGCCTGCAACCGGGCACCAACGACCCCGCCGCGGACCTCGGCGCATACGCCGGCACGCTCTACCGCACGACCGGCCCCGCCTTCAACGCGAATCCGTTCACGCCCATCGGCCCGGGCAACGTGACGCGCGTAGGCGACATGCGCGTGGCCTTCGGCAGCCAGGGCACGACGCTCGAGTACGACATCGAAGGCGTTCGCGTCACGAAGCCGCTCACCCGGCAATCGTTCGGCGTGGCACCGGCCGCGTGCACGGCCTCGCTCGGCTCGCGCTCCGGCTTCACGAACTACCAGGACCTGTGGTGGAACCCGGCCGAGTCGGGCTGGGGCCTGAACGTCACGCACCAGGGTGACGTGATCTTCGCCACGCTCTTCACCTACGGGCTCGACGGCCGGCCCGCGTGGTACTTGATGTCCCGCGGCGAGAAGCGGGCCGACGGCTCGTACGCAGGCGACCTCTATCGCACCACGGGCTCGCCTTTCAACGCCGCGCCGTTCGTGCCCCTGAGTGCCGCGGACGTCACGCGCGTGGGCGGGATGTCGCTTACGTTCAGCAATGGCGAGACCGGGACGCTGCGCTACGACATCGAAGGCATCGCGGTCACCAAGGCCATTTCGCGGCAGGTGTTCGGTGCCGCGCAATCGGTCTGCACGAGCCCTGCTCCGCCGCCTGCCAGCGGGTTCACCAACACCACGGCCTACAGCACGGCCTCCGCGGGCTCCGTGGCCGTGGCCCCGGAAACCACCGTCTCCTCGCGCCGGCAAATCACGCTCGCCGGGGTGCCCCTCGCGTACACAGCGACCGTCGGCCACCTCAACACGGCCGGCGTGCAAAAAGCGTCGATGTTCTACGCGGCCTACACCCTCGACGGAGCCGCGGCCGCGAATCGGCCGGTCACCTTCATCTACAACGGTGGCCCGGGAAACGCGACCGTGTGGCTGCACCTCGGCTCGTTCGGCCCGAAGCGCCTGGCCACCGGCATGCCCGCGACCGACCTGCCCATGCCCTACGCGCTCGTCGACAATGCCGAGAGCCTGCTGGACGTGACGGACCTGGTCTTCGTCGACGCACCGGTGACGGGCTACTCGACGGCGATCGCGCCCGCGACGAACGGAGCGTTCCTCAACGTGACCGGCGACGCCGCCATCTTCAACGATTTCGTCGCGCGCTACGTGGCCGTGAACGATCGCCGTGCGTCCCCGAAATACCTCATGGGCGAATCCTACGGCGGCATCCGCGCGGCCGTGATGGCACGCGGGCTCGAGGCCGCGGGGATCCGCCTCGCGGGGCTCATCCTGGTTTCGCCGATCCTCGACTACACGCACAACTGCGAAGTGGCGGCCGTACCGTGCACGGGCCAGGTGGCGACCATCGCCGCAGCGGCAAGCTGGCACGGCATCGTGCCCGCGGTTCCCCACGACGAGATGCGCATGTTCGCCAACCACGACTACGACCCGGCGGCCGCGGCTTTCATCGCGAACGGCACGCCCGTTCCGGGTTTCGTGCTGGATCGCCTGGTCGCCACCTCGGGCATCGCGCGCAGCGAATGGGCGGCGAATCCGAATCGCTCCTCCTCGTACTTCCGCACGAACCTGCTGCCGGGCATGCTGGTCGGCCGCTACGACGCGCGCGTGAAGATCCCGCGCGGCAACCTGCCGGCGCTCGATCCCTCGACCTACCTGATCGACGATTCCTTCGACACGCGCATCGGCGAGTATCTCGCGTCGCTGGGCTACACCACGCCCACGCCCTACGCCTTGTACGGCGAGAAGACGTTCTCGCTCGCCTACGCGGGCCGCTCGCAACCCGACGTCGTGCCGGATCTCGCCGCGGTGCTCGACATCAACCCACGCCTGAAGGTAATCGCCCTGGCCGGCTACCACGACCTCGCGACGCCCTTCATGAACACGGAGCGCGACCTGGCGCGGCTCGGCGCACGGCCGGGCGTTCGCGTACGCAACTACGACGGCGGCCACATGATCTACCTCGACGACGCGTCGCGCGTCCGGTTGCGCTCGGACCTCGTGCAGTTCTACTTGATGCCGGTTTCGGAGTAGGGAATCGCGTCCAGCACCCGCGGGTAGCCGAACCGGCGCAAGTCGAGTGTCGTGTAGCGCCCATCGAGGATCAGCTCGGCCATCGCCCGCCCCGCGGCGGGTGCGTGCATCATGCCGTGACCCGAGAAGCCCGCGCACACGTGGAAGTTGTCGAGGCGCCCGGGCCAGTTGCCGAAGATCGGGTTGCCGTCGAGCTCGCACTGCTCGTAGAGCCCCGCCCACGTGCGCTGGCATTTGGCGGCTTCCAACGGCGGGAATCGGTGCGCCGCCGCCGGCCACACCACGCGCTCGAAGTAATCGTGGTCCACGTCGAAGTTGAAGCCGCGCGGCTCTTCGCCATCCACGACGCCGCCCGAGAAGCCGCGGCCTTCCGAACGGAAGGCCATGCGCTGGAAATCCTTCACGTACGGCAGGCGCTCCATCGGCTCCTGCGGCGTGAAGAAATGCTCGAAGCGGCGTAGCGGCGAGATGGGCGTGGGCATGCCCGCCATGTCGCCGATGACACCCGACCACGCACCGGCCGCGTTGATGAATTGCGCGGCGGCGATCGTCGTGCCGGACTCGAGCCTCGCCGCTCTCACCACGGATCCGTCGCGATCGAATCCCACGACGCGGTCCTTCACGTACCTGGCACCGGCCTTGATGGCCTGGCGCCGCAGTCCCTGCAGGAGACTGTTGGGATCGCACCAGCCGTCGCGCGGCGTGTGCACGCCGGCCGCCAGATCGTCCACGTTCATCGAGGGCCAGCGCGCCTTGAGCGCCGCCGCGTCCATCAGCACCGCCTCGCAGCCGTGCGCGAGCTGCACGCGATGGTTCGACTCGAGCAGCACCAGTTCCTCACCGGGACGCGCGATCAACAGGTAGCCGCCTTCCACCCAGTCGACGGGCTCCTCGAACGCGCGGATGAAGTCGAGGGAGAAGAGCGACATCGCGATGTTCTCGGGGCACGAAAACTGCACGCGGGCGCCGCCCGAGGCACGCGGTGTCGATGCGAACTCGTACGTGGGGTCGGGTTCGATGACGCTCACCCGAAGCGCGGGATCCCGTCCGCACAGGAAGTACGCGATCGCCGAACCGATGACGCCGCCACCGACGATGACAACGTCACTCGTGCTGGAACCGGAACTCAATGGGGGTCTGACTCTAATTCTTTCGGCGTTCGAGGAGCGCCCGGTACGCCGCGAACTTGTAGAGGTCGCCCAGCGTCGGATAGTTGAAGCACGCGCGGTTGAAGATCTCGGCCGTCGACTCCGAGAGCATCGCCATCAAGCCGATGTGCACCACCTCGGTCGCGTGCTCGCCCATCACGTGCACGCCGAGCAGCCGCATGTCGTCGCGGCGGAACAGGAGCTTCAGGAACCCGCTCTCGTCACCGATGATCTTGCCGCGCGGGATCTCCGCGTAGCGCGCACGACCCACCACGTACGGGATCTTCTTCTCGATCAGCTGGGCCTCGGTATCGCCCACCATGCTCGCCTCGGGAATCGTGTAGATGCCGGCCGGCAGCAGCGGCGCGATGTCGGTCTTGAGCGATTCGCCGAAGGCGTGGCACACCGCGACGCGCGCCTGCTCGATGCCCGTGGCGGCGAGCGCCGGCGGTCCGATCACGTCACCCGCGGCATAGATATGCGGCTGGTCGTTCGACTGGAAGTGTGATCCCACCGGGATCAGCCCGCGCTTGCCCGGCGTGATGCCGGCCGCGGCAAGATCGAGCGTCTCGGTGTTGCTGCTGCGGCCCGAGCATACGAGCACGCCGTCGCAGGTGAGCATGGCACCCGAGCTCAGCGTCAGCGAAACGTCCCGCGGATGGGACAGGTCGCATTTCACGACCTTCTCTTTCCACAGGAAGCGCACGCCATTCTCCGTCATCGCCTTCGTGAGCGCCGCGGAGATCTCCGAGTCCAGGAAAGGTAGCAGCGTGTCGCGTCCGTCGACCAGCCGCACCTCGACGCCCAAGGCCGCGAACGTCCCGGCGTACTCCGAGCCGATGACGCCGGCGCCGACCACGACGAGCTTCCGCGGCAGCTCCTTCAGCTGGAGGATCTCGTCGGAGTCGTGGACGCGCTCGTCCTTGAACGCGAACTCGGGCGGCTGGAACGGCGACGAGCCCGTGGCGACGAGGATCTTCTCGCCGCGCAGGAGCCTTTCGCTGCCGTCCGGCGCGACCACGCGAACGACATGCGGATCGACGAAGGACGCCGCGCCGTGGACGACCTCCACGCCGTGGAGGTCCAGGGAGTATTCCGCCAGCTCGCGCTCCCCGGCCGTCACGTGGTCCGAGTGGCGCATGAAATCGGCGACCGTCGCTTCGCGCTGCAGCGAGAGGTCCACGCCGAAGAGCCGGCGCGTGCGCCAGCCCGCGAGCATGAGCGAGGTCTCGCGCAGCGTCTTGCTGGGAATGGTGCCGGTGTTGATGCCGGCGCCGCCCACGATCGGGGCCTTCTCGACCAGGGCGACCTTGCGCCCCATCAGCCCGCCGGCGATGGCCCCACTCGTGCCGGCGGGACCGCCGCCCAGCACGACGAGGTCGAATTCCTGCGGCTTCGCGGAGGCGGCGATCGCGCTCTACTCCGGCTTGTCGCCGCCGGTGAGCAGCGGCACGCCGTCGCTCCCGCCGATGAGGCCGGTCTCGGTATACACGCGCAGCTTGTCGCGGGTGTCCACGATGTCGAGGTTCCTCATCGTGAGCTGGCCGATGCGGTCGGCGGGCGTGAAGAACGCCTCGCCCTTCTCCATCGTGAGGCGCTCGGGCTTGTACGTGAGGTTCGGGCTCTTCGTGTCGAGGATCGAATAGTCGTTGCCCCGGCGCAGCTCCACCGTCACTTCGCCGGTGATCGCGCGCGCGACCCAGCGCTGGGCGGTCTCCCGCAGCATCATCGTCTGCGGGTCGAACCAGCGGCCCTGGTAGAGGAGCCTGCCGAGGCGCCGGCCGTTGTTGCGGTACTGCTCGATCGTGTCTTCGTTGTGGATGCCGGTGATCAGGCGCTCGTAGCAGAGATGCAGCAGCGCCATGCCGGGAGCCTCGTAGATGCCGCGGCTCTTCGCTTCGATGATGCGATTCTCGATCTGGTCGCACATGCCCAGGCCATGGCGGCCGCCGATCGCATTGGCCTCGGCAAAGAGCGCCACAGAATCCTTGAAGGTCTGGCCGTTCAGCGCGACCGGCATGCCCTGCTCGAACGTCACCGACACGGTCTCGGCCTTCACGGGCACGTCGTCGCGCCAGAACGCCACACCCATGATCGGGTTCACGATGCGCAAGCCCTTGTCGAGGAACTCGAGGTCCTTCGCTTCGTGCGTCGCGCCGAGGATGTTGGAGTCGGTCGAGTACGCCTTCTCCGTGCTCATCTTGTAGTCGAAGCCCTGGGCCACCAGGTACTCCGACATTTCCTTCCGCCCGCCCAGCTCGTCGATGAAGCGCTGGTCCAGCCACGGCTTGTAGATGCGCAGGCTGGGATTGGCGAGCAGGCCGTAGCGGTAGAAGCGCTCGATGTCGTTGCCCTTGAACGTGCTGCCGTCGCCCCAGATGTGGACGTCGTCGTCCTTCATGGCGACGACCAGCATCGTGCCCGTCACCGCGCGCCCGAGCGGCGTGGTGTTGAAGTAGGTGATGCCGCCGGTGGAGATGTGGAAGGCGCCGCACTGGATGGCGCCGATGCCCTCGGCCACGAGCTGCGGGCGGCACTCGACCAGCACCGCCTTCTCGGCGCCGTAGGCCCGGGCCTTGCGCGGGATCTCCTCGTAGTCCGATTCGTCGGGCTGCCCCAGGTTGGCGGTGTAGGCGTAGGGAATCGCGCCCTTCTCGCGCATCCAGCGCAGCGCCGCGCTGGTGTCGAGGCCGCCGGAGAAAGCGATGCCGACCTTCTCGCCGGCGGGGAGGGACTGGAGGATCGTGGCCAAGGGGATTCTTTCGAACGCGTGCAAAGGGTCAATTCTAACAACTAGTCATTCCCGCGAAGGCGGGAATCCAGCCTGGGTCCCCGCCTTCGCGGGGACGACGTTTTTCGCGCGCTCTCGCAGGACGTACTTCTGGATCTTGCCGGTGGAGGTCTTCGGCAGCTCGCCGAACACGACGGTGCGCGGGATCTTGAAGCCCGCGAGGTTCGAGCGGCACCACGCGACGATGTCCTCGACCGTGGCGGTGGCTCCGGGCTTGAGCATGACGAACGCGCACGGCGTCTCGCCCCACTTCTCGTCCGGCCGCGCGACCACCGCGGCCTCCATCACGGCGGGATGGCGGTAGAGGCACTCCTCCACCTCGAGCGAGGAGATGTTCTCGCCGCCGGAGATGATGACGTCCTTGGAGCGGTCCTTGATCTCGATGTAGCCGTCGGGATGCCTCACGCCGAGATCGCCGGTGTGGAACCAGCCGCCGCGGAAGGCGGCTTCGGTGGCGGCGTCGTTGCCGAGGTAGCCCTTCATCACGGTGTTCCCGCGCAGCATCAGCTCGCCCATCGTGGCGCCGTCGGAGGGCACCGGTTGCATCGTCTGCGGATCGGCGACCATCGCATCGTCCAGCGTCGGATAGCGCACGCCCTGGCGCGCCATGCGGAGCGCCCGCTCGTCCAGGCCCATCGCATCCCACTCCGGCTGCCACGCGCACAACGTCGCCGGCCCATAGCTCTCGGTGAGGCCGTAGAGGTGCGTCACGTTGAAGCCCATCTTCTCCATCGCGGCGATGATGGCCGAAGGCGGCGCGGCCCCGCCCGTGGCGACTTCCACGCGATGGTCGAAGCGCTCCTTCACCGCATCCGGTGCGTGGACCAGCAGGTTCAGCACGATCGGCGCGCCGCAGAGATGCGTGACCTGGTGCTCTCGGATCGCGGGAAAGATCAGCGCGGGATCGACCCGCCGCAGGCAGACGTGCGTTCCGCCGACGGCCGTGACCGCCCACGTGTACGTCCAGCCGTTGCAGTGGAACATTGGCAGCGTCCACAGGTACACGGACCTCGCGTCCAGCCCGAACATGAGCGCGTTGCCGAGCGCGTTGAGGTAGCCGCCGCGATGGTGGTAGACGACGCCCTTCGGACTGCCCGTGGTGCCCGAGGTGTAGAGCAGCGACATCGAGTCCCACTCGTCCTCGGGGCCCGGCAGCTCGAACGCGGGATCGCCTTCGCGCAGGAACTCTTCGTACGTGAGCGCGCCGAGGAGATCGCCGCCGGCACCCAGCGGATCGTCGATGTCGATCACGAGCGGCTTTACCGTCGCCAATCGCACGGCCTCGGCGATCACCGGCGAGAACTCGCGGTCGGTCACGAGAACCTTGGCCTTCCCGTGGTCGAGGCAGAAGGCGATCGTGCGCGCGTCCAACCGATAGTTGAGCGCATTCAGCACGGCGCCGAGGCCGGGCACCGCGTAGTGCGCCTCGAGGAGTGCGGGAACATTGGGGGCCATGAAGGCGACCGTGTCACCGCGCCGGACGCCGCGCTTCGCGAGCGCCGAAGCGAAGCGCGAGACGCGCTCGGCAAGCTGCGCGTAGGTGTATCGGGCATCGCCATGCACGACGGCCGTCTTCTGCGGATAGACCTCCGCCGAGCGGCGGAGAAAGGCGACGGGGCTGAGCGGCGCGAAATTCGCGCAGTTACGGTCCACCGCGTTTTTCTTTGGCCCGCTTGTGGTGGCGGAACGCGAAGATCTCGAACATCAGCTGCCGGAAAGTGAGCTTGCGCTTGAGCAGCGCCTCCAGCTCGCCCACGATGCCGCGGCGGAACGCGAGCACGCAGATCACGAAGACGATGCCCTGCGTGATCGTCACCCAGGCGCCAAGGTCGGAGAGGTAATTCTCCATCGCCATGATCACGAAGGCGCCGGCGATCGGCCCGAACACCGTGCCCATGCCGCCCAGCAGCGTCATCAGCACGACCTCGCCCGACATCGACCAGTGCACGTCCGTGAGCGAGGCCAGCTGGAAGACGATGGCCTTGGTGGCGCCCGCGAGGCCCGCGAGACCCGCGGACAGCACGAAGGCGAGGAATTTGTAGCGCTCGGTGCGATAGCCCAGGGAGATCGCGCGCGGCTCGTTCTCCTTGATCGCCTTCAGCACCTGGCCGAAGGGCGAATGGATCGTGCGCACGATGAGGAGGAACCCCGCGGTGAAGATCGCGAGCACGAAGTAGTACATCGCGAAGTTGTTGGTGAGGTCCACCATCCCCAGCAGCGTGCCGCGCGGCACCGACTGGATGCCGTCCTCGCCCCCCGTGAACGGCGCCTGGAGGCAGTAGAAGAAGATCATCTGGGCGAGCGCCAGCGTGATCATCGCGAAGTAGATGCCCTGTCGCCGAATGGCGAGCAACCCGACCAGCGCGCCCAACAGCGCCGTCACGGCCGTTGCGGCCAGGATCGCCAGCTCGGTGGCGAACGGGGGAATGTGGAGCCCCACGGTGATGACATGCTTGAAGATCGTCACCTGCTCGACGTGCAGGCCTACTTTCGCGAAATGCGCGGAGAGGTAGCCCGCCATCCCGAAGAACATCGCGTGGCCGAACGACAGCAGGCCCCCGTAGCCGATCAGCAGGTTGAAGGCGCACGCGAAGAGCGCGAAGCACAGCACCTTCATCAGGAACACGGGGTAGATGAACATCGGGGCGACGAGGAAGAACGCCATCACCACGATGAAGCCGTAGCGGAAGAACTTCGCCTCGAACTCGACGTCGCGGGCGGCCAGCGGATCGATCGTCGGATCGGCCATGTCAGCGCTGCCCGAACAGGCCCTGCGGCCGGATCATGAGGACGATCGCCATGATCACGAAGATCACGGTGTTGGAGGCTTCCGGATAGAACACCTTCGTGAGGCCCTCGATGACACCCAGGCCGAAGCCGGTGATGACGGCGCCCAGGATGGAGCCCATGCCGCCGATCACGACGACCGCGAACACCACGATGATGAGCGACGAGCCCATCTGCGGGCTCACCTGGTAGATGGGCGCGGCGAACACGCCGGCCAGTGCGGCCAGGCCCACGCCGAAGCCGTAGGTGAGCGTGATCATGCGCGGCACGTTCACGCCGAAGGCTTCCACCATCTTCGGGTTCTCGGTGGCGGCGCGCAGGTACGCGCCCAGCTTGGTCTTCTCGATCAGCAGCCACGTGCCGATGCAGACCACGAGCGAGGCGCCGATCACCCAGGCGCGGTAGTTCGGCAGGAACATGAAGCCGAGGTTGTGGCCACCCTCGAGCGCCGAGGGCATCGAGTACGGCAGGCCCGCGGAGCCGAACTCGTTGCGGAACACGCCCTCGATGATGAGGGCCAGGCCGAACGTGAGCAGCAGCCCGTAGAGGTGGTCCAGCTTGTAGAGCTTCGAGAGCATGAAGCGCTCGATCACCACGCCCGTGGCGCCGACCGCGAGCGGCGCCACCACCAGCGCCCACCAGTAGTTCATGCCGAGCTTGTTCAGCAGGAAGTACGCCGCGAAGGCACCCATCATGTACTGGGCGCCGTGCGTGAAGTTGATGATGTTGAGGAGCCCGAAGATCACCGCGAGCCCCAGCGAAAGGAGGGCGTAGAACGACCCGTTGATCAACCCGATGAGGAGTTGACCCATGAATGCATTGATCGGAATCCCGAAAATTTCAGACATGGTCGCTTCGTTCTACACCGAGATCCGGGTTGGAGCGGACGCCGGCAAGCCGGCGCCGCTCACCCAGACGAGCAGCCTTACTTCACCAGCTCGCAGCCGCCGTCCTTGAGGGGACGGAAAGCCTGGTCGGCCGGGATCGTCGCGAGGACCTTGTAGTAGTCGTACGGTCCCTTCGACTCGCTCGGCTTCTTCACTTCCATCAGGTAGGCCTGGTGGATCTTGCGGCCGTCGACGCGGATCGTGCCCTTGCCGAACAGCGGATCGTCCGTGGGCATCTTCTTCATCTGCGCCACGACTTCCGTGCCGTCATCGCTCTTCAGCGCCGCCACGGCCTTCAGGTAGTGCAGCGTGCCCGCGTAGACGCCCGCGTGGACCATCGTCGGGTACTTGCCGCCGTTGGCCGCCGCGAAGCGCTTCGTGAACGCGCGGGACGCGTCGTTCTGGTCCCAGTAGAACGTGTTGGTGAGGATCAGGCCCTGCGCCTTGTCGAGGCCCAGCGCATGCACGTCCGTCAGGAACACGAGCAGGCCCGCGAGGTTCTGGCCGCCCTTCACGATGCCGAACTCGGCCGCCTGCTTGATCGAGTTGGACGTGTCGCCGCCGGCGTTCGCGAGGCCCACGATCTTGGCCTTCGACGACTGCGCCTGCAGCAGGAACGACGAGAAGTCCTGCGTGTTCAGCGGATGGCGCACCTTGCCCACCACCTTGCCGCCGGCCTTCAGCACCACGGCCTCGGTGTCGCGCTCGAGCGCGTGGCCGAAGGCGTAGTCCGCCGTGAGGAAGAACCACGTGTCGCCGCCGCGCTTCACGATCGCGCTGCCGGTGCCGTTGGCGAGCATCCACGTGTCGTACGTCCAGTGCACCGTGTTCGGCGAGCACTTGGCGCCCGTGAGATCCGAGCTCGCGGCGCCGGAGTTGATGAAGACCTTCTTCTTGTCGCGCACGACCTGGTTCACGGCCAGCGCAACGCCGGAGTTCGGCGTGTCGATGATCATGTCCACGCCTTCGGCGTCGATCCACTTGCTGGCGATCTGGCTGCCGACGTCGGGCTTGTTCTGGTGGTCGGCGAAGATCACCTCGACGTTGAGGCCCTTCTCCTTCGCCTTGAAGTCGGCGATCGCCATCTTCACCGCGACGACGGAGCCCTGGCCGCCCAGGTCCGCGTACAGGCTCGACTGGTCGTTCAGCACGCCGATCTTCACGATGCCGCCGGAGATCTGCGACTCGTCCTTCTTCGCATCCGCGGCGGGCTTGGCGGGCTCCGCCTTCTTCTCGTCCTTCTTCGCCTGCGCATACGCACCGGCCGCGAATGCGAACGCGGCGGCGACGGCGAGGGTCTTCATCGGGAATTTCATTTGCGTCTCCTCTGTGGTTTTCTAGACACCCAGGTACTCGTGCAGCAAGCCTGTCTTCGCTTCGAGCTCGGAGGCCGGGAATGACTCGGCGATTCTCCCATGCTCCATCACGTAATGACGGTCCGCGAGCGGAGCGGCGAACCGGAAATTCTGCTCGACCAGCACGATCGTGAAGCCGCGCTCCTTGAGCTTCACGATCACGCGGCCGATCGCCTGCACGATCACGGGCGCGAGGCCTTCGGTGATCTCGTCGAGCAGCAGCAAATGCGCTCCGGTGCGCAGGATCCTCGCCATCGCGAGCATCTGCTGCTCGCCGCCGGAGAGCTTGGTGCCCTGCGCGGTCTTGCGGCGCTCGCGCAGGTTCGGGAACATCTCGTAGATCTCCTCGATGCTCATGCCGCCCTCGCCCACCTTCGGCGGCAGCGTGAGGTTCTCCTCGACGGAGAGGCTGGAGAAGATCGCGCGCTCCTCGGGGCAGTAGCCGATGCCCAGGTGCGCGATGCGGTGCGTGCTCATGGCCACGGTCTCGACGCCGTTCACGACGATGGAGCCGCTGCGCCGGCCGACGAGGCCCATGATCGAGCGCAGCGTGGAAGTGCGGCCGGCACCGTTGCGGCCGAGGAGTGTCACGACCTCGCCCTTGTTCACCGCGAAGTCCACGCCGTGCAGCACGTGCGATTCGCCGTACCAGGCTTGCAGGCCGGAGACTTTGAGGACGGCCTCAGGCATGCGTCGTCCCCATGTACGCCTCGATCACCTGCGGATTCCTCGCGACCTCCGCGTACGGGCCCTCGGCGAGGATCGCCCCGCGCTGCAGCACCGTGATGATGTCGCAGATGCCGGAGACCACGCTCATGTTGTGCTCGACCATGAGGACGGTGCGGCCCTTCGCGACTTCCTTGATGAGGTCCCTCACTCGGTCGACGTCCTCGTGGCCCATGCCGGCCGTGGGCTCGTCCAGCAGCATCATTTCGGGATCCATCGCGAGCGTGGTCGCGATCTCGAGCGTGCGTTTGCGCCCGTAGGCCAGTGCGCCCGCGTGGACCTGCGCGAAATCCTTGAGGCCGACGCGATCGAGGATGGCGAGCGCGGCGTCGTTCAGCTTGTCGAGCGTCTTGTCCGACTTCCAGAACGCGAACTGCGAACCGGTCGACTTCCGCTGGAGCGCCACGCGCACGTTCTCCAGCACCGAGAGGTTGGGGAACACCGCCGAGATCTGGAACGAGCGGATCACGCCGCGGCGCGCCACATCCGCGGGGTTGTCACGCGTGATGTCGCTGCCCTTGTAGTGGATCGTGCCGCGCGTGGGCGGCAGGAACTTGGTGAGCAGGTTGAAGACCGTCGTCTTGCCGGCTCCGTTGGGGCCGATCAGCGCGTGGATGGTGCCGCGCTTCACGCGGAGGTCCACGTTGTCCACGGCGACAAAGCCCTTGAACTCCTTGGTGAGTCCGCGTGTTTCGAGGAGGGTCTCGTCGGTCACTTCTGGAAATCCGGACGCGCTCTTGGAGGAAGTCGGGAATGCTAACCCGCCGTCTCAGCGGCCAGCAAGGAAAGCGGCCAACAATCGCTGCTGCACCGCGCAAAAGACAACGGGTGTCCGGTTTCCCGGACACCCGTTTCGCGAACTCCGTGCAGCGCGGCTAGCCGCCGCGGCGACCGAAGGCGATGGCGCCGTTCACGCCGCCCATGTTGTACATCATCCCCGCGCGCTGGCCGTTGCGGCCGGTGAAGAAGCCGTCGAAGCTGCCGGACGGATTCTGCGGGCAGCTGGGCGAGCACGAGATCGTGAGCGGCGAGATGTTCACCGAACCCGGAATGCTGTTACCCGTCGTGGCCGAGAAGTACTGGTCGCGATAGATCGGCATGCTGGGCGCGGAGCCGATCCACGTCTGGTTGTTGATCGTGACGTTCACCGTCGAGGAGACGGTGCGGTTGGTGAAGTTCGCGTCGAGCGTGGCGCTGCCCAGCACGCCCACGTGGCCGCCCCTGTCGGTGGGCAGCGTGGAGCCGACCACGTCGTACGTCGCCGTGCCGGTGGCCGGCAGCGCGACCGGGCCCTGCTGCGCGCCCGCGAAGATGTAGTGGAGGCTCTGCTGGTTGAGGTCGATGTTGCGCGAGGTGCTGCCGCTCGAGACCTGCGCCACGCCGTTGCCCCAACGTCCCCACACCATGCCGGTTTCCGCATCGAAGCCGGACTGCACGACCTGCGCGGTGCCGATCGCGTAGCTCGCGCGGTTGCCGATGTTGGCCGCGGGCGCCACGAAGGCGGTGATCGCGCCGTTCGGGCCGGCCGTGACTTCGTCGGGGCGGTTCGTGGTCGAGTAGTTGCGCGAGAAATCGGAGCCGGCGAGGAGGCCTTCGGCATCCGAGATGCGGCCTTCGCGATACGGTGCGGCGCCGTCCTGCGCCGGGCCCGTGAAGGCGGCGACGCCGGTGACGAGGTTGTTGTTGTTCGCGTTCGCGGCCGTGAGGTCGCTGATCCCGTAGCCCAGGATCGCGGCCTGCAGGCTGTTGCCCACGAGGCTGCCCTCCACCGACCCGCTCAGGCTGCCGTTGGTGCGCGACGAGATGCCGGCGCCATTCACGATCGTGAGCAGGCCGCTGGTCGAGGCGAAGAACTGGTTCAGGCTGAACGGCACGGCGTTGGCCGTGAGATTCCACGAGCCGCCGGTGTTGCCGCTGGTGGCCGGGATCAGCACCGACAGCCCCAGGTTCAGCGTGCGGTTGGTGAAGTTCACGGCGAGCGTGGCCGAGCCCAGCGTGCCGGTCGTATTGGCCTGGTTCGTGGGCGACGTGTTGGCGACCAGGGTGTACGTGGCCGTGCCGGTCAGGACATCCGAGAGGTACGGGGGATAGCCGGACGGTCCGTAGATCCAGTGCACGCTGCCGAGCACCGGGCCACCCGAGCCGGGCCCGTTGAAGCCGAGCGAGGAACCGGTATAGCGGCCGAGCACGACGGATCCGCCGCCGCCCACCGAGACGCTGGTGGTCTCCGCGACGTTGCCGCCGCTGATGGCCGGGCGGAGGTTCCCCGTCGGCGCGTACATGGAGTAGCCGCGGAGCGCCGCGCCCTCGAGCGTGACATCCGCCGCGGGCGACTGGCCGAGGAACGGGCCGCTGGTGGCGATGATGATGTCGCGCAGGTTCTGCGGATCCGACAGGATGTTGCTGGACGCGTCGATCGTGACGAAGCCCAGGCCGTTGTTGCCCACGGGCGTGTTGCCGGTGCCCTGCTGCTGCGGGGGCAGCTGCTGGTTGTCGCCGGGGGCGAAGTTGCGGGTATCGCCGCCGCCCGCGCCCGGGGCCGGGCCGGCCTTGGAATTCGACGGATTGGAAGCCGTATCGGAGACGAAGCTCGGCGTCGGGATGAATTTCGGCGGCTGGCTGCCTTGCACCAGCACCGTCTGCCCGGGGCCGGTGATCAGCGTCGTCGGCCCACCCTGCTGCGGCGGCATGTTGGGATCGCCCGCCACGAAGTTGGTGATCGAGTGGCTGCCCTCGATCGTGTGGTTCACCGTGATGTCGCCCTTGGCATCCTTGTCGGCCACGCTCTCGTCGCAATCGCCGTCGGCCATCGAGCAGGCGTAGAGGATGTTGCCGGAGCCGCGGATGCCCACCGTGGCCACGCGCGTCTTCATCACGAACTTGTCGCGGTTGGTGGTGGCGATGAGGCCGGTGAACGTGCGCAGGGTGCCGCGCAGGAGGTTCAGCACGGCGCCGGAGGTGTCCTGGGCGTTGGTCTGGTAGCCCTCGATGCGGAACTGGGAATTGGGCCGCAGCGACAGGCGCGCCTGGTCGATCATCGAGAGCTGCGCCATGCCGGCGCCGCCCGTGGCGATCAGGTCGCCCGGATCGACTTCCGTGCCGCGGGTGGCGGCGACTTTCTTGCCGTCGCGCTTGGTGAGGCTCACGTCGCCGGTGACGAACGTGAAGGTCCCGCTGGCGGCGAACGCGGCCGGGGCGAGGACGGCCAGGGCAACGGAGGCGCTGAGGATCTTGATTCTCATGGCGTGGCCTTTCGGGCTAGAACAGGTCGCACCGCACGGCGGTCGAAACCTCGTTACGGTCATAGTCGAAAATGTCGATATTGGATGCGTTGCGCGTGTAGGACCACTGAGCCCGCACGGCGCACTTCTCCATGAATTGCCAAGTGACCCCGCCCAGCAGCTCGGCGAACTGGTCGCGGCCTCGGGCCACGACGGTCGAGCGGGCGAATTCGTCCTTGTCGCGGCGGTACACGTAGCCCACCGCGCCGAACGTATAGAGCTTGGGGCTGAACGAGTACTGGCCGTACACGCGGCCGCCCGCGAGGTTCTTGCTCTTGTCGGTCACGCCGTCGTCGAAGGTGTTCTTGGCGTTGTCGTTGGTGCCGAAGACCGAGAGGTAGACGAGCGGCGTGCCCTTGCCCTCGAAGCTGCGCAGCCACGAGGCCGAGAGGTAGACCTGGTCGAAGTCGTCGATCTTGTTGTCGGGGAAGCGCACCGACGTGAGCTGCAGCCCCACGCCGACCTGGTTGCGCGTGTCGAGCGAATGGCGCCACTCGAACATCGCGTTGGCGGTGTTGCGGTCGTTGGTGGGCTGCGGCTCGCCGGGGGCGTCGCCGTCCTGCGTGTACTTCTGGTAGCCGACCGAGGCCCTCCACTGCGAGGGGCCCTGGTTGAGCGCCGCGCCGGCACGAAGATCGCCGGAGAGGATGTCGAAGTCCGATTCGTCGTGGTAGGCCCGGCCGCGTGCGCCGCCGCCCGCGAAGAGGCTCCAGCCGCGCGAGAGGGGATAGGAATACTCGAGGTAGCCCAGGGCTTCGACGTACGCCGCATCGCGCTTGATCGAGTTGCCGGTGGGATCGACGGTGATGTTGAACGACTGCTGCGAGGCGGCGCCGAAATCGCCGGGCACGCCGGTCAGGTTGCTGTCGTACCCGATCTGCATCTCGGCGAAGCCGGTCCAGCCCGGGTTGATCTCGCGGCGGCGAACCTGGATCGCCTCGAGATACTGGTTCAGCGCCTGCAGCGCGGGCGCCGGCGGGTTGGCCGTCTTCAGGCGCTTGAACGCCGTTTCCGCGAGATCGTAGGAGCCGAGCGCGAAGTAGGCGCGGCCGAGGTCCATCTGCGCTCCGGCGTGGTTCGGGTTGATGGCCAGCACGCGTTCGAAGGCGATGATCGCGTCCTCGAACTTGCCGCTGTCCAGCGCCGCGACGCCGAGGAGGTAGTCGTATTCCGGGGTGCCCGTGAGGTCCTGCGCCGACATCAGCTCGACGTAGGCCTGCTTGGGGTTGTTCTCGGCGAGGAGCTTGCGCGCGCGCTCCAGGACCTGCGGATCGGCGGCCCACGCACCCAATGCGTAGGAGAGCCCGGCGAGCAGCGCCATTGCTCGGACGGTACGGAGGACGATCATGGAAGTGGGGCCTTTTTGTTGGTGCCGCGCTGTAAAATTAGCCTTAAGAATCAGGCGGCTTGGTCCGATGTTATTCCCGTTGCCCCTCGGACGCAATGAACGGCGCCCGATGCATGGGTGCGATAATGACGCGCATGGATGACCGTTCCGATTCGGGCCTGCTCGCGCGCGTCGAAGACGGCGTGGCGACCCTCACGCTGAACCGGCCGCGCCAGTTCAACGCCCTGTCCTCGGCGATGCTGGCGGCACTCCATTCCGAGCTCGACAAGCTGGCCACCGACGAGTCGGTGCGGGTGGTGGTGATCACCGGCAGCGGCAGCGCCTTCTGCTCGGGACACGACCTGAAGGAGATGCACGGGGCATCCCCGGAAACGGTGGCGGCGCTCTTCGCCTCGTGCAGCGCGATGATGCAGAAGCTCATCGCCCTGCCCCAGCCGGTCATCGCCGCGGTGAATGGCCTGGCCACCGCCGCGGGCTGCCAGCTGGTCGCGCAGTGCGACCTCGCGATCGCCGCCGACAACGCGCGCTTCGCCGTCTCCGGCATCAACCTGGGCCTCTTCTGCTCCACGCCCGCCGTCGCGCTCACGCGCAACGTCTCGCGCAAGCGCGCTGCCGAGATGCTGTTCACGGGGGAATTCATCGAGGCGGAAACGGCGCTGGACTGGGGCCTGGTGAACCGGGTGGAGCCGGCCGCCCTGCTCATGGAATCCGTGCGCGAGTACGCCAGCACGCTGAAGGCCCGCCCGCGGGCGTCCCTCGCTTCGGGAAAGGCCCTGTTCTACCGCCAGCTCGAGGCCGGGATGCGGGCCGCCTACGAGGAGGCGTCGCGGGCGATCGCTTCGGACATGGGGTCCGCGGAAGCCCGGGAGGGCGTCGATGCCTTCCTGGGGAAACGCCCCCCATCCTGGAAGGCCTGAGCGCCACGCCACCTAGCGGACCGGGGCGCTGACCGGCGGGATCACCAGGTCGCGCTGCTGGGTGGGCGTCCAGAAGGCGTAGAGCGTGGCCGCGCACAGTCCGAGGACGGTGGCGGTGACGAGAACCGGGCGCAATCGCATGGTGTTTCTCCGCGTAGTGACCGAACGTACGTTACGCGGGCGTTCCGGATGCGCCGACCGACTGTGCAGCCTCCCGGGTGCCGAAAATTCACCGCAGGTCGCGAACGACCTCCAGGGCGGCGTTGTGCCCGGGTACGCCGGTGACGCCCCCGCCGGGGTGGGCCCCCGAGCCGCACAGGTACAGGCCCGCCAGCGGCAGGCGGTAGTTGCCGTGCCCCAGGATGGGGCGGGCGCTGAAGAGCTGGTTCAGCGACAGCTTGCCGTGGAAGATGTCGCCCCCCACGAGGCCGAAGGTGCGCTCGAGGTCGAGCGGGGTGAGGACGCGCCGGCCCAGCACGCTCGCCTTGAAGTTGGGAGCGTGGCGGGTGACGAGGTCGATGGCCGCGTCGGCCGCTCGCTCGCGCTCGTCGTCCCAGGAGCGGCCGTCCGGCAGGCGATAGCGGAAGTGCTGGCAGAACAGGCTCGCCACGTGCTGCCCCGGCGGGGCCAGCGTGTCGTCCACCGTGCTGGGGATCAGGATCTCGACGATGGGCTCGGCCGACCACCCGTCCGCACGCGCGCTGGCGTGGGCGCGGTCCATGTAGGCGAGCGTGGGCGCCATGATGATTCCGGAGCTGTGGTGGGGCTGGCGCGCCTTGCCGGGGGCGGCGGTGAAATCGGGGAGCTCGGAGAGCGCCACGTTCATGCGCAGCGTCGCGCTCTCGCAATCGTAGTGGGTGAAGGGCTCGAACGCGGCGGCCGAAGCGGCGCCTACGAGACCCGGGAGGAGCCGCGGGTTCAGGTTCGAGACCACGCAGCGCGCCGCGATCTCCGTGCCGTCCGCAAGTGCGATGCCCGTAGCGCGGCCGCCCTCCTCCAGGATGCGCGCCACGCCCTGGCCGGTGCGGATCTCCACGCCACGCGCCTCGGCCTCCTTGCGCATCGCCTGCGTGATCGCCCCCATGCCGCCGATGGCGTGGCCCCAGATGCCCTTCTTGCCGTTCACCTCGCCGAAGACGTGGTGCAGCAGCACGTAGGCGCTGCCGGGCGTGTACGGGCTCGCGAAGTTGCCGACCACGCTGTCGAAGCCGAAGCATGCCTTGATCGGCTCGGACTCGAACGTGCGGTCGAGCCAGTCGCCCGCGGACATCGTGAAGAGGTCGAGCACGTCGCGCTTGGCGGCCATCGGCAGGGCGTTCAGCTTGCGCGAGACCTTCCAGCCGGCGAAGAGGTCGCGGATGCCGCCGCCGACGTTGGGCGGTGTTTCGAGCAGGAGATCGCGCAGCACGTCGGCCACGCGGTCGAGCCGCTCGTAGTACGCGGGCAGGCGTTCGGCATCGGCCTTCGAGAATCGCGCCACCTCGCGCTGCGTGGCCTCGAGGCCTCCGCCCACGCGAATCGAAGCGCCATCGTCCAGCGGCAGGAAGTTGGAGAACGGGCGCTCCACCACGCGGAGGCCATGCTCGGCGAGCTTCAAGTCGCGGATCACCTTCGGATTCAGCAGGCTCACCGTGTACGACGCGGTGGAATTGCGGAAGCCGGGATGGAATTCCTCGGTCACCGCGGCGCCGCCCACGACATCGCGGCGCTCGACCATGCAGACCTTCAGGTGGGCCGCGGCGAGATAGCAGGCGCAGGCGAGGCCGTTGTGCCCCGCGCCGATGATGACCGCGTCGTACGGCACCTTCGCCACGCTAGCCCAGCAGGAACTTGCGGATCACGTCCACCTGCGCGTCGTCCATCAGCATCGGCGCGTGGCCCGTGTTGGCGACGACGTAGGCCTGCGTGTTCGGGCGCTTCTTCATCTCCTCGAGCGTCTCGGCCGGCAGCAGGTCGGAGCCGTCGCCGCGCACGACCAGCACCGGGCACGGGATCGCATTCCAGAAGTGACGCATGTCGACGTCGCTGAACGGCGCGCCCTTGAAGGTCTCGGCGATGCCCGGGTCGTAGCGGAACACCCATTTGCCGCTGGCATCCTGCTTCGAGGCGCTCTGCGCGATCTGCGTCCACTGCGCATCGGTGAGCGCTCCGAAGGGGCTCACGCTGCGCACGGCGGCGGTGAGGGCTTCGAGCGAATCGAACGAAGGCGTGGTGCCGACGTATTGGCCGAGGCGCTCCAGCGCCGCCTTGGGAATGAACGAGCCCACGTCGTTCATCACGAGCTTCTTCACCGGCGAGCCCGGGATGCCCGCCATCAGCATGCCGATGATGCCGCCCATCGACGTGCCGACCCAGTGCACCTCCTCCACCCCCATCTTGGCGATGAGCGCCGAGATGTCGTTCAGGTACACGGGGTAGCCATAGTCCGTCTTCACGCGCAGCCAGTCGCTCTTGCCGCGGCCGACCACGTCCGGGCACACGACGTGGTACGCGTCGGAGAGCCGCTCGGCGAGGTAGTCGAAGTCGCGGCCGTTGCGCGTCAGGCCATGCACGCAGACCAGGAGCGGCTTCGACGGGTCGCCCCACTCGGTGTAGGCGATGTGGTGGAAGCCGTGGGGGTCCAGCGTGAGGATCTTCTGCTCTTTCATTCGATGGCCTGGGTGGATTTGGCGCGTTCGCGCAGGATGAACTTCTGGATCTTGCCGGTGGACGTCTTGGGCAGCGCGCCGAACACGACGGTCTTCGGCACCTTGAAGCGGGCCATGCGCGATCGGCAGAACTCGATGATGCCTTCGACCGAAGCCGAGGCGCCTTCCTTCAGCTCGATGAAGGCGCACGGCGTCTCGCCCCACTTCGCGTCGGGCTGCGCGACGACGGCGGCCATCATCACCGCGGGATGGCTGTGCAGCACGTCCTCGACCTCTTGCGAGGAGATGTTCTCGCCGCCCGAGATGATCACGTCCTTCGAGCGGTCCTTGATCTTCGCATAGCCGTCCGGATGCATGACCCCGAGGTCGCCGGTGTGGAACCAGCCGCCGCGAAACGCCTCCGCGCTCGCCGCGGGGTTCTTGAGGTAACCCTTCATCGTGATGTTGCCGCGGAACATGATCTCGCCCATCGTCTCGCCGTCGCGCGGCACGGGCTGCATCGTGTGCGGGTCGAGGATGTCCATGCCCTCTTGCAGCAGATACGCCACGCCCTGCCGGCCGTTCAGGCGCACCTGCTCCTCGATCGGAAGCTTCGTCCACTCCGGATGCTTCGCGCACACGGACGCGGGGCCGTACGTCTCGGTGAGCCCGTACACGTGGGTGAGGCGAAAGCCCATCGTAGCCATGCCCTCGATCATCGCGGCCGGCGGCGCGGCGGCGGCCACCAGCGCCGCGACCTCGTGCACGATGCCGCGCTTCATCTCCGCGGGTGCGTTGACCAGCATCGAGTGGACGATCGGCGCTCCGCAGTAGTGCGTCACGCGGTGGTCGCGAATGAGGTCGAGGATCGCCTTCGCTTCGACCCTGCGAAGGCAGACACTCGTGCCCGCGATCGCCGCCAGCGTCCAGTTGAAGCACCAGCCGTTGCAATGGAACATCGGCAGCGTCCACAGGTACACCGCGTGGTGCGGCATCGACCAGTCGACGATGTTGCTGAGCGCGTTCAGGTACGCGCCGCGATAGTGGTAGACCACACCCTTGGGGTTGCCCGTCGTGCCCGACGTGTAGTTGAGCGTGATCGCATCCCACTCGTCGGGCGGGGCCTGCCATTCGAAACCCGGATCGCCTTCGGCCAGCAGCGCCTCGTACTCGAGCGAGCCCAGCAGCTCGCCACCGGTGAAGAGCGCGTCGTCGACATCCACCACCAGGGGCTTCACCTTCGCGAGCGCGAGGGCCTTCGCGACCACGGGCGAGAACTCGCGGTCGGTGAACAGCACCTTGGCCTCGCCGTGGTCGAGCATGAAGGCGATGGCCTCGGCATCGAGCCGGGTGTTGAGCGTGTTCAGCACGGCGCCGAACATGGCGGGGCCGAAGTGCAGCTCGATCATCGCGGGAATGTTGGGAAGCATCGCGGCGACCGTGTCGCCGTGGCGGATGCCGCGCTTCGCGAGGGCCGAGGCGAGCTGCCGGCTGCGGCTGTAGACCTGGGCCCACGTCCGGCGTAGCGGCCCGTGGATGATGGCCACGCGCTCCGGGAAGACCGCCGCGGCTTTTGCAAGGAACGACACCGGCGTGAGCGGTGCGTAGTTCGCGGGATTGCGCTCGAGTCCCGACTCGTAGGCTCCAACCACCGGCAAGGCTCTCCTCAGGCGATTCGCGTCTCCGCGCCCGTCCCGAGTCCGGCGGCGCGTTCCGCCGACTTTACCGTGTTCCCGAGGAGCATCGCGATCGTCATCGGTCCGACGCCGCCCGGCACGGGGGTGATCCAGGAGGCGACCTGCGAGGCGGTCTCGAAATCCACGTCCCCGGCCAGCTTGCCGTTCGCCAGGCGGTTGATGCCCACGTCGACCACGACGGCGCCGGGCTTCAGCATGTCGCCGGTCACGAGTCCCGCCTTGCCGACCGCGGCGACGAGGATGTCCGCCTGCCGCGTATGGAACGCGAGATCCTGCGTCTTGCGGTGGCAGATCGTGGTGGTGGCGCCGGCGTGAACGAGCATCAGCCCCATCGGCTTGCCGACGATGTTGGACCGGCCGATCACGACGGCGCTCTTTCCCTCGATGGGGATGCCGGTGTGCTCGAGCAGCTTCATCACGCCCCACGGCGTGCACGGATAGAACGCCGGATGGCCGGTGATGAGCCCGCCCAGGTTCGCCTGATGGAAGCCGTCGACGTCCTTCGCGGGATCGATGGCCTCGATCAGCGCCTGGCCGTCGATGTGCTTGGGCAACGGCAGCTGCACGAGGATGCCGTGGATGGCCGGAGCGGCATTGAGGGCGTGGATGAATGCGAGGAGGTGCGCCTGCGTCGTCTCGGCCGGCAGCGGATGCACTTCGGAATGCATGCCGATCGCCTCGCACGCCTGCGCCTTGTTGCGGACGTACACCTTGCTCGCCGGGTCGTCGCCCACGATGACGACGGCGATGCCGGGCACGAGGCCCTTCTCCTCCTTCAGGCGTTGTACGCGCACGGCGCACTCGTTGCGGAATTCGGCGGCGATGGCCTTGCCATCGAGGATGCGAGCGGTCATGGGTCGGGGTTCGCGCGGGGATGACGGGTGGAAATTCGGTGGAATTCGGTCTCGGTCATCACGGCGTCGACCGCGATGTCGTGCGCTTCGTGCGGGACCTTGTCGACGAAGAGCGCGGCGGGCATGCCCACGACGCGCATCTGGTGCGCGGGGCTCCCGGCCAGCAGGCGGTCGAAGTAGCCGGCGCCGTAGCCGATGCGATAGCCGTCGCGGTCGACGGCGAGCGCGGGAACGAGCGCAAAGTCGACCTCAGTGATGTCGGTGCGGCGGCAGCGCTCCGGGTCCGGCTCCTCGATGCCCCACACGCCGGGCTTGAGATCGGCTCCGAGGTCGCGCACCTCGTAGAGCTCGAGCATGCGCGGCTGCTTCACGACGCGCGGCAGGATGAGCTTCTTGCCGTCGGCGATCACGGCCTCGGCGAACGAGCGCGTGTCCCATTCCTTGCCGATGTTGAGCGTGGCGAGCACCGCCTTGGCCGAACGGTACTCGGGCAACGCGCGCAGCCGCGCGATCACGCGGGACGAAAAGCCCGCGCTGCCGTTGGCGAACAGGGCGTCGCGCTTCGCGATGAAATCGCGGCGCAGCTCCGACTTCTGCGGATCGGGGGGCGCGGGAACGGCGAAGCGCTGCAGGGCGCTGCGGATCGCGGCGATCTTCACTTCGGTCTCCTCGTACTCGGCTTCCGGCGACGAATCCGCCACGATCCCGCCGCCGGCGTAGAACCGCAGCTCCCCCTTCGCGCACACCGTCGTGCGGATCGGGATGTTCATGTCCATGCGCCCCGCGGCCGTGAGGTAGCCGATGGCGCCGCAATACACCTCGCGGCGGTGGGGCTCCAGCTCGTCGATGATCTCCATCGCGCGCTTCTTGGGCGCCCCGGTGATGGAGCCGCCGGGGAAGGAGGCTTCGAGCAGGTGCAGCGCGTCGCGGCCTTCGGCGAGGCGGCCCGTGATGGTGCTCACCAGGTGATGCACGGTCGCGAAGCTCTCCAGCTTGCAGATCTCGCGCGTGGCGACGCTCCCCGGCTCGCACACGCGGCCCAGGTCGTTTCGCAGCAGGTCCACGATCATCACGTTCTCGGCACGGTCCTTCGTGGAGGCGAGCAGCTCGGCGCGGGCGGCGGCGTCCTGCACCGGGTCCGCCCGGCGGCGGCGCGTGCCCTTGATGGGCTTGGTGACGACCTCGCGGCCTTCCACGGTGACGAAGCGCTCCGGCGAGCTGGAGAGCACGGCACCGAACGGATATTCGAGGAACGCCCCCATGGGTGCGGGGTTCGTATCGTGCAGGTGGCGGTAGAGATCCCAGGGGTCGCCGGAATATCCGACGTGGAACTCGCGCGTGAGGTTCGACTGGTAGCAGTCGCCGGCGTGGATGTAGTCGATGACGCGCTGGGCCCGCGGCAGGTAGGCCTCGCGGTCGAGCGTCGAAGCGATCTCGCCCAGCACGCGGAATGGCTCGCGTTGCGGCGGCTTCGCGAGGATGCGCTGGCGCAATGCCGCGGCTTCGGCGTCGGTGAAGCGGTCGAGCGACGTGATCGCGGCGCGGCGGGCGCGGTGGTCGATCACGAGCGTCCATGCATAGAGGCCGATGGCCGCTTCGGGCATCAGCGGCGTGGTGCCGGCCTTCTCGACCGGAAGCTTCGCCGCGCCGCGTCCCAGCTCGTAGCCGAAGTAGCCGATGACCCCGCCCGCGATGGGCCAGCCCTCCGCATGCGACGCGGTGCCGGATTCGATGCAGAGCGCGCGCGCCGCTGCGAACGCGTCCTCCCCCGGTGCCACGATGCGCGTGGACAGCGGTTCGGCGGCGATGACGTCATAGCGCCCGGTGGTGCGGGCCGGATCGCCGCTGTCCAGGAACACCGCCCAGCCGAGCGGCCGCACGGACTCGAACCACGCATGGCGCTCGGCGCAGCGGGTGGCTTCGTCGTAGGGGAGCTCGATCGGGCGCGCCATGAGACCCATTTTACGGGGTGACACGGCCGGAACCTTGACGTGGGTTAGGTGGCGGCGGGCCGATGCTATGCTTCGCGCATCATTTTTCCCGCAAAGGCCCGTCCCACGATGAACCGCACCCTTTTTGCCGCCGCCGTCGCCTGCGCCGTCGCCCTGCCCGCCGCCGCCCAGGACAACCCGTTCGCGGGCTTCAAGGGCAAGATCAAGGAAGGGAACTGGGAATACAAGATGCAGATGGATGGCGTTCCCGGCATGCCGCCCGGCATGAAGATGCCCGAGCGCACGTTCCAGCACTGCATCACGCCGCAGGACGTCGAGAACGGCGGGCTCGGCACCAAGGACGGGAAGCTCCCCGACGGCTGCACGGTGAAGAACATGAAGATGTCCGGCAACACGGCGAGCTACACGATGGAGTGCACCAAGCAGCCCAAGATGACCTCCGACGTCAACATGACGTTCGGGGATGGCACGTTCGCGATGAAGCAGAAGATGGCGATGGACCAGAACGGCCAGATGATCAACATGAACCAGAGCATGACCGGCAAGTACGTCGGCCCCTGCCCCGCCGCCGCCAAGAAGTAGCTCCTCGTCATTCCCGCGCAGGCGGGAATCCAGCGACTGGGTCCCCGCCTACGCGGGGACGACTCACTTCAGCGCCGCCTTGATCTGGTCGAGGGCCGCGGGGTCCTCGATGGTCGTGAGGTCGCCGGGATCGCGGCCCTCGCAGATCGCCTGGATGGAGCGGCGGAGCAACTTCCCCGAGCGTGTCTTCGGCAGCACCGTGACGAAGCACACGCGGGAGGGCCGGGCGATGGCGCCGATCTCGCGGTCCACCGTCGCCATGATCTCCTTCTCGCAGGCCGCCGCACCCTCCGGGGTGGCGACCTTCGACGCATCCTTCATCACCGCGAAGGCGATGGGCACCTGGCCCTTCAGCGCATCGATCACGCCCACGACGGCAACCTCGGCCACGCTCGCGTTCGCCTGCACCGCCTCCTCGATCTCGCGCGTGCCGAGGCGATGCCCGGCGCAGTTGATGACGTCGTCGGTGCGGCCGAGCACGAAGTAGTAGCCGTCCTCGTCGCGCGTCGCCCAGTCGAACGTGGTGTAGACCATCTCGTCGCCGAACGACGTGTAGTAGGTCTGCACGTAGCGCTCGTCGTCGCCCCAGATGGTCGTCATGCCGCCCGGCGGCAGCGGCGGCACGATGCAGAGCACGCCCTTCTCGTTCGCGCCGACCTCGCGGCCGGTCTCCTCGTGCTTCAGCTTCACGCGGTAGCCGTAGGCGGGAAACGACGGCGATCCGAACTTGCGCGGCGTGTCCTCCACGCCGGGGCACGCCGTGAGGATCGGCCAGCCCGATTCGGTCTGCCAGTAGTTGTCGACGATCGGCACACCGAGGTTATCCGAGACCCAGCGCGCGGTCGGCTCGTCGAGCGGCTCGCCGGCGAGGAAGAGGAACTTGAGCGACGAGACGTCGTAGTCGCGCATGAACTTCGGATCCTGCTTCTTCAGCACGCGGATCGCGGTCGGCGACGAGAACATCGAGGTCACCTTCCAGTCCTGCACGATCTTCCACCAGATGCCGGCGTCCGGCCGCATCGGCACGCCCTCGTACATGATCGTGGTGGAACCGTTGATGAGCGGCCCGTAGACGATGTACGAGTGGCCGACGACCCACCCGATGTCGGAGGTGCAGAAATACGCCTCGCCCGGCTTCGAGCAGAAGATGTGCTTCATGGACGCAGCGAGCGCAACCGCATAGCCGCCCGTGTCGCGCTGCACGCCCTTGGGCTTGCCGGTGGTGCCGCTGGTGTAGAGGATGTACGACGTCTCGCTCGACTCCAGCCACGTGCACGGGACCTTCGCATCGCGATGCTGCTCGCGAAGCGCGGCCCACGAGAGGTCGCGCCCCGGGGTCATCTCGACCGGCACCAGCCCGCGGTCGCAGACGATGACCTTCGCGGGCGGCGAGGTGGAGAGCCGGATCGATTCATCGACGAGCGGCTTCAGCGCGATGCGCTTGCCCATGCGACTGCCGGCATCGCCCGTCACCATCACCTTCGGGCGCGCGTCGTCGATGCGGGCCGCGAGGCTTGCCGCGGCAAAGCCGCCGAACACGACAGAGTGGATGGCCCCGAGCCGCACCGTGGCCAGCATCGCGAACACGGCCTCGGGGACCATCGGCATGTAGATCAGCACGCGGTCGCCGCGGCCCACGCCCTGCGCCGCGAGCGCCGCGGCGAAGCGGTTCACCTCGGCATGCAGCTCGGCGTACGTGAAGCGGCGCGTCTCGTCGGTCTCCGTGGAGATCCACACCAGCGCGTCCTGCGCGCCGCGCGTGGCGAGGTGACGGTCGAGCGCGTTGTGCGCGAGGTTGGTCTCGCCGCCCGCGAACCAGGTGCGAAACGGCGGCTTCGCGGCGTCGAGCACCTTCGCGAAGGGCTTGCGCCATTCGATGAGCGCCGCCTGCTCGGCCCAGAAGCCCTCGGGATCAGACAGCGACCGGGCGTGGAAATCCCGATAGGTCGTCATGGCAGCCGGCGAACGGGAATCATTCGGGCTTCGCGCCGGTGAGCTGCACGACGCGGCGCCACTTCTGGATGTCGTCGACGAGGAACGTGCGGAATTCCTCCGGCGTGCCGGCCACGACCGTCGTACCGTCCGCCTCGAGCCGCGCGCGCACCTGGGGCAGGCGCGCCGCACGGGCCGCCGCCGCGTTGAGGCGGGTCACGATATCCGCGGGCAACTTCGCCGGACCGAGCAGACCGAAGTACGCGGCGCTCTCGAAGCCCGGCAGGACGCAGGCGATGGGTGCGACGTCCGGCAGCGCCGCCACGCGCTGCGCGCTCGTCACGCCGAGCGCGCGCACCCGACCCGACTTCACCTGCGGCAGGGCATTGAGCAGCGGCGCGAACATGAGCTTCACCTGGCCACCGACGACGTCCGACAGCGCCGGGGCGCTCCCCGTGTACGGCACGTTGAGGATGTCCACGTGCGCCATCATCTTGAAGAGCTCGCCGGACATGTGGATCGAGGAGCCAAAGCCGCCGACCGCGAACTCGAGCTTGCCGGGCTGCGACCGCGCGAGCTCGATCAGCTCGCGGGCATTGCGCACCGGGAGATCGCTCGACGCGATGAGCACCGAGGGACCGCTCGCCATGAGGATGATCGGCGTGAAGTCCTGCAGCGCGTCGAAGGGAAGCTTCGCGCCATAGAGCGCCGGGTTCACGCTGTGCGCGGTGCCGGTGAAGAGGAGCGTGTGCCCGTCGGCCACGGCGTTCGCAACCTCCCGGGCGGCGATCGTGCCGCCGGCGCCGGGCCGGTTCTCGACGAAGACCGAGGCATAGCCGTCGCGCACGATCTCCTGGGCCACCATGCGGGCGAGATAGTCGGTGGTGGCGCCCGGCGGCACGCCGACGAGGATGCGGATCGGGCGGCCGCTCGGCCCCTCCGCGAACGCATGCGTCGCGGCGGCGAGGACGAGAAGTGCGAGGAGGCGTCGCATGGCTAGCGATTCACGTCCACGACGAGCCGGCCGCGCACCTGGCCGGCGAGGATCTTCGGCGCCGCGGCCAGCGCGCCTTCGAGGTTCGTCTCTTCCGTCATCGACGCGAGGAGCTTGCGGTCGAGGTCCTTCGCGATGCGCGCCCACGCACGCTCGCGGATCGGCCGCGGCGCCGTCACGCTGTTGATGCCCGCGAGCGTTACGCCCCGCAAGATGAACGGCGCCACGGTGGAGGGAAGGTCCATGCCCTGGGCGAGGCCGCACGCTGTGACGACGCCTTCGGCCTTCGTCTGCGCGCACGCGTTGGCGAGCGTATGGCTGCCGACGGAATCCACGACACCCGCCCAGCGCTCCTTCTGCAGCGGCTTGCCCGCTTCTCCCAAGGCCTTGCGGTCCATCACCTCCGCGGCACCGAGCGATTTCAAGTAGTCCGTCTCGCCCAGGCGGCCGGTGGAAGCGACGACGCGATAACCCAGCTTCGCGAGGATCGCGATCGCCACGCTGCCCACGCCGCCTGACGCTCCTGTAACGAGGATGTCTCCGGACGCGGGCGTCACGCCAAGCTGCTCCAACTTCATCGTGCAGAGCATGGCCGTGAACCCCGCCGTGCCGATGGCCATGGCCTCGCGCGCGGTCATGCCTTCGGGAAGCTTCACCAGCCAGTCGCCCTTGAGGCGCGCCTTCTGCGCGAGGCAGCCCCAATGCACCTCGCCCACGCCCCAGCTGGTGAGGATCACGCGGTCGCCCGCCTTGAAGAGCGGATGCGCGCTCGTCTCGACGGTGCCGGCGCCATCGATGCCCGCGACCATCGGCCACACCCGGACCACGGGCGAGGTGTTGGTGATCGCGAGGCCGTCCTTGTAGTTGATCGACGAGTAGTCGACCTTCACGAGCACATCGCCCTCGGGGAGCTGCGCCTCGTCGATATCCGCGATGCGCGCGGAGAACGGGTCCTTCGTAAGGTAGATGGCTTTCATGCTTTCGCCTGGAGGACCTGCGGATTGGCGGCGGAGGCGTGCTTGCGCGAGAAGTAGTCCTTGGACTGCATCTCGCGCAGGCGGCTCGCGGTGCGCGCGAACTCCGTGCGCACCATCTTCTGCGGGCCGGTCTGCTCCGTCACGGGCGCGACCAGCTCCTCCGGCGGCACCTCGGCGGAGAGCACCAGCTTCACGCGCTGGTCGTAGAAGACGTCCACCATCCACGTGAAGCGGCGGATGACGTCGGTCTTCTCGGCCTTCATCTGCGGCACGCCCGAGATGAGGACCGTGTGGTACGCGCTCGCGATCTCGAGGTAGTCCACCTGCGAGCGCGGCTTCTCGAAGAGCTCGGAGAACGCGAACCAGATCACGCCCTTGGCGCGCCGGCGGTACAGCACCGGCCGGTTGCCGATCTCGATCGTGCCGTTCTCCGTGTACGTGGCCTTGGTCATCGCCTCGAAGAAGCGGGCGAGGTTGGCATCGGCCTGCTCGTCGATGGGCGAGTAGTAGACCTTGAGCTCGTCCAGGAGGCGGCGGCGATGGTCGGTGCCCCCGCCGAGATGCAGCACGTCGAGGTTCTCGTTCAGCACGCGGATGGCGGGCAGGAAGCGCTCGCGCTGCAGGCCGTTCGGATAGAGGTCGTCGGGCTTGTAGTTCGAGGTGAGCACGATCACGACGCCCTTCTCGATCAGCTTCTCGAGGAGCCGGCCGAGGATCATCGCGTCGGCGATGTCGCTCACGTGGAACTCGTCGAAGGCGAGCAGGCGCGTCTCCTTCGCGATCTCCGTGGACACGGCCTCGATGGGATTCTCCTCGCCGGAGAGCTGGCGCAGGCGCGCGTGGATCTCGCGCATGAACTCGTGGAAGTGCACGCGCCGCTTGCGGCGGTGGCGCGAGACCTTGAAGAACGCATCCATCATGAGCGACTTGCCGCGCCCCACGCCGCCCCAGATGTACATGCCGCGCGGCGGCTTCTTCCCCGCGCCCAGCGTGGTCACGAGGCGGTTCAGGGGCCCCGAGCGGTATTGCCGGTAGTCCTCGAGCTCGCCGAAGAGGCGCTCCAGCTCGTTCAGCACCTTCAACTGGTCGGCGTCGGCGCTGAAATCGGCGCGCTGGCTGAAGTGCCAGTACCACTCGAGGGGTCCGGAGAAACGCGAGCCGTCATCGACTTCCTCATCGATCTCGGGGATCTCGAAGTCGTCGGGCGCTTGCATCAGCTGTTGAGCGACCTCTTGTCGAGCGCCAGCGCCGCCTCGCGTACCACCTCCGAAAGCGTCGGATGGCCATGCACGATGCGCGCGATGTCCTCCGCGGCGCCCTTGAACTCCATCGTCGTGACCCCTTCCTGGATGAGGTCCGACGCATGGGCGTGGAGGATGTGCATGCCGACCACGCGATCGGTCGCGGCATCCGCGATGATCTTCACGAAGCCCGCGGTCTGGCCCGTGCCGAGCGCGCGGCCGTTGATGGAGAACGGGAACTGGCCGGTGCGAACCGCGAGGCCTTCGGCCTTGCACTGCTGCTCGGTCTTGCCGACCCAGGCGATCTCGGGGCTGGTGTAGATGATCCAGGGAATCGTGTCGTAGTCCATGTGCGGCTTCTGGCCCGCGATGATCTCGGCCACGAGCACGCCTTCATCCTCGGCCTTGTGCGCGAGCATCGGGCCGCGCACCACGTCGCCGATCGCGAAGACATTCGGCAGGTTCGTGCGGCAATGGCCGTCCACTTCGACGAAGCCCCGCGCATCGACCTTGAGGCCCACGGTGACCGCGCCCAGCCCGTCGGTGTTGGGGATGCGGCCGATGGAGACGATCAGCTTGTCGCACTCGAGCTTCTGCGCGAGGCCCTTGTCGTTGGTGTAGTCGACCACGACGCCGGTCTTGCGGGTCGTGACCTTGTCGACCTTGATGCCGGTCTGGATGCCGAGGCCCTGCTTCGCGAAGACTTTCGCCGCTTCCTTGGCGATGGACTCGTCGGCCGCGCCCAGGAACGCGGGCAATGCCTCCAGCACCGTGACTTCCGCGCCGAGGCGGCGCCATACGCTGCCGAGCTCCAGGCCGATCACGCCGGCGCCGATTACGCCCAGCTTCTTGGGCACGGTGCCGAAAGCGAGCGCGCCTTCGTTGTCGCACACCTGCACGTTGTCCACCGGCACGTTGGGCAGGTGGCGCGCCTTGGAGCCCGTGGCGATGATCACGTACTTGGCCTGCACGGTTTCCTTCTTGCCGTCGTTCGTGACCTCGAGCGTGTAGCCGCCCTCGCCGCCCGAAGCGAAGGCACCGAATCCATGCAGCCACGTGATCTTGTTCTTCTTGAAGAGGAACTCGATGCCCTTGGTCATCTTGTCGACGATGGAGTCCTTGCGCGCCTGCATCTTGCCGAGGTCGAGCTTCGCGCCGCCGACGGTGATGCCGTGCTCCTCCAACCCGTGCTGGACGTGCTCGTAGGATTCCGACGAGGCCAGCAGGGCCTTCGACGGGATGCAGCCGACGTTCAGGCAGGTGCCGCCCAGCTTGAGCTGCTGCTTCGGGTTCTTCCAGCCCTCGATGCAGGCGGTCTTGAAACCGAGTTGCGCCGCGCGGATCGCGGCGATGTAGCCGCCGGGGCCGGCACCGATGACGACAACGTCGAAAGCTTGGGACATGGGGGATTCCGTTCGTTAAACCTTAGAATTCGAAGATGGAGACGCTGTCCGACGCGATCAAGAACGCCATGCAGCACCTGCAGCAGGGGAGCCTACCAGAGGCACGGGGCATCCTTCACCGCCTGCTTGCCACTGCACCCACGCATGCCGAAGCCCTGCACCTGGCCGGCGTGGTGGAGCTGCAGGCGGGCGCGCCCCAGGCGGCCATCGGCTTCCTGCGCCGCTGCGTCGAGGTGGCGCCCGGCGTCGCGTTCGCCTGGTCCAACCTCGGCGTCGCCTACAACGCCAGCGGTGATTTTACCAACGCCCTCGCCTGCCACGAGAAAACCCTCGCGCTGGAACCGGGTAATCCCGTGGTGCTGCGAAACCTCGGGATTGCGCTCCGCTACCTCGGGCGGCACGACGAGGCGATGGCGAGCTTCGAGCGCGCTGCCGGCAAGACGCCCGACGATCCCGAGCTCCGGCGCGAGATCGGCGACCTGCTCGTCGACATGGGACGTCCCGGCGATGCCGTCGCGCACTATGCCCGGGGCCTTGCCGCCAACCCCCGCGACACGACGGGCCTCCACAACCGCGGCTATGCGTTCTATCGGATGGGCAATGCCGAGCTCGCGATCCAGGACTACCGGGCCGCGCTGAAGATCGACCCCCGCTTCGCCCGCGCGATGAGCAGCCTCGCGGTCGTGCTGAACGAGCGCGGCGAATCGGCCGAAGCGGTGGACCTGCTGGAGCGCGCCGTGCAGCGCGAGCCCGGCAATGCCCGCTTCCACAACAACCTCGGGATCGCGCTGGACAAGCTGGGCCGCGCTTCCGAAGCGCTCGCCGCCTACGGGCGCGCGATCGAGCTCGATGCGGGATACGCCGAGGCGTACGCGAATCGCGGCGCCACGCTGAACGAGATGAAGCGCCACGCCCAGGCCCTCGCCGACTACGACCGCGCGATCGAACTCGCTCCGGAGCTGCCGTACAACCCCGGCCATCGCCTCCACATCCAGATGCACCTGTGCGACTGGACCGGGCTCGAGGGCCGCATCGCGGGTGTGGCCGACGCGATCGCCGCCGGCAAGCTCGCCGCGGAGGCGTTCGTGCTGTGCGCCGTGCCCGTGCCACCGGACATTCGTCGCAAGTGCGCCGAGCTGTGCGCCCGCGACGTGCTTCGCTCGACGCCGATCGCGGCCTGGGACCGGCCCGCCTACGGGCACCAGCGCCTGCGCATCGGCTATTTCTCCGCCGACTTCCGCAACCATCCGGTGGCCTACCTCGTCGCCCCCCTCGCCGAGCGCCACGACCGCTCGAAGGTGGAGACCTTCGCGTACTCGTTCGGGCCCGACACGGGAGACGCGACGCGGAAGCGGCTCGAGCGCGCGTTCGACCATTTCGACGATGTGCGCGCGCGATCCGACGCCGACATCGTCGCCCTGGCCCGCCAGCACGAGCTCGACATCGCGATCGATTTGATGGGACACACGACGCACGCGCGGCTGGGGATCTTCGCGCGCCGCGCCGCGCCGATCCAGGCCCAGTACCTCGGCTTTCCCGGAACGATGGGCACGAGCTGCATGGACTACGTGATTGCCGACGAGACCGTGGTGCCGCCGACGGACGAGCCGTACTACACCGAGCGGATCGCACGCCTGCCCGTGACCTACCAGGTGAACGACCTGGGCCGCGAGATCGCCGCGGAGGTGCCGGCGCGCACGGCGGTGGGATTGCCCGAGCGTGGCTTGGTGTTCTGCTGCTTCAACAACAAGGCGAAGATCACGCCCGACGTCTTCTCGGCGTGGATGCGGATCCTCGCCGCCGTGCCCGGCAGCGTGCTGTGGATGGTGGAGAGCGAGGCGATCGCCGCGGAGAACCTGCGACGCGAGGCAAAGTCACGCGGCATCGACCCGGAACGGCTCGTGTTCGCGCCCCGCGTGCCGCTGGCGCAGCACCTTGCGCGCGTGCGCAACGCCGATCTCTTCCTCGACACGTATCACTACAACGGCCACGCCACCACGAGCGACACGCTGCTGGCCGGCGTGCCCGGCATCACCTGCCTCGGCGATGCATTCCCCGGCCGCGTGGCCGCGAGCCTGCTTCGCGCGGTGGGATTGCCGGAGCTGGTGACGGAAACGCTGCCTGAGTACGAGGCGCTCGCCGTGCGTCTCGCGCAGGACGCGGGAGCCCTGCGCCAGCTGAGGGAGAAGCTGGAACGGAATCGCGCCACGGAGCCGCTCTTCGATGCCACGCGCTTCGCGCGCGACCTGGAAGCCCTCTACGCGCGCCTTCACGCCGCGCGCCGGGACACCTAGCCGATCGAAGCCGCGGTCCTTTCGGGCGCGCGCTCCGCGGGCTGCTCCCATCGGGCGGGATCGGGCTCGAACGACGGATCCGGCTCCCGTTCCAACAGGACGGAAGCGACCTGGCCCAACCCGATGCCGTAGTGCTTGAGCGCCGCGGCCGCGCCGCCGTCGGACCAGTCGGCCTCGAGCGCGAATGCAGCGAAGCGCTCCCAGTCCGCCGACATCTTGTCCACGAGGATCCGCGCGAGGTCGTACGAAAGCATGTTGCCCTCGTCCGGGCGGCGAAACGACGTGCCGGACCACAGCTGCTGCATCTCGTCGGGCCCCCAGAAGCGCTGGTGCTTCGCATGCATCTCCTGCGGCGTGAACTGCCTTCCCATCGGCCGGCTCAGCCGCGCCTCCGTGTTCACGGCGAGGCCTTCGTTCAGCCACAGCGGCAACGGCAAGTGCGAGAGGAAGGCATGCGTCATCTCATGCGCGATCACCGGCTCCACCGCGTGCGGATCGTCGCGCGTCGTCATGAAGTAGCTCGCCCAGCCGCCGATGTAGCGGCCCGAGGAGAAGGCGTACTCGCCGCCCTCCGGATCGAACATCGAGGCATAGCGATAGTAGGTGTCCTGGTCGTCGAAGACGACGAGCACCTCGCGGCCGTCATCCGGCGGCTCGACGATCCCGACCAGCACCTTGGGGATGCGCTGCGCGATGAGACCCACGAGTCCATGCACGGACTTCAGGTCGGCGGGCGGCATCGACGACATCACGAGCGCGGCCGGTGAGCGGGTGACGTGGTATCCCTCGCCCAGGGCATCGCGCAGGTGCAGCAGCCAGCCCAGGTTGCAGGCTTCCCACGCGGCGTTCCTTCCCGCCTCGTCGAGCGGCGCGATCCACTCGTGCACGTCCGGCCAGCGCACATGCGGCAGGCCCTCGTTGAAATCCATGTGGTCGGCGTAGACGAAGGGCTCGAGGCCGGGATGCCCGGCCGCGGCGGGCGCGGCGTCGGGAACCTGCTGCGGGTCGGACGCAGGCCCTTCCTTTCGCCGTCCCTTGAGGAAACCGAACATCCCTACTTGAGCCAGGTGCGCGCGATGTGGACGCCCAGCCCCGCGCACAGGCCGGCGGCGAGCGGATGGACGTTCTTCAGGAACATCGGCGGGTGCTTGAGGAAGCGCAGCAGCCCGAACGTGATCGACACCGCGAGGCCCACGGCGATGGACACCGCGAAGTGGCGCGGCAGGATCTCCCGCAGGGCCACGTCGAGCAGCACCGTGAGGATGCCCATCAGCAGCGAGCCGAGCACGAAAAACAAAGCCCGCCGTGCGAGCACGGCGGGCGTGAGCTTCTTCTTGCGGGCCACCGGGGCTATACGTCCAGCAGCAGGCGCGCGGGATCCTCGAGCGCTTCCTTCATCGCCACCAGCGACAGCACGGCTTCGCGGCCGTCGATGATGCGGTGGTCGTACGACAGCGCGAGGTAGTTCATCGGGCGCACCACGACCTGCCCGTTCTCCACCACCGCACGGTCCTTCGTGGCGTGCACGCCGAGGATCGCGCTTTGCGGCGGGTTGATGATCGGCGTCGAGAGCATCGAGCCGAACACGCCGCCGTTGGTGATCGAGAACGTGCCGCCGGTGAGCTCCTCGATGGAGAGCTTGCCGTCCTTGGCGCGCTTGCCGAAATCCGCGATCGACTGCTCGATCTGCGCGATGGAGAGCTGGTCCACGTTGCGCAGGACCGGCACCACGAGACCGCGCTCCGTGCCGACGGCGATGCCGACGTCGTAGTAGCCGTGGTAGACGATGTCGTTGCCGTCCACGCTCGCGTTCACGACCGGGAATTTCTTCAGGGCGTGGACCGCGGCCTTCACGAAGAAGGACATGAAGCCCAGCTTCACGCCATGGTCCTTCTCGAACTTCTCCTTGTAGCGGTTGCGCAGCTCGATCACCGGCGCCATGTTCACCTCGTTGAACGTGGTGAGGATGGCGGCGGTCGATTGCGACTGGACCAGGCGCTCGGCGATGCGCGCCCTCAGGCGCGACATCGGCACGCGCTGCTCGGTGCGGTTGCCGGTGGGGAGCTGGATCGGGAGCGGCTTCGCGGCAGCGGGGGCCGGTGCGGCGGTGGCAGGCGCGGAGCCCGCGGCCAGCACATCGCCTTTCGTGACGCGGCCATCGCGGCCGGAGCCGGACATCGTGGCGGTGTCGACGCCCTTCTCGGCGGCGATCTTCGCCGCGGAGGGCGAGGCGGATTTCGAAGCGGCCGCAGGTACGGCAGCGGCAACCGGCGCCGCCGGTGCCTGGGTCCCCGCCCCCCGATTAGAACTCTCGGGGGCAGGCTTCGCGGGGACGACGGCCTGCTTTTCCGTCGCGGGAGCGGCGGCGCTTACCGTCGCCTTCGCATCCGTATCGATTGTCGCGATCACGTCGCCACTGGTGACGGATTCGCCGTCGCCCTTGGCGATCTTCGTGATCACGCCGTCGGCCGGCGCCGGGAGCTCCAGCACCACCTTGTCGGTCTCGATGTCGATCAGGTTCTCGTCGCGCTTCACCGCCTCGCCGATCTTCTTGTGCCAGGAGACGAGCGTCGCCTCGGACACGGATTCGGAGAGCTGCGGGACCTTCACTTCAATCACAGGCATGTCTGTTCCTTGACTCGGGTTTCTTTCAGGCGGCTTCCTGGGAGGCTTTCGCATCCCACGTCAGCGCTTGTTCGACCAACGCCTTCTGCTGCTCGTTGTGCAGGGCGAGGTAGCCCACCGCCGGCGAGGCCGACGAGGCCCGGCCCGCGTACGAGAGCGCCTGGTCGGCGCGCAGGTGGCGTTGCAGGTAATGCTGGATGCGGTGCCACGCGCCCATGTTGCCGGGCTCTTCCTGGCACCACACGATGCTCTTGGCCGCCGGGTAGCGCGCGATCTCGGCCGCGAACTCCTCGTGCGGGAAGGGATAGAGCTGCTCGATGCGCACCACGGCGATGTCGTCGATGGCGCGGCGGGCGCGCTCGGCCACGATGTCGTAGTACACCTTGCCGGAGCAGGCGACCACGCGGCGCACCTTCTTCGCGTTCAGCTTCTCCACCTCGGGGATGACGTTCTGGAACGTGCCCGTGGCGAGGTCCTCCAGCGGCGAGGCGGCCTCCTTCTTGCGGAGCAGGCTCTTCGGCGTCATCACGATGAGCGGCTTCCTCATCGGGCGGATCACCTGGCGGCGGATCATGTGGAAGAACTGCGCGGCCGTGGACGGCACGACGACCTGGATGTTGTGCTCGGCACAGAGCTGCAGGAAGCGCTCGAGACGCGCCGACGAGTGCTCCGGGCCCTGCCCTTCGTAGCCGTGCGGCAGGTACATCGTGAGGCCGCACAGGCGCTGCCACTTCGATTCGCCCGCGGCGATGAACTGGTCGATCACCACCTGGGCGCCGTTGGCGAAGTCGCCGAACTGGCCTTCCCAGATCACGAGCTCGAAGGGCTGCGCGGTGGAGTAGCCGTACTCGAAGCCGAGCACCGCCTCTTCCGACAGCAGCGAATCGATCACGACGAAATTGGCCTGGCCCTGGCGGATGTTCTGCAGGGGAACGTACACGCCCGAATCCCACTTCTCGCGGTTCTGGTCATGGATCACGGCGTGGCGGTGCGCGAACGTGCCGCGGCCGCAGTCCTGGCCCGAGAGGCGGACCGGGTTGCCGGTATCCACGAGCGAGGCGTAGGCGAGGTTCTCGGCCATGCCCCAGTCGAGCGCGACCTTGCCTTCGCCCATCTCCCGGCGCGTGGCGAGGATGCGCTCCACGGTCGGATGGACCTTGAAGTTCTCCGGCACGGTCGTGAGGCGCTCGGCGAGCTGGTGCAGCTTCGGCTTCGGCACGGCGGTGATCGCCTCATGACGCCAATCGATGCCGAGGTACGGCGCCCAGTCCACGGCGAGCGCGGGCTTCAGGCCATAGCGGATCTTGGCGTTGGTGGGCTTGCCGGCATCCAGCGCGGCGCGCGTGCTGGTCACGAGCTCGTCCGCGTGGCCGGCGGCGATGACGCCCTCGGCTTCCAGGCGGTCGGCGTAGAGCTTGCGCGTGCCCGGGTGCTGGGCGATGCGCTTGTACATGAGCGGCTGCGTCACGAACGGCTCGTCCTGCTCGTTGTGGCCGAGGCGGCGGAAGCACACGATGTCGATCACGACGTCCTTGTGGAACTGCATGCGGAAGTCGAGCGCGGCCTTCGTCACGAAGACCACGGCCTCCGGATCGTCGCCGTTCACGTGGAAGACCGGCGCCTCGATCATCTTCGCGATGTCGGTGCAGTAGAGCGAGCTGCGCGCATCGCGCGTATCCGACGTAGTAAAGCCGATCTGGTTGTTCACGATGAGGTGCACCGTGCCGCCCGTGCGGTAGCCGCGGGTCTGCGACAGCGCCATCGTCTCCATCACGACGCCCTGGCCGGCGAAGGCCGCGTCGCCGTGGATCAGGACCGGCAGCACCTTGTCTCCGGTGTGGTCGCCGTGGCGATGCTGGCGGGCCCGCACCGAACCTTCGACCACCGGATTCACGATCTCCAGGTGCGACGGGTTGAACGCGAGCGTGAGGTGGACCGTGCCGCCCGGGGTCTGGATGTCCGACGAGAAGCCCTGGTGGTACTTCACGTCGCCGGAGCTGTCCTTCGTGTGGACGTGCTTGCCTTCGAATTCCGAGAAGAGGTCCGCGGGCACCTTGCCCAGGTTGTTCACGAGCACGTTGAGTCGGCCGCGGTGGGCCATGCCCAGCACGACTTCCTTCACGCCCATGCCGCCGCCGTCCTCGATCACCGTGTCCAGCGCGGGGATGAGGCTCTCGCCGCCTTCGCCGGAGAAGCGCTTCTGGCCGACGTAGCGCGTATGGAGATAGCGCTCGAGCGTCTCGGCCGAGCTGATGCGCTCGAGGATGCCGCGCTTCTCCTCCGCCGTGAACGAGGGCGTGGAGAGCGTGCCCTCGAAGCGCTTCTGGATCCAGCGCTTCTGCTCGTTCGACGAGATGTACATGTACTCGAGGCCGATGGTGCCGCAGTAGGTTTTCTTCACGGCAGCCACGAGGTCGCCGAACTTCATCGGGCCCTTCTGGCCTTGCCACGAGCCCGGCGAGAACTCGCGCTGGAGGTCGGCGTCGGTGAAGCCGTAGTAGGCGAACTCGAGCTCGGGCACGAGATCGCGCTCCATGCGCTTCAGCGGATCCAGTTGCGACTGGCGAGAGCCCAGCACGCGGTGGGCGCGGATGTATTGCAGGACCTTCAGGTCCTTGCCGTCACCGGCCGAGGTCGCCACGCCGGGCGCGGAGCCGCCCTCCTTCGCGAGGCGCTCGAACGCCGCGATCACGGGGCTGTGGGGCACGTCCTTGCCCGCGCCCTGCCACGCGTCGAACTGCGCGCGCCAGGCATCGGACACCGAGGCCGGATCCTGGAGGTACTGCTCATAGAGGTCTTCCACGAACGGGGCGTTCGACCCGTACAGGTGGGAGGAGTCCTGGAAATCCTTCATGACACTCGACATCTCGCTTCCTTTCGACTACTTGCGCTTGGCCATGGGCACGACGTCGCGCTTGGTGGCCCCTGTATAGAGCTGGCGGGGACGCCCGATCTTCTGCTCGGGGTCCGAAATCATCTCGTTCCACTGCGCGATCCAGCCCACCGTGCGGGCCATCGAGAAGATGCAGGTAAACATGGATGTGGGGATGCCCAGCGCCCTTTGCACGATCCCCGAGTAGAAATCGACGTTCGGGTAGAGCTTGCGGGAGACGAAGTACTCGTCCTCGAGGGCGATCTTCTCCAGCGCCATGGCGAGCTTGAGCAGCGGGTCGTTCTCGGCACCCACGGCGGCCAGGACCTCTCGCGTCGTCTCCTGCATGAGCTTGGCGCGCGGGTCGTAGTTCTTGTAGACGCGGTGGCCGAAGCCCATCAGCTTCACGCCGGAGTTCTTGTCCTTCGCTTTCTTCACGAACTCGCCCACCTTCGCGAGGCCGCCATCCTTCTCGATGTCGATCAGCATCTGCAGCGCCGCTTCGTTGGCGCCGCCGTGCGCGGGACCCCACAGGCAGGCGATGCCCGAGGCGATGCACGCGAACGGGTTGGCGCCCGACGAGCCGGCGAGGCGCACCGTGGACGTCGAGGCGTTCTGCTCGTGGTCGGCATGCAGGATGAGGATGCGGTCCAGCGCGCGGTTCAGCACGTCGTTCTGCTCGTACTCTTCCGCGGGCACGCCGAACATCATGCGCATGAAGTTGGGCGTGTAGGCGAGCGCGTTCTTGGGGTACATGAACGGCTGGCCCATGTTGTACTTGTAGGCCATGGCGACGATCGTCGGCAGCTTCGCGATCAGGCGGTAGGCCGAGATCTCGCGGTGCTCCGGGTTCGTGATGTCGAGGCTGTCGTGATAGAAGGCCGACAGCGCGCCCACCACGCCCACCATCACCGCCATCGGATGCGAGTCGCGGCGGAAGCCCTGGAACAGGCGCGCGAGCTGCTCGTGCACCATCGTATGGCGCGAGATGGTCCAGTCGAACTTGTCCTTGTCGACCTTGTTGGGCAGCTCGCCGTTCAGCAGCAGGTAGCAGACCTCGAGGAAGTCGCAGTGGGTCGCGAGCTGCTCGATGGGGTAGCCGCGATAAAGCAGCACGCCTTCATCCCCGTCGATGTAGGTGATCTTCGACGAGCACGAAGCCGTCGACAGGAAGCCCGGGTCGTACGTGAAGGCGCCCGTCCCGCCGTAGAGCTTGCGGATGTCGATGACGTCGGGGCCGATCGTGCCCCCATAGACGGGGAATTCGGTGCTCTTGCCGTCGTACGAGAGTGTTGCCTTGCCTTTGGCTTCCATGCCTGTCTTCTCCGGGGTTGCTGTTGCCGCCTAGGCGGCCTTGAGTTTCTCGACCAGGTCCGCGAACGCCACATCGCGCGTCGTGGTCCTGCCCATCACGAGGTCCAGCAGGTCGTTGTCGGGGAGCAGCAGGAGCCGCTCCAGCACCTTGGCCTCGGCCTCGGGCATGCCGCCGTCGTGCGCCTTCCAGTAGCGCTGGAACACGATGTCCAGCTCCAGCAGGCCACGCCGGCTACGCCACTTCAACCGCTCGATGCTTCGCGAATCCAATGACAGTTTCCCGAACGTTTGCTAGATCGCCCTCCGGACCATCGCGTCCTTGATCTTGCCGATCGCGGAGGTCGGATTGAGGCCCTTCGGGCACACGTCCACGCAGTTCATGATGGAGTGACACCGGAACAGGCGATAAGGATCCTTCAGGTCGTCCAATCTTTCGTTCGCCGCCTGGTCGCGGCTGTCCGCGATGAAGCGGTAAGCGTTCAGCAAGCCCGCGGGGCCGACGAACTTGTCCGGGTTCCACCAGAACGACGGGCAGGAGGTCGAGCAGCAGGCGCAGAGGATGCACTCGTACAGGCCATCCAGCTCGGCGCGCGCATGCGGCGACTGCAGTCGCTCCTTCTCCGGCGGCGGCTCGTCGTTGATCAGGTACGGCTTGATCGAGTGGTATTGCGCGAAGAAATGCGTCATGTCGACGATCAGGTCGCGGATGATCGGCAGCCCCGGCAGCGGGCGGATCACCACGGGCTCTTTCAGGTCGACGATCTTCGTGATGCACGCGAGGCCGTTCTTGCCGTTGATGTTCATCGCGTCCGAGCCGCAGATGCCCTCGCGGCAGGAGCGGCGCAGGCTCAGCGTGTCGTCGGCCATCTTGATGCGCACCAGCGCATCGAGAAGCATGCGATCCGACTCCTTGAGGACGACGTCGTACTCCTTGAAGTACGGCTTCTTGTCGGTTTCCGGGTTGAAGCGCTCGATCTTGAATTTCATGTCAGTACACCCGCGCTTTCGGAGGAATGGTCTCGACGGACAACGGCTTCAGGTTCACCGCCTTGTATTCGAGTCGGTCGCCCTCCTTGTACCAGAGGGTGTGCTTGAGCCAGTTCACGTCGTCGCGCTGGTGGTGGTCGGCCCGGTCGTGGGCGCCGCGCGTTTCCTTGCGGGCCTCGGCGGAGATCATCGTGGCGCGCGCCACTTCGTAGAGGTTCTGCAGCTCGAGCGCCTCGATGCGGGCGGTGTTGAACACCTTGCTCTTGTCGCCGATCTCGAGGTTGGCCACGCTGTCGGCGCAGGCTTTGATCTTCTCCACGCCCTGGACCAGCATGTCCGGGAAGCGGAAGACGCCGCAGTGCGCCTGCATCGTGCGTTGGATCTCCGAGCGCGTCTTGTCCACCGACGCCCCGCCCTTCTTGCCGTCCAGCGCCGCCACGCGGGTGAGCGACATGTCGCCCGCATCCTTCGGCAGCTCGGCGTGCTTCGGGCCCTCGGCCTTGATGAAGTCCAGCATGCTCAACGCCGAGCTCTTGCCCATCACCAGCAGGTCGGTGAGCGAGTTGGTGCCCAGGCGGTTGGCGCCGTGGATCGAGGCGCAGCCGCACTCGCCCGCGGCGTAGAAGCCGGGGACGACCACGCTCATGTCGCTGCCCTTGGGCGCGATCACTTCGCCGTGGTAGTTGGTCGGGATGCCGCCCATCTGGTAGTGGCAGGTCGGCACGACCGGGATCGGCTCCTTCACCGGGTCGATGTTGGCGAACTTGATCGCGCTCTCGCGGATACCCGGCAGGCGCTTGTTGATGACGTCCGCACCGAGGTGGTCCAGCTTGAGCAGGATGTAGTCGCCGTGGGGACCGCAGCCGCGCCCTTCCTTGATCTCGGTGGCCATGGCGCGCGACACCACGTCCCGCGACGCGAGGTCCTTCATGGTGGGCGCATAGCGCTCCATGAAGCGCTCGCCGTTCTTGTTCAGCAGGTAGCCGCCCTCGCCGCGCACGCCCTCGGTGATGAGCACGCCCGCGCCGGCAACGCCGGTGGGGTGGAACTGCCAGAACTCCATGTCCTCGAGGGGAATGCCGGCCCGCGCCGTCATGCCCACGCCGTCGCCCATGTTGATGAAGGCGTTGGTCGACGAGGCGAAGATGCGCCCGCCCCCGCCGGTGGCGAAGAGCGTGGCCTTGCCCTGGAAGATGACGATGTCGCCGGTTTCCATCTCCAGCGCCGTCACGCCCAGCACGCGGCCGTCCGGGGCGCGAATGATGTCGAGCGCCATCCACTCCACGAAGAACTGCGTCTTGCTGTGCACGTTGCGCTGGTAGAGCGCGTGCAGCATCGCGTGGCCGGTGCGGTCCGCGGCGCAGGAGCTGCGCTGCACCGGCTTCTCGCCGAAGTTGGCGGTGTGGCCGCCGAACGGACGCTGGTAGATGGTGCCGTTGTCGTTCCGGTCGAACGGCATGCCGAAGTGCTCGAGCTCGATCACGACCTCGGGCGCCATTCGGCACATGAACTCGATCGCGTCCTGGTCGCCCAGCCAGTCCGACCCCTTCACGGTGTCGTACATGTGCCAGTGCCAATGGTCCTCGCCCATGTTGCCGAGCGCGGCACCCACGCCGCCTTGCGCCGCCACGGTGTGCGAGCGAGTCGGGAAGACTTTCGAAAGGCACGCGACCTTGAGGCCCGCCTTGGAGAGCTCATAGGCCGCGCGCAACCCCGCGCCGCCCGCTCCCACGATCACTGCATCGAATTTTCGAACCGGAAGCGTCATGGCTATCGTCCCCAGAGGATGGCGACCGACCATGCGAAGCAGGCGATCAAGAAGAAACCGATGAGGAAGAGTGCCGTCATGCGCACGCTGGCGGGCTTGAGGTAGTCCATCACGATGTCGCGGATGCCGATCCAGGCGTGCCAGATCAGTGCCGAGAGGAAGAGGATGGTCGCGAGCCGCACCGCCTGCGAGGAGAACATGCCCTGCCATTCGTGGAACGTGCCCGGCTTGTGCATCACCATGCAGGCGACCAGGAACGGCGTGTAGAGCGCCAGGACCACCGCGGTCAGGCGCTGCATCAGCCAGTCGGACAAGCCGTAGCTCGCGCCGACGGACTGCTTTTTATAGGCGCTCACCATAGCCACGCTCCGAAAGCGAGCGCGGAGAGGACTCCCAGCGCCAGCACGATGTTGGCGGACAGCCTCGACGGCTCCTTCGCGATCCCGATGTGCAGGTCGAGCAGGAGATAGCGGATGCCGGCGAAGAAGTGGTGCGCGTACAGGTAAGCGAGCCCGATGGTCGCGAGCTTCACCAGGGGCATCGAGAAGAATGCCTTCAGGCGGGCGAAATCGGCTTCGGAGGACAGCGATCCCTGGAGGATGTAGAGCAGGATCGGGATGGCGAGGAACAGGACTGCGCCGGAGATGCGATGCAGGATCGAGACTTTGCCGGCGGATGGGAGGTTTAAGAGATTGAGATCGTAATACTTCGGTCTCGGAGACAACGAAGTGCGCGGCGTGGGCGCGGAGCTCATTTTTGTAGTTCCCCTGGATGGCGACGCTCTGGTCTCGGGAGGTCCGCGGCGGTTTTGGCTGGCCCCCGCGACCTTTGGCTGGCCCGGCGATTTTAGCTGAAATTAATTGGGGTCAGACTCCCATTTCCCGCAGACAGCCTCAGGCCAGCATTTGGGAAATGGGAGTCTCACCCCAAATAATTTCAGCTGAGCTCGTTGTAATACGAGAATCCGTCGGTGAGGCAAAGGCCCCGGCGCCACTCCACCGGCTTGTCGCCATAGGTGAAGGCGATGCGGTCGACGCAGAGCAGCGGCGCGCCGGGCGCCACATTCAGGTGCGCCGCGGTGGCGGCATCGGCCGCGACGGAGCGCAGCCGCTCCTCGGCGCGGATCATCCGCAGGCCATAGACCGTCTCGTAGAACATGTACATCGATCCCTTGAACTCCTCGAGCTTGGGCAGCGTGAGGCCGGGAAACTGCGCCGCGGCCAGCACGATTTCATCGTGAATCAGCGGCCTGTCATGGAACAGCAACACGCGCTTGATCGAGTGCACCGGCGTCGTGGCCTTGATCTTTAACGATGCGGCATGCTCGGCTCCCGCCTTCACCTTCTTCAACTCCAGGAACAGGTTCTGCGGATGGAGCTTCTCGCCCGTGTCGGGCATCACCCGAAGGAATCGGTATTGGTAGGCGGGCTGGGTGTGCGAGGCCACGAACGTGCCCTTGCCCTGCCGGCGCACGAGGATATGCTCGGAGGCGAGCGCGTCGATGGCCTTGCGCACGGTGCCCTGGCTCACGCGGTAGCGGGCGGCCAGCTCGAGCTCGGAAGGGATCATCTCGCCCGGCTTCCACTCCCCCGCGACCAGGCTCTGCGTGAGGAGGATGCGGATCTGCTCGTAGAGCGGCCGGTACGACGGGGTGGCGCTGTGTTTCGCGGCGGGCATGGAGGCGGATGATAGCAGGCACGCCGTCTCCTATGTCTTATATAAGACTGTTGACACGGCGCGCCGCCGGGCCCTACGATGCTGCGAAGCAGCAAGCCTTCGGCGCACTCACCTAACCCTTCAAAATCAAAGACCTGCATCGATGACCCCTTACTTCCGCCCGCGCCGCTCGATGCTCTACGTGCCGGGCTGCAGCACCCGCTACCTGCACAAGGCCCGCACCCTCAAGGTGGACTCGGTGATCCTCGACCTGGGAGATCCGATCCTGGTCGCGGCCAAGGAGGAGTCGCGCCGCAACGTCGTCGATGCCGTGCTCTCCGGCGGCTACGGCCGGCGCGAAGTCGTGGTGCGCGTGAACGACCTCGATTCCCCGTGGGGACCCGACGACGTGAAGGCGGTCGCGCGCTCGGGCGCCGACGCGATCCTGTTTCCCAACATCGAGTCGACGAAGGACGTGCAGCGCGCCCTCTCGGCCCTCGACGCCGCCGGCGGCAGCCACCTGCCGATCATGGTGATGATCGAAAGCCCGATCGCGGTGCTGCGCGCCGAGGAGATCGCCGCCGCATCGGATCGCATCGCCTGCATCGTGATGGCGACCTCGGACCTGCTGAACCAGCTCCACGGCCGGCGCACGCCCGACCGCGTCGCCATCGTCCACAGCCTCGCCCACGTGCTGCTCGCCGGGCGCGCGTACGACCGCTCCGTGGTCGACGGCATCTCGACGGATCTCAAGGACATGCAGTCCTTCGAATACGCCTGCCGCCTGGCGCGCGACCTGGGCTTCGACGGCAAGAGCCTCGTGCACCCGTTCCAGCTTCCCTACTGCAACGACGCGTTCACGCCGAAGCCGCACGACCTCGCGGCGTCGCTCGAGGTGATCGAGGCGCTCGACCACGCGCACGCCGAAGGGCGCGGCACCGTCGTCGTGAACGGGCGCCTGGTCGAAAGCCATCACGTGAAGGCCGCCAAGCGGATGCTGGCGTTGAACGACATGATCCAGCAGCTGGAAGCCGGCCAATGAGCGACGGCGTTCCCGTCCTGCCCGGCACGCGGCCGATCGGCGGCTGGTTCTTCGAGGACTATGCGGTCGGCTTGCGCTACGGACACCCGACGCCGCGCACGATCACCTCCGGCGACACGGCGCTGTACCTCGCGCTCACCGGCGCCCGCCAGCCCGCGCATTGCAGCGAACCGCTCGCCCGCGCCCTCGGCCATCCCTCCTGCCCGGTCGACGACCTGCTGGCCTTCCACATCGCCTTCGGCAAGACCGTCCACGACATCTCGTACAACGCCGTCGCGAACCTCGGCTACGCGAACCTGCGCTTCCTCGAGCCCGTGTATGTGGGCGATACGCTGCACGCGCAATCGGAAGTGATCGGCCTCAAGGAAAACTCCAGCGGCAAGAGCGGCGTGGTGTATGTCGCTTCGCGCGCCCTGAACCAGCACGGCCGCGAGGTCCTTTCATGGGTGCGATGGGTGATGGTCGCCAAGCGTGATCCGGCATCACCAGCGCCGCCCGCCACCGTTCCCGACTTGCCGCGCGAGGTGTCGCCCGAAGCGCTCGCCGTGCCGGCCTTCCTCAAGCCCGGCGCCCTCGACCCGATGGCCACCGGCGGCACGCGCCTGTGGGACGACTACGAAGCCGGCCAGGTGATCGACCATCCGGGCGGCATGACGCTCGAGGAAGCCGAGCACATGATGGCCACGCGCCTCTACCAGAACACCGCGCGGGTCCACTTCGACGCGTATCGCGCGAAATCGGCCGCTACCGGACGGCGCCTCATCTATGGCGGCCACGTGATGTCGGTCTGCCGCGCGCTCTCGCACGACGGTCTCGAGAACGCCTTCGCCATCGCCGCGATCAACGGCGGCACCCACGCCAACCCGACCTTCGCCGGCGACACCCTTTATTGCCGCCACGTCGTGCTCGACCGCTGGGCCCTGCCCGGCCGCAACGACCTGGGGGCGCTACGGCTACGCATGCTGGGCGTGAAGAACGCCGAGCTCGCGGCGCTGCCGGCCGTAGCCCCCGGCGAGCGCCACGAATCGGTCGTCCTCGACCTCGATTACACCGTGCTCGTTCCCCGCCGCAAGGCGACGTAAAATAGACATCCCTCGGAGTCCTCCCATGGCCACCCCCGCTTCGGAACGCCACCCCAACGACGCCCTCTTCGCCGGCGAGAAGGCCCTGCCCCCCATTCCGGCCTGCGAGCATTTCGCCGGCAGCGAGAAGCTGATCCTCAAGGCCCTCGAGCTGCAGCAGCGCATGGGGCCGGTGTTCGACATCACCTGCGATTGCGAGGACGGCGCGGAAGCCGGCCGCGAGAAGGAGCACGCCGAGATGATCGTCTCGGTGCTCAACTCCGCCCGCAACACCCACAAGATGGCGGGCGTGCGCATCCACGATCACTCGCACCCCCACTGGAAGAAGGACATCGAGATCCTCGTGGGCGGCGCTGGCTTGGTGCTCGCCTACGTGACGATTCCCAAGTCCACGTCCGAGCGCGATGCGGCCGAGATGGTCGCGTACATCCGCGAGGTCGGCGAGAAGGCGAAGATCGGCCGTACCGTCCCCGTGCACATCCTCGTCGAGACGCACGGCGCGCTCCACGATGCCTGGGAGCTCGCCATGCTGCCGGGCGTGCAGGTCCTCGACTTCGGCCTGATGGATTTCGTTTCCGGCCACCACGGAGCGATCCACGCCTCCAACATGCGCTCGCCGGGCCAGTTCGAGCATCCGCTCGTCGTGCACGCGAAAATGCAAGTCGTGTCCGCCGCGCTCGCCCACGGCGTGGTCCCGGCGCACAACGTCTCGCTGGATCTCAAGAGCCCCTACAACGTGTTCCGCGACGCGTGGAAAGCCCGCAACGAATTCGGCTTCCTGCGCATGTGGAGCATCCACCCCTCGCAGATCCAGCCGATCGTCGATGCGATGAAGCCCGACCTGGGCGAGGTCGTCGACGGTGCCGCCATCCTGCTCGCCGCGCAGCGCGCAAACTGGGGGCCGATCCAGTACTCGGGCGAGCTGCACGACCGCGCCACGTACCGCTACTTCTGGGAGCTGCTCCAGAAGGCGCGCGTGACGGGTGTCGCGATCCCCGAGGAAGCCGCCCTCGCTTTCTTCCAATAGGACCCACGACTCGATGACTCCCGGCGCGACCTTCCGCGCGGCCCTCGCGGCCGAAAAACCCCTGCAGATCCCCGGCGCGATCAACGCGTACCACGCCACGCTCGCGAAGAACTCCGGCTACAAGGCCATCTACCTCTCCGGCGGAGGCGTCGCCGCCGGATCGCTCGGCCTCCCCGATCTCGGCATCTCCAATCTCGACGACGTGCTGGTCGATGTCCGCCGCATCACGGACGTCTGCGACCTGCCGCTGCTGGTCGACGTGGACACCGGGTTCGGCTCCTCCGCGTTCAACGTGGCGCGCACCGTGAAGTCGCTGATCAAGGCCGGCGCCGGGGCCATGCACATCGAGGACCAAGTGGGTGCGAAACGCTGCGGCCACCGCCCGAACAAGGAGCTGGTGTCGAAGCAGGAAATGGTCGACCGCATCAAGGCCGCGGTGGACGCGAAGACCGACCGCGACTTCTTCATCCTCGCGCGCACGGATTCGCTCGCGAACGAGGGGCTGGAGGCCGCGATCGAGCGTTCCCTCGCCTGCGTCGAGGCCGGCGCCGACGGCATTTTTCCCGAAGCCATCACGGACCTCGCGATGTATGCGAAATTCAAGGCTGCGGTGAAGGTCCCGATCCTCGCCAACATCACCGAGTTCGGGAAGACTCCGCTGTTCACGATCCCGGAGCTCGCGAGCGCGAACGTCGACATCGCCCTCTACCCGCTCTCGGCGTTCCGCGCCATGAACAAGGCGGCGCTCAACGTCTACGCCACGTTGCGGAAGGACGGCACGCAGAAGGACACCGTCGGCACGATGCAGACGCGCGAGGAGCTCTACCAGCACCTCGGCTACCACGAGTTCGAGCAGAAGCTCGACGCCCTTTTCGCGAAGTCGAAATAACCGGACCGGAGAGACCATGACTGCAGAAGTGAAGGAAGCCGCACCCGCCGCGGGATTCAAGCCGAAGAAATCCGTCGCCCTGTCCGGCGTCACCGCGGGCAACACCGCCCTGTGCACGGTCGGCCGCTCCGGCAACGACCTCCACTACCGCGGCTACGACATCCTCGATATCGCCGAGACCTCGGAGTTCGAGGAGATCGCCTTCCTGCTGGTCCACGGCAAGCTCCCCAACAAGGCGGAGCTGAAGGGCTACAAGCAGAAGCTGAAGGCGCTGCGCGGCATTCCCGCCGACGTGCAGGACATCCTCGAGAGCATCCCGGCCGGAGCGCACCCGATGGACGTGATGCGCACCGCCGTTTCGGCCCTCGGATCGGTGCTGCCCGAAGGCGAAGCCCGCAAGGTCTCGGAAGCCCGCGACATCGCCGACCGGCTGATGGCCTCGCTGGGCTCGATGCTCCTCTACTGGTACCACTTCTCGCACAACGGCAAGCGCATCGACGTCGAGACCGACGACGACTCCATCGGCGGCCATTTCCTCCACCTGTTGCATGGGAAAGAACCGTCGGAGCTGTGGGTGCGCTCGATGCACACCTCGCTCATCCTCTATGCCGAGCACGAGTTCAACGCCTCGACGTTCACCTGCCGGGTGATCGCCGGGACGGGCGCCGACATGCACTCGGCCATCACCGGCGGCATCGGTGCCCTGAAAGGACCGAAACATGGCGGGGCGAACGAGTTCGCCTTCGATACCATCGGGAAGTACGACAACCCGGACGAAGCCGAGGCCGATACGGTGAAGCGCATCGGCGAGAAGCAGATCGTCATCGGCTTCGGGCATCCGGTCTACACCATCGCCGACCCCAGGAACCAGGTGATCAAGGAAGTGGCGCGCAAGCTCTCGAAGGACGCCGGCACCCTGAAGCTCTTCGACATCTCGGAGCGCGTGGAGACGGTGATGTGGCGCGAGAAGAAGATGTTCCCCAACCTCGACTGGTTCAGCGCCACCTCGTACCACATGATGGGCGTGCCCACGGCCATGTTCACGCCGCTCTTCGTGATCGCGCGCACCTCCGGCTGGGCCGCCCACGTGATCGAGCAGCGCATCGACGGCAAGATCATCCGCCCCTCGGCCAACTACACCGGCCCCGAGAACCAGGCCTTCGTTCCGATCGGCAAGCGCCCGTGATGCGCGCCCTCCTGCCGGTTATCGCCGCCGCGCTCGCGTTCTTCGCCGCGGACGCCCTCGCGATCACGAAGTGCATCGACAAGGCGGGCAAGGTGACCTACCAGGACGGCAAGTGCCCGGACGATTCGAAGACCGACGCGCTGAAGACGCCGATCCCGCTCTCCCCGCCTCCGATGTCGAGCGGATCGGCGGAATCATCCGGCTCCTCGGGATCGTCCGGATCCGGCGGATCCACGGAGCCTACCGGGACCGAGGACCCGGCGATGATGGAGCTGGCCGGCACGCAGTCCACGTTCGACAATTGCGACGTGGCCTCGCCCGGATTCACCGGCCGCAACGGGGAAACCTACATCGGCTGGCGCACCCAGGCGGGCACCCTCCTCAGCAAGTGGGAAGCCACTCCCGAATACCAGCGTGCCGTCGAGAACGGCCGCGCCAAGTTTCGCAACAATGTCGTTCCCTCGTCGATTGCCCTGCAGAATTTCGCGAAGACCTGCGAGACGCAGTTCCTGCCGGGGATGAAGAACGCGCTTCGCAAATAAGGAAAAATCCAGGCATGTCCGCTCACATCAGCAACGTCCGCCCCAAGCCCGATCAAGTGCTGGTCGACATCGTCGACTACGTCTCCAAGTACAAGGTCTCCTCGAAGGACGCCTACGAAACCGCCCGCTATTGCCTCATGGATACGCTGGGCTGCGGCTTCGAGGCGCTCGAGTACCCCGCCTGCACCAAGATGCTGGGCCCCGTGGTCCCGGGCACGCTCGTGCCGAACGGCGCCAAGGTGCCGGGTACCTCCTTCCAGATGGATCCGGTCAAAGCCGCGTTCGACATCGGCTGCATGATCCGCTGGCTCGACTTCAACGACACCTGGCTCGCCGCCGAATGGGGCCACCCGTCGGACAACCTCGGCGGCATCCTCGCGACGGCCGACTGGCTCTCGCGCATCGCCGTGGCCAACGGCAAGGCGCCGCTCACGGTGCGTGACGTGCTGACAGGAATGATCAAGGCGCACGAGATCCAGGGCTGCATCGCGCTCGAGAACTCCTTCAACAAGGTGGGCCTGGACCACGTGGTGCTGGTCAAGGTGGCCTCCACCGCCGTGGTCGCCCAGATGCTGGGCCTTACGCGCGACGAGATCATCAACGCGGTCTCGCTCGCCTGGGTGGACGGCCAGTCGCTTCGCACCTACCGCCACTCGCCCAACACCGGTTCCCGCAAGAGCTGGGCGGCGGGCGATGCCACCAGCCGCGCCGTGCGCCTGGCGCTGATCGCGAAGACGGGCGAGATGGGCTACCCCTCGGTGCTCTCGGCCAAGACCTGGGGCTTCTACGACGTGCTGTTCAAGGGGAAGCCCTTCCAGTTCCAGCGCCCGTACGGCAGCTACGTGATGGAGAACGTGCTGTTCAAGATCTCCTTCCCGGCGGAGTTTCACTCGCAGACGGCCGTGGAAGCCGCGATGACGATCCACGGCGAGCTCGCGAAGCTGGGCAAGTCCGCGGCCGACATCGAGAAGATCACCATCCGCACGCACGAGGCCTGCATCCGCATCATCGACAAGAAGGGTCCGCTCGATAACCCCGCCGACCGCGACCATTGCATCCAGTACATGGTGGCGGTGCCCATCCTCTTCGGCCGCCTCACCGCGGGCGATTACGAGGACGCGGTCGCGAAGGACAAGCGCATCGACGCGCTCCGCGACAAGATCGAGTGCGTCGAGGACAAGAAATTCACCAAGGACTACCACGACCCCGACAAGCGCTCGATCGCCAACGGCCTCACGGTGGAGTTCAGGGACGGCAAGAAGATGAAGGAGATCGTGGTCGAGTACCCGATCGGCCACAAGCGCCGCCGCAAGGAAGGCATGCCGGTGCTGGTGGAGAAGTTCAAGGTGAACCTCGCCCGCCGCTTCCCGTCGAAACAACAGCAGGCCATCCTCGACCTGTGCATGGACCCGAAACGCCTCGAGGCGACGCCCGTGCACGAATTCGTCGACCTGATGGCCATCTAGTCCCAGAAGGGGAACCGACTATCCCGGAGGTCCCGATGAAACGAGTCCCGATCCTCATCCTCGCCGCCCTGCTCGGCGGTTGCGCCACGACGTACGACATCACGCTCATGCCGCGCGACAGCGGCAAGCTGTACGCCGGCATCCTGGAAGACGTCGGCAAATCCGAGGGCCGCGTCTCCGTCACGCTCGAGAACCGCACCTACAACGGCACCTGGGTCCAGGTCACCTCCGACCGCGCCACCGGCTACGTCTCCGGCGGCGTGGGCTACGGCGGCCGCCGCGGTTGGGGCGGCTGGGGCATGGGCGGCGGCTTCGTGAGCGTCGACAATCCCGAGGGCTCGCTCGCCACCGCCCTGCTGCAATCCGCCGACGGCCAGGGATTGCGCTGCGAATTCCGCGGCTCCTACGGCACCGGCGGCGGCCGCTGCCGGGACGACTCGGGACGCGAGTACGATGTGCAGCTTCGAGCCAAGGCCACTACCTAGCCAATAAGAGAAAGATATCCATGCCCCATAACGCCTTCGACACCTACCAGTCCTTCAACCTCGCCTCCGGCGGCAAGGGGCAGTTCTATTCGCTGCCGGCGCTCGCCAAGACCTTCCCGAACGTCTCGAAGCTGCCCGTCTCCGTGCGCATCGTGCTGGAGTCGGTGCTGCGCAACGTGGACGGCAAGAAGGTCAGCGAAGCGCACGTGAAGGAGCTGGCCAACTGGGGCCCGACCGCCGCGCGCACCGCCGAGATCCCGTTCGTCCTCGCGCGCATCGTGCTGCAGGACTTCACCGGCGTTCCCCTGCTGGCCGACCTCGCCGCCATGCGCGGTGTCGCGCACAAGATGGGCAAGGATCCCAAGGTCGTCGAGCCGCTGGTGCCCGTGGACCTCGTCGTCGACCACTCGGTGCAGATCGACCACTACGGCACGGCCGATTCGCTCGACCTCAACATGAAGCTCGAGTTCTCCCGCAACAAGGAGCGCTACCAGTTCATGAAGTGGGGCATGCAGGCGTTCGACACGTTCAAGGTCGTGCCCCCGGGCGTGGGCATCGTGCACCAGGTGAACCTGGAGTACCTCGCGCGCGGCGTGTTCCACAAGAACGGCGTGTACTACCCCGATACGCTCGTCGGCACCGACAGCCACACCACGATGATCAACGGCGTGGGCGTGGTGGGCTGGGGCGTGGGCGGCATCGAGGCCGAGAGCGGCATGCTGGGCCAGCCCGTGTACTTCCTCACGCCGGACGTCGTTGGCGTGAACCTCACCGGCAAGCTCCGCGAGGGCATCACCGCCACGGACCTCGTGCTCACCGTCACGGAAATGCTGCGCAAGGCGAAAGTGGTCGGCAAGTTCGTCGAGTTCTTCGGTGAAGGTACCGCCTCGCTCGCCGTGCCCGACCGCGCCACCATCGCCAACATGGCGCCCGAGTACGGCGCGACCATGGGCTTCTTCCCCGTCGATTCGAAGACCGTCGAGTACTTCCGCAACTCCGGCCGTACGCCGGCGGAAGTGGACGCGTTCGAGTCCTACTTCAAGGCGCAGGGCCTGTTCGGCGTGCCGATGAAGGGCGACATCGCCTACTCGCAGGAGCTCTCGCTCGACCTGTCCACCATCAAGGCCTCCGTGGCCGGTCCGAAGCGCCCGCAGGATCGCATCGAGCTGGGCGCGTTGAAGAGCAAGTTCACCGAGCTCTTCTCCAAGCCGCCGGCGGAGAACGGCTTCTCCAAGAAGCCCGAGGACCTCGGCAAGCGCTTCAAGACCAAGGACGGCATCGACATCGGCTCCGGTGACGTGCTGATCGCCGCCATCACGTCGTGCACCAACACCTCCAACCCCGGCGTGCTGATCGCCGCGGGCCTGCTCGCCAAGAAGGCCGTCGAGAAGGGCCTCAAGGTGAAGCCGCATATCAAGACGTCGCTGGCCCCGGGCTCGCGCGTCGTGACGGATTACCTGAAGGCCGCCGGCCTGCTGGAGTCGCTCGAGAAGGTGGGCTTCTACCTCGCGGGCTACGGCTGCACCACGTGTATCGGCAACGCCGGCCCGCTCGCCGAGCCGATCGAGGAATCCGTCGTCGGCAACGACCTCGTTTGCGCCGCCGTGCTTTCCGGCAACCGCAACTTCGAAGCACGCATCCACGCCAACATCCGCGCGAATTTCCTGGCTTCGCCGCCGCTCGTGGTTGCCTACGCGATCGCCGGAACGGTGTTGAAGGACCTCGAGAACGAGCCGGTCGGCATGGGCACCCACGGCCCGGTGATGCTGAAGGACATCTGGCCCACGTCCGACGAGATCCACGCGCTCCTCAAGTACGCGCAGGACCCGAAGGTCTTCCAGAAGCTCTACGGCGACCTCACCAAGGACAATCCGCTGTGGGCCGCCATCCCGTCAACCCAGGGCCAGGTCTACGACTGGCCGAAGTCCACGTACATCGCCGAGCCGCCGTTCTTCGAGGGCTTCGGCATGAGCGCGGGCAAGGCGCATGACGTGAAGGGTGCCAAAGTGCTCGGCATCTTCGGCGACTCGGTCACCACGGACCACATCTCCCCCGCCGGCTCGATCAAGGACACCTCGCCCGCCGGCAAGTACCTCATCGGCAACGGCGTGATGAAGGCCGACTTCAACAGCTACGGCGCCCGCCGCGGCAACCACGAGGTGATGATGCGCGGCACGTTCGCCAACGTGCGCGTGAAGAACCTCATGCTGCCGCCGAAGCCGGACGGCACGCGCGTCGAAGGCGGCGTCACGTTGTACCAACCGGGCGGCGAGCTGATGTCGATCTACGACGCCGCGATGAAGTACATCGGCAACAAGGTCCCGACGGTCGTGTTCGGCGGCGAGGAATACGGCACGGGGTCGTCGCGCGACTGGGCGGCCAAGGGCACGCAGCTCCTCGGCGTGAAGGCGGTCGTGGCGCGCAGCTACGAGCGCATCCACCGCTCCAACCTCGTGGGCATGGGCGTGCTGCCGCTGCAGTTCAAGGACGGCGCCTCCGCGGAATCGCTCGGCATCACCGGCACGGAGACCGTGGACGTGGTCGGCGTCGAGGGCGGGATCAAGCCGCAGATGGACGCGAAGCTCGTGATCCACCGCGCGGATGGCTCGAAGCAGGAAGTGCCGGTGCTGGTTCGCATCGATACGCCGATCGAGGTGGACTACTACCTCCATGGCGGCATCCTGCCGTTCGTCCTTCGCGAGCTCGTGTCGAAAGCTCCCGCCACCGTCGCGGCCTAGGGCAAAGTCAAAGGCGAAAGGCGCCCTCCGCAGATAAACACAGATAAACGCGGATAGACCCACTGTTGGTTTTGGCCCTGCAAGGTTTTATCTGCGTTTATCTGTGTTTATCTGCGGAGGGAGCTTTTCGCCTGAACCAAGCCGCCGAAAGGCGGCTTTTTCTTTCATGAATGCCGAACGTCCCACCCGCATCCTCCCCGTGATCGTGCTCTCGCAATTCGCGGGCACGTCGCTGTGGTTCGCGGGCAACGCCGTGCTGCCGGACCTTCAGCGGGAGCTGGGGCTCGCGGGCAACGCCGTCGCGTCGATCACCTCGGCCGTGCAGCTGGGCTTCATCGCCGGCACGCTGGTGTTCGCGGTGCTCGCGATCGCCGACCGCTTCCTGCCCTCGCGTGTGTTCCTTGCTTGCGCGTTGCTGGGCGCAATCGCCAACGCGCTGGTCATCGCCACGCCGGCGCTGGCCGAGCCCTATCCCGCGATCCTTGCGCTGCGCTTCGCGACGGGATTCTTCCTCGCGGGGATCTATCCCGTGGGCATGCGCATCGCCGCAGGCTGGTATCGCGAGGGCCTCGGCAACGCGCTGGGGTGGCTCGTCGGCGCGCTCGTGCTCGGCACCGCGTTCCCGCACCTGCTGAAGGGCCTCGGGCAATCGATGCCGTGGAGCACGGTGCTCGCGAGCCTTTCCATCATCGCCGCGGCGGGCGGCGTGGCCATGGTCGTGCTGGTGCACGACGGTCCGTACGGCGTGAAGGGCTCGAAGTTCGATCCGCGCGCGGTCTTCCAGATCTTCTCGTCGCGCGACCTGCGGGCCTCGGCCTTCGGGTACTTCGGCCACATGTGGGAGCTCTACACGTTCTGGGCGCTCGTCCCGCTGCTGCTCGCGGGCTATGCGGCGATGAACGGTACCGCGCTGAATGTTCCCGCGTGGTCGTTCGCGGTCATCGGCGCGGGCGCGATCGGCTGCGTCGCGGGCGGTTACGCGTCCCGCACGGCCGGCAGCGCGAAAGTCGCCTTCGCGCAGCTCTCGCTCTCGGGGCTCTGCTGCCTTGCCTCGCCGCTCGCGTTCCTGCTCCCCGCCCCCTTCTTCCTGGCCTTCCTCGTCGCCTGGGGCGTCTTCGTCGTCGGCGACTCGCCGCAGTTCTCGGCGCTGAACGCGGCGAACGCGCCGAAGGCGCTCGTGGGCTCCACGCTCACATTGGTGAACTGCATCGGCTTCGCGATCACGATCCCCAGCATCGCCCTCGCGGCACGCCTGGCGGAGAGGCTGCCCCTGGAATGGCTGTTCGTCCCGGTCGCGGTGGGGCCGGCCCTGGGCCTGCTGGCGACCCGGCCCCTTTGTATCCGGAACAAGCAGTAATACAAACCTGCCGATTGTACGATTGCCGGCCCGGCGTACAATGACGCCATGCCCTCCCTCGTCCCCTGGCTCGCCGAACGCATCGTGGAGCACCTCGAGCGCTCCGGGGCGGAGCCGGGAGCGCACATCACCGAGCAGAGCCTCGCCGACCACTTCCGGGTGTCCCGCTCGCCGGTGCGCCGGGCGCTGGCCCTGCTGTCGGAAACGCGGGCGATCGAGCGCCAGCCCAACCGCGGGTACTTCATCGCCCAGCGCCCCTCCGCGGCCGCACGCGTGGAAGTCGCCGCCGCGGCCGGGGATGACGACAGCCTCTACTACCGCATCGCCGAGGATCGCCTCTCGGGCCGCATTCCCGAGCGCGTCACGGAAATGGCGCTCACCCGGCGCTACAAGGCGACGCGCGCGCATGTCCGCGCCCTTCTCGAGCGCATGGCGAAGGAAGGCTGGCTGCAGCGGCTCCCGGGCCACGGCTGGGCCTTCGAGCCGATGCTGGCCTCGGTCGAGGCCTACGAGAAGAGCTTCCACTTCCGCTCGCTGATCGAGCCGGCGGCGCTGCGCACGGCGGGCTATCACCTCGCGCCTGACGCCATCGCGCGGCTGCGGCAACGCCAACGCGATCTCCTCGACGGAGGCCTGAAGCGAATGTCGGATGCGGAGGTCTTCGAGATCGGCGCGACCTTCCACGAAGTGATGGTGGGCGGCTCGGGCAACCCGTTCCTCGTCGATGCGATCCGGCGCGTGAACGCGCTCCGCCGCCTGCTCGAGTACCGCGCCAAGCGCAGCCGCGAGAAGGTCGTGCGCCAGTGCACCGAACACCTGAAGCTGCTGGATCTCATCGAGGCGGGAAAGCTCGAGCAGGCCGCGCGCATGCTCGAGAAGCACCTCGTGGTCGCCCGCAAGACGAAGATCGCGCTGGTGGGCGATTGAGCATGGCCACCGCGTTCCCCCATCGCTTCATCGACGTGCCCGCCCTCGGCCCTGCCGTGGCGCGCCTGCCCGTCGTCCTTCGAATCCTGCTGGAGAACGTCGCACGCACGCAGGAAGGCCAGGAGCGCGATGCAGCGATCGCCGCCCTCCTCGATTGGGAGAAGCACGGCACGAGCGAAGCCGAGATCCAGGTGCAGCCCATGCGCGTGCTGATGCACGACACGACGAGCACGCCGGCGCTCGTGGACATCGCGGCCATGCGCGACTCGCTCGCCGAGCACGGCATCGATCCGCGATCGCTGAACCCCGTCCTGCACGTGGATGCGTCGGTGGATCACTCGCTCGCGGTCGAGGTGCACGGACGCGACGACGCCGCCACGGTGAACCTCGCGCACGAGCTGCGCCGCAACGCCGAGCGCTACCGGTTCCTGCGCTGGGCTTCGAAGAGCCTCGAGCACGTGCACATCCATCCGCCCGGCACCGGCATCATGCACACGATCAACCTGGAGCAGCTCGCGACCGTCGTCACGACGGAAACGCGCGCGGGCGAGACGTGGGCTGTGCCCGACCTGATGATCGGCACCGACAGCCACACGCCCATGGTGAATGGCATCGGCGTGCTCGCGTGGGGCGTGGGCGGCCTCGAGGCGCAGACCGTCATGTTCGGCATGCCGGTGACGCTCCGCATTCCCGACGTGATCGGCGTGCAGCTCACGGGCAAGCTCGGCCGCGGCGCGCTGGCCACGGATCTCGCGCTCGTGGTGACGCAGCGCCTGCGCGAGCTCGGCGTCTCCGGCGAGTTCGTCGAGTTCCACGGGCCGGGCGTCTCGACGCTCTCCGCGGGCGACCGCGCCGTCGTCGCCAACATGGCCCCGGAGTACGGCGCCTCCACCGGCTACTTTCCCATCGACGACGCCACGCTCACTTACCTGCGTGGCACGGGGCGCGACGAGGAGTCGATTCGCCTTGTCGAAGCGTATGCGCGGCGCACCGGCCTGTGGTTCGATCCAGCAGCCGTGCCCCGATACACGAAGGCGATCTCGATCGACCTCGCGGCTGTCGGCATGAACGTAGCCGGCCCGAAGCGCCCGCAGGATTGTCTCCCCTATTTCGACACGGCCGAGGCCCTTCGCAAGGCCGCGCCGGGGAATGCGGCATTTCCGGTCGTCATCGCCGCGATCACGAGCTGCACGAACACCTCGGATCCCCGGTTGCTCATCGCGGCCGGTCTCCTGGCGCGCAAGGCGCGCGAGGCGGGTCTCACGGTCGCGCCCGGCGTGAAGACCTCGCTCGCACCGGGCTCTCCGGCCGCGGCGCGTTATCTCGCGCGTTGCGGCCTCGATCGCGACCTGGGAGCGCTCGGCTTCCAGATCGTGGGCTACGGCTGCACCACGTGCATCGGCAATTCGGGCCCGCTGCCCGCGACGCAGCGTCCCGGCCACCCGGTGGCGGTGCTGTCGGGCAACCGGAACTTCCCGGGGCGCATCCATCCGGATCTCGACCTCGCCTTCATCATGTCGCCGCCGCTGGTCGTGGCCTTCGCGCTCGCGGGCGACGCGTCGCATAACCTGCGCGACGAGCCTTTCATTGCCGCCGATGGACGGCGCGTCACGCTGGAGCAGATCTGGCCGACGGATGCCGAGATCGAGGCCGCGATGGAGATCGCCCTCGACACCCGGGATTTCGCGGAGGCGTTCAAGGTCGCCACCGCGGCACCGGCTTGGCATGCGCTGGAGAGTCCCTCCGGCGCCCGCTTCGCGTGGGATCCGCGCTCGACGATGCTGCGCCGTCCGCCCTTCGCTTCCGTCGAGGCAGGCTGCCTGCTCGGGCGCTACGCGGCGTATCCGCTGCTCGTGCTGGGCGACGACATCACCACGGACCACATCTCGCCCGCGAGCGCGATCCCCAAGGACAGCTTCGTCGCCGACTTCCTCGTGGAGCGCGGCGAGGACCGCGACGACCTCAACGTCTTCGCCTCGCGCCGCGGCAACTGGGAGGTGATGCTGCGCGCCGCGTTCCACAATCGCACGGTTCGCAACGCCCTCGCGCCCGACGCGCCGGTCGCCCACACCCTGCATGCGCCGAGCGGCGAGGTCGTGCCGATCTGGGAGGCGGCCCGTCGCTACGAAGCGGATGGGGCAGCGGTCGTCATCGTCGCCGGCCACCGCTACGGCACCGGATCCTCGCGCGATTGGGCGGCGAAGGGCCAGCGCCTCCTGGGCGTGCGCGCCGTGCTGGCGTCGAGCTTCGAGCGCATCCACCGCTCGAACCTCGTCGGCATGGGCATCCTGCCGCTGCGCCTGCCCGAGGGCACCGGGCCCGCGGAGCTCGCATTGCGCGCCGGCGACCGCATCGAAGTGAACGTGCAACCCGAGGACCTGAAGCCGCGAGGCGCCGTGCCCGTCACGATCCTTCGCGCCGACGGCACTCGCACGGCGCTGGCCGCGACGGCCGCCGTCGAAACCCTGTTCGAGATCGCCCTGCTCCGCGACGGCGGCGTTCTGCCCCACATCCTTCGCGGCGCATTCCGCAACGCAGCGTGAATACCACTACCCCTCAAGGAGAGACTCCATGAAGAAGACCCTGCAACTGTTGTCCGCCACGCTGCTGAGCGCGGCCGCTTTCGCGGCGTTCGCCCAATCGCCGGTGAAGATCCTGATGCCCTCGAACCCCGGCGGCGGCTGGGACCAGACCGGCCGCACCCTCGGCAAGACGATGCTCGACTCGAAGCTCGTCTCCAGCGCGCAGTACGAGAACAAGGGCGGCGCGGGCGGCACCATCGGGCTCGCCGCGTTCCTGAACGGCTCGAAGGGCGATCCCACGCAGCTCATGGTCGCGGGCCAGGCGCTCGTCGCCGCGGTGGAGCTGAACCGTGCGGCCGTGCGTGTGCAGCAGGCCACCCCGATCGCGCGCCTCCTCGCCGAGTACTCGGTGATCGTGGTGCCGGCGAACTCGCCGTACAAAACGATGGCCGACGTCATCAAGGACTTCAAGGCCAACCCGGGCGCCGTGAACTGGGGCGCGGGCTCCGCGGGCAGCACCGAGCATCTCCTGATCGGCCTCATCGCCAAGGCGGTTGGCGTCGAAGGCTCGAAGATCAACTACATCGCGTTCAAGGGCGGCGGGGAAGCGGTGCCCGCGATCATCGGCGGCCACGTGAAGGTCGGCGCCTCCGGCCTGGGCGAGTTCGCGGAGCACATCAAGAGCGGCAAGATGCGCGCGCTGGCGGTCTCCGCCCCGACGGCGATCGACGGCATCCCCTCGCTCAAGGAGCAAGGCATCGACGTCGTGTTCGGCAACTGGCGTGGCGTGTGGGCGGGCCCGGAGATCACCGCCGCCCAGCGCGCGCAGATCGTGAAGATGGTCCAGACCGCGGCCGAGACCGCCGAATGGAAGGCCATGCTCGCGAAGATGGGCTGGACCCCGACCCTGCTGACGGGCGACGCCTTCACCAAGTTCGTCGACGACGAGTCGAAGAGCCTCGGATCCCTCGTCGAGTCCCTCGGACTGCGCAAGTAACGCCTACGGCGTACCAAGGCGAAAGGCGTCCTCCGCAGATAAACACAGATAAACGCAGATAACAGCAATGCAGGGTCTAACCCCAGATTGCCGTTCATCCGCGTTTATCTGTGTTTATCTGCGGAGGACGCCTTTTGCCTTAACCAGGAGGAGCGACAGCGACGTCGGACTGCCCGCTGTCGCGGAGGGCCTTGGCGACGAAGCCCGAGGCCTTCATCTCCTCGATGAATGCCGCCAGGTACGCGTGCGCGGCACTGCGGCCCTTCGGAACGCCCGAGGCCTGCTGGATCACCATGAAGCTCTCCGGCATCACGCGGTAGCCCGGGTGGCTCGCGGCGGAAGCCTCGAGCGGCTGGCGAACGCCGGCCACCGCATCGAGCGGCTCCGAGAAGAACTGTGCGATCGCGGCCTTCGAGCTCTCCGAGCGCACGAGCGTGGCGTGCTTGATCTCGCGCGTGAGGTAGAGGTCGTACGCGGTCTTGAGTCCCACGGCGATCTTCACGCCCACGCGGTCGGCATCGGCCGGCGTCTTCATCGGCGAGGCCTCGGCCACCATGTACGTGCCCTCGATGTGGACGTACGCGGCCGTGAAGTCGATGTCGGTCGCGCGCGCCGGATCGATGGCGAGGAAGGCCACGTCCCACTCGCGGTTCTTCACCGCGTCCGCGAGCTTGCCCGCGGTCTCGTAGGTCGTGAACTTCACGTCGACGCCGAGGCGCCTGGCGAGCTCGCGCGCGAGCGCGGCCCCCACGCCCTTCGGGTCGCCGCCGTGCGGATCCTTCTGCGCGATGACGGGATTGCCCATGTTGATGCCCGCGCGCAGGAACCCGCTGGGCGTGAACTGGCGCTTGGCTTCGGCGATGTCGGTCATGCGGAGATCTTCGCGTCGTCGATGAGCTTCTGGTAGCGCGCCACCTCGGAGCGCAGGAAGTCGCCGAACTGCTTCGGCGACATGGACGAAGGCTTGGCGTCGAACTCGTCCAGGCGCTTCACGACGTCGGGACTCTGGCCGAACGCCAGCATCGCGGCATTGATGCGCTCGACGATCGGCTGCGGGATGCCCTTCGGCCCGACGATGCCGTACCAGGTGATGATCTCGTAGCCCGGCAGCGTCTCGGCGATCGCGGGCACGTTCGGATACTCCGCGAGCCGCTTCGACGTGGTCACCGCGAGCAGCGTGAGCTTGCCGCCCTTCACCTGGGGCACCGCGGTACCCGTGGAGCTGAAGGTGAGGTCCACGTCGCCCGCCAGCAACGCGGCCAGCCCCTCGCCCGTCCCCTTGAACGGGACGTGCAGCAGGTCCACGCCGGCGCGCAGCTTGAAATCCTCGGCCGCGAAGTGCTGGAGGCTGCCGATGCCCGACGAAGCGAACGTGAGCTTGCCCGGGTTTTTCTTCGCGTACGCGATCAGGTCCGCCACGTCCTTGAACTTGTGCTTCGGATGGTGGCAGAGCATGTTCGGCGAGGTGGCGATGATTCCGATCGGCGTGAAGTCGTCCACCGGATGGAACTTGCCCTTGGCCAGCAGCAGCGCGCCGATCACGTTGGAGTTGGCGTTCGCCGCTTGCAGCGTGTAGCCATCGGGCGCGCTCTTGGCGACGATCTCCGAGCAGATCGTGCCCGTGGCACCAGTTTTGTTCTCGACGATGACGGGCTGGCCCAGTGCGTCGGTGAGCTTGGCGGCCACGAGGCGCGCGGTGCCGTCACCACCCCCACCCGGCGGAAAGCCCACCATCAGCTTGACCGGCCGCGTGGGCCATTTGTCCTGCGCCCACGCGAGCGGAGAGCCCACTACGGGCAGCGCCGCGAGGGCAGCCAGCAGCGAGCGCCGATTCATGCTGTGATCTTCGCGTCGATGATGAGCTTCTGGTAGCGCGCGACCTCGGCTTTCCAGAAATCGCCGAACTGCTTCGGGCTGCCGGAGCTCACCTTGGCGTCGAGCTCGTCGAAGCGCTTCACGACGGCCGGGTCCTTGAGGATCGCCTGCACCTCGGTGTAGATGCGATCGACGATCGCCAGCGGCAGGTTCTTCGGTCCCGCCAGGCCATACCACGTGGAGATGTCGTAGCCCGGCAGCGTCTCGGCGATCGCGGGCGTGGTCGGGTAATCGGGGAGCCGCTTGGGCGAGCCCACCGCGAGCAGGATCAGCTTCCCGCCCTTCACCTGCGGCACCGCGGAGCCCGTCGAGCTGAACGTGAGGTCCACGTCGCCGGAGAGCAGCGCCGCCATCGCTTCACCGGTCCCCTTGAACGGCACGTGCAGCATGTCCACGCCCGCGCGCAGCTTGAAGTCCTCCGCGGCGATGTGCTGGATGCTGCCCACGCCGGAAGATGCGAACGTGAGCTTGCCGGGATTGGCCTTCGCGTACGCGATGAGGTCGGGCACGTCCTTGAACTTGTGCTTCGGGTGGTGGCACAGCATCTGCGGCGTGATGCCGATCAGCGTGATCGGCGTGAAGTCGTTGATCGGGTCGAACTTGCCCTTGGCGACCAGCAGCGGGCCGATCGCATTCGAGTTGATGTGCGCGACTTGCAGGGTGTAGCCGTCGGGTGGCGACTTCGCGACGATGTCCGAGCAGATCGTGCCGGTGGCGCCCGTCTTGTTGTCGATGATGACCGGCTGCCCGAGGCGCTCGCCGAGCTTGGCACCGACCAGGCGGCCCATCGCGTCCGCGCCGCCTCCGGGCGGGAAGCCGATCATCAGCTTGATGGGCTTGTTGGGCCACTTGTCCTGGGCCAGCGCGCCGCGCGCGCCGAGCAGGGGGAGGGTCGAAAGGGCGGCGAGCAACTGGCGGCGGCGGGGAAGCGGTTTCATCGGCTTGTCTTTTGAGGAGGGAGAGCGGAAATGGGAGGTTACCTGTCGCCAGCCTTGGCCGGGAAGTGACCGGCAGGAGAGGTCCTTCAGATAGAACAGCGCGGGTCCAGTGGTGGCCGGCCATGCTAACGTGGTTACCCCATGTTTCTGCGTTCCCTCCCCCCGGAAAGCGGTGCCTCGTACTACAGCGTCGATGCCTTCGCGATCGAGGCGGGCATCGCGGTCGACACGATCCCGGCCTGCCTTCGCATCCTCGCGGAAAACGTGCTTCGCCACGTGGGGCGCAACGGCGTCACCGCGGCGGATCTCGAGACGCTGCTGCGCTGGAAGCCCGAAGCCCCCCAAACGCTCGCCGTTCCTTTCCACCCCGCGCGCGTCCTGATGCAGGACTACACCGGCATTCCCGCCCTCGTCGACCTCGCGGCCTTGCGCGACGCAATGCGAGACCAGGGCCGCGAGCCGTCGCGCATCAACCCGCAGATCCCCGTCGATCTCGTGATCGACCATTCGCTCATCGTCGACCGCGCGGGCCACGCCGGGGCGCTCTCCTTCAACCTCGCGCGCGAGTTCGAGCGCAACGCCGAGCGCTACCAGCTCGCGCGCTGGGCGCAGGGCGCGTTCGACAGCCTGCGTGTCGTCCCGCCGGGCAACGGCATCCTCCACCAGGTGAACATCGAGCGCATAGCGCAGGTCGTGCGCACAGGGACGCACGACGGAAAACCGATCGCCTTCCCCGACACGATGGTCGGCACCGACAGCCACAGCACGATGGTGAACGGCGTCGGCGTGCTCGGCTGGGGCGTGGGCGGCATCGAGGCCGAGGCCGCGATGCTGGGCCTGCCGCTCATCGTTCCGCTGGGGCGCATCGTGGGCGTGCGCCTCACGGGGCAGCTCCGCGAAGGCATCACCGCGACCGACCTCGTGCTGACACTCACGAAGACGATGCGCGCGTTCGGCGTGATCGACGCGCTGGTCGAGTTCTGCGGCCCCGCGCTCGCGACACTCCCGGTCGCCGACCGCGTCACGCTCGCCAACATGGCGCCGGAGTTCGGCTCGACGTGCGCCCTCTTCCCGATCGATACGGAGACGCTTCGCTATCTCGAGCTCACCGGGCGCGATGCCAAGCGAGTGGCCCTCGTCGAGGCGTATGCGCGCGCGCAGGGCCTGTGGCGCGACGCGGAGACGCGCGAGCCCACGTTCAGCGATGTCGTCGAGTTCGATCTCTCCACCGTGGAACCGACGGTGGCGGGGCCGCGCAAGCCCCACTCGCGCGTGGCACTCGGCGCCGTGCCGGAAAACTTCCGCGAGGAGATGACGCGAGGCGCGTCCGATACGGGCACGCTTTCCGACGGCGCGATCGTCGTGGCCGCGATCACGAGCTGCACCAATACGTCGAACCCGGCCGTGATGCTCGCTGCCGGCCTGCTCGCGCGGAAGGCCGTCGCGCGCGGCCTCCTGTCGAAGCCGTGGGTGAAGACCTCGCTCACACCCGGCTCGCTCGTCGTGGGGCGCTACCTCGAAGCGAGCGGCCTGCAGCGGGATCTCGACGCGCTCGGCTTCCAGGTGGCGGGTTACGGCTGCGCCACGTGTGGCGGCAACTCGGGTGAGCTCGATGCGAAAGTCGCCGAGGAGATCCGCGAACGCGACCTCGTCGCCTGCGCGGTGCTCTCGGGCAACCGCAACTTCGAAGCCCGCATCCATCCGCTCGCGCGCGCCAACTACCTCATGTCCCCGCCGCTCGTCGTGGCCTACGCGATCGCGGGCCACGTGGGGATCGACCTCACGTCGGAGCCGCTCGCCACCGACCGCGACGGCAAGCCCGTTTACTTACGAGAGCTGTGGCCCTCGAACGCCGAGGTGGCCGAGCTGGGCGCCAACGTGCTCTCCCCGGAGCTCTTCGAGAAAAGCTACGCCACGCTCTTCGACGGCAGCCCCGAATGGGCCGCGCTCGAGGCTCCGGAGGGCACGCTCTTCCCGTGGGCCGCGAAGAGCACGTACATTCGCCGCCCGCCCTACCTCGATTCCTTCGAGACCGTAGCCGCGCCCGTCCCGGACATCGAAGCCGCACGCGCGCTGCTGATGCTGGGCGACGGGATCACCACCGACCACATCTCGCCGGTGGGCAACATCGCCGCCGGCTCGCCCGCGGCGTTGCACCTGCGCGAGCGCGGCGTGGCCTCCGTCGATTTCAACGCGTACGGATCGCGCCGCGCGAACCATGAGGTGATGGTGCGCGGCACGTTCGCCAACATTCGTCTCAAGAACGAGCTCGCCGGCGGCCGCGAGGGCGGCATCACGCGCCACGTGCCGAGTGGCGAAGTGCTGAGCATCTTCGACGCGGCCGAGCGCTACGCGGCCGAAGGCGTGCCGCTGGTGATCGTCGCCGGACGCGACTACGGAGCGGGCTCGTCGCGCGACTGGGCCGCCAAGGGCTCGGCGCTGCTGGGCGTACGCGCCGTGATCGCCGAGAGCTTCGAGCGCATCCACCGCTCGAACCTCGTGATGATGGGCATCCTGCCGCTCGCGTTTCCCGAGGGCGTCACGCGCCAGACGCTGCGACTCGACGGCTCGGAGACTTTCGATCTCGCAGGCCTCGCGCACCGCGTGGCACCGCGCGCGATGCTGCCGCTACGCATCCATCGCGCCGACGGGACGATCGAGACGATTCAACTCAAGTGCCGCATCGAGACGCCGAACGAGCAGCACGTGTGGGTCGCGGGCGGCATGATGCCGTTCGTCCTGCGCCGTCTCGGCGCCGAACCCGAAAAGGAGGCTGCCTGACCATGCCGCAAACCGCCATCCGCGCCGTCTACATGCGGGGAGGAACCAGCCGCGCGATCATGTTCCGCGCCGAGGACCTGCCCGCGGATCCGAAGCAACGCGACGCGATCTTCGCGCTCGCCATCGGCAGCCCCGATCCCGGCAAGCGCCAGCTGGATGGGCTGGGCGGCGGCATCTCGTCGCTCTCGAAGATCGCCATCATCGGCAAGCCGTCGCGGCCGGATGCCGACGTCGACTACACATTCGGGCAGGTGGCCGTCGACGCGCCGATCGTCCAGTACAAGGCCAACTGCGGGAACATCTCCTCGGCCGTCGGCCCGTTCGCGGTGGACGAAGGCCTGGTCGACGCGAGTGGCGACACGGCGACCGTGAGGATCCACAACACCAACACGAGCAAGGTCATCGTCGCGCGCTTCTCACTCGATGGCGGCAAGGCCGCGGTGGATGGCGATTTCGTCCTGCAGGGCGTGGCGGGCACCGGCTCTCCAATCCGCCTCGCATTTCTGGATCCGGGTGGTGCCGGCACCGGCAAGCTGCTGCCGACGGGCAACGCCCGCGACGTGCTCGATGTTCCCGGGCTTGGCAAGATCGAGGTGTCGTTCGTCGATGCCGCGAATCCCGTCGTGTTCGTTTCCGCGAAGGACGTCGGCCTGCAGGGCACCGAGCTGCCCGCGGACCTCGAGGCCGATGCCGCGATGATCGCGCGCTTCGAGGAGATCCGCGTCGCGTCGGCCGTGCGCATGGGCATCGTGAAGACCGCGGACGAGGCGCGCACGAAAGTCCGCAACATGCCGCAGGTCGGCATCCTCTCGACGCCGCGCGACAACCCGATGCTGAGCGGAAAGATCCTGCCCGCCTCGGACGTGCACATCACGGTGCGCTCGATCTCCGCGGGGCAGCCCCACCGCGCGTCTCCTCTCACCGGCGCGATGTGCCTCGCTTCCGCGATGCGCATTCCCGGAACGATCGCCGCCCAGCTCGCGCGCCTGCCCGAGGACCCGAACGCCGACCTGATGATCGGCCATCCCTCGGGGCGGCTGCCGGTCGCCGCCCGCGTCACCGGCGGCGCCACGCCGCATGTCGAAGAAGCCGTCGTCTATCGCACCGCGCGCCGCCTGATGGAAGGCTCGGTGCTCGTGCCGACGCGCCGCCTGGTCGCCGCATGAAGAACAACAACCCGTCCAAGGAGAAGAAATCCATGAACCCGATGCACCGCGCCCGCGTCCGGATCGCCCTCGCGATCGCCGCGCTCCTCGCCGCGCCTTCGCTCGCCCACGCCCAGGCCGCCGACTGGCCGAACAAGCCGGTGCGCATCGTCGTGCCGTTTGCGCCCGGCGGCGGCTCGGACTTCATCGCGCGCTACATCGCACGGCGCCTCTCGGAAGAGCTGAAGCAGCCGTTCATCGTGGAGAACAAGCCCGGGGCCGGCGGCAACATCGGCGCCGAGCAGGGCATCAAGTCGCCGCCCGACGGCTACACGCTCACCCTCATCGCCTCCAGCTACACGGTCAATCCCAGCGTCTACAAGATCAACTTCGATCCCGTCGCCGACATGACGCCGATCGTGCAGATCTCGCAGGGTCCGCTGCTGATCGTCGTCAATCCGAACGTCGCCGCGAAGACACTGGGCGAGCTGGTGGCGCTCGCGAAGGCCAAGCCCAACGAGATCTATTTCGCGAGCTCCGGCTCCGGCAGCATCGTCCACGCCGCGTCGGAGTACTTCAACCTGAAGGCCGGAACGAAGATGACGCACGTGCCCTACAAGGGCAGCGGCCCGGCGATGACCGACACGATCGCGGGGCAGACGCAGGTGTTCTTCAGCAGCGCGTCCACCGCGATGCCGCAGATCAACGCCGGGAAGCTGCGCGTGCTCGCGGTGACGACCTCGAAGCGCATTCCCGCGCTGCCGAACACGCCGACGGTGATCGAGGCGGGCGTGCCGGGCTACGACGTGACGCTGTGGCACGGCCTCATCGGGCCGAAGGGCATGCCGCCGGAGATCGTGAACAAGATCAACGCCGCGGTGGTGAAGGCCTTGAAGCTCAAGGAGACCGAGGACCAGCTCCAGAATGACGGCGTGGCGCCCGCCGGCGGAACCCCCCAGCAGTTCGGCACGACGATCAAGACCGAGATCGAGATGTGGCGCAAGGTCGTCGCCGACGCCAGCATCAAGGCCGACTGAACCACCGTCGCCCCCGCGAAAGCGGGGGCCCAGGTGGATTCCCGCCTACGCGGGAATGACGGTCATTTGCGAGACGGTCATTGGATGTGGTGCATCTTCCCGAGCTCCGCGGGCTTGCCGGTAATCCAGCCCTTCACCAGCTCGAAGAGCACCACGGGCTGCGGCTTGTCCACCTCGAGGAACATCGCCGAGTGGACCTCGACGCCGATCAGCACGATGCGCGGATCGTCCGGGGTGCCATGGCGCGAGTCGCCCTCGCGGCCGAACCACACCTTCCAGTCCTCGGCGAAAAGCTGCGCGATCGTGGCGCGGTCCTGCGTGACCGTGGCGATCCCGGAGACGGAAATCCATTCCCGCGTGCGGTCCTTGTAGTAGGCAAGGTTTACATGCGGGTCCTCGATCAGCTCGTCCAGCTTGTGGGTGGCGTTCGAGGTCACGAACCAGAGGTCGGCGCCCGGCGCGGCTTTCTGCGTGGACATCGCTCGCGAGACCAGGTGGCCGTCGCGGCGGCGCGTGGTCATCATCGCGACGTCGAGGTCCTCGATCATCTCGTACAGCTTGGCGATTTCGTCGGTCATTGCGATTCCCTTTCGTGTTCGTTGAGAGGTAGGCCCCCCGGACGGCGAAAGGTTCGCCACGGCATCGCTACTTGCCGTACTTCTTCTCCATGTCGCGCTGGTAGGCCTTCATCTCGGCGTCGCTCATCGAGTTGAACTCGGTGAGGGATTTGCCGGTCATGCCCTTCATGGCCGCGTCCATCTGCGCCTGCTGCTCGGGGTTCAGGCCCTGGAGCTGCGCCTTCGCGGCCGCATCGCCCTTCCCCGCACGCTGGATGACGGCCATCTTCTCGGCGTAGAGGCGCCTGGCCTCGGCGTCGGACTTGCCCTCCGCGGCCGGCCCCAGGTAGGCGCGGGCCGCCTTGAGCTCGGTATCGCTCCGGATGCGATCCATCTCGGCTTTCTTGCGCGCGCTCTCGGCGGCTTGCGCCTTGCGCTCCGCGGCGTCGCGCTTCTCGCGCGCTTCGTCCCAGTCGGCCAGGGCCGGGGGCACGGCCAGCGCCGCGAGCAGGACTACCAGGGGGAGCTTCCTCATCGTCGCCTCCAGTCGCGCCCGGAATGGGGGCGCTCACCGGATAGAACGAGATTGCGGCGGGAATCCCGCCAACGACCCCCGAAAGCTAGAGGATCAGCCGGCCGATCGTCCAGCCGAGCGCGGCGATCAGCGCGGAGGCCGGGATCGTGAAGATCCACGCCCATACGATGGTGCCCGCCAGGCCCCAGCGCACGGTGTTGATGTTGCGCGTGGAGCCGACGCCGACGATGGCACCGGTGATGGTGTGCGTGGTGGAGACCGGCACGCCCAGGAACGAGGCGAGGAAGAGCGTGATCGCCCCGCCCGTCTCGGCGCAGAAGCCATGGATGGGCTTCAGCTTCGTGATCTTCTGCCCCATCGTCTTCACGATGCGCCAGCCGCCGAACATCGTGCCCAGGGCGATGGCCACGTAGCAGGAGATCACCACCCAGTAGGGCACCTGCTCCTTGGCGCCCTCGACGTTCGCCGCGATCAGCACCAGCCAGATGATGCCGATGGTCTTCTGCGCGTCGTTGCCGCCGTGGCCGAGCGAATAGAGGCCGGCGGAGACGAGCTGCAGGCGCCGGAACCAGCGGTCCACCCGGGTGGGCGTCGACCGGCGCACGACCCAGGAAACCACCACGAGGAGCAGGCCTCCGAAGAGGAACCCCAGCGCCGGCGAGAGGAAGATGAAGAGGACGATCTTGCCGATGCCCGAGGTGATGATCGCGCCGAAGCCCACCTTCGCGGCCGCGGCCCCCACGAGGCCACCGATCAGCGCGTGCGACGAGGACGACGGAAGGCCCCACCACCACGTGATCCCGTTCCAGGCGATCGCGCCGCACAGCGCGCCGAAGATCACGTACTGGTCTACCACCGCGGGATCGACGATGCCCGTGCCCACCGTGGCGGCGACCTTGAGGTGGAAGATGAAGAGCGCGACGAAGTTGAAGAACGCGGCGAAGGCCACCGCGTGCTGCGGCCTGAGGACGCCGGTCGAGACGACCGTGGCGATCGAGTTCGCCGCGTCGTGGAAGCCGTTCATGAAGTCGAACGCCAGGGCCAGCACCACGAGCAGCACCAGCGTGCCGAGGCCGATCTCCAGTCCGCCCATGGCGGTCAGGAATTCTCGAGGACGATGCCCTCGGCCAGGTTCGCGAGGTCCATGCAGCGGTCGGTGATCTCCTCCAGCAGCTCGTAGATCGCCTTCATCTTGATGATCTCGCGCGCGTCCTGCTCCTCGCGGAAGAGGCGCGAGAGCGCCGAGCGCATCACGCGGTCGGCGTCGCTTTCCAGCCGGTCGATCTCCTCGCAGGTCTTCAGCAGCGCTTCCGACTGCTCGGGCTTGCCGATCAGGTTCACCACGTCCTTCACGCGCTCGCAGCACTTCACCGCGATGTCGGCCAGGCGCTCGGTCTCCGGCGTGATCCGCTTGATGTCGTAGAGCGTGATCGACTCGGCCGTGTCCTGCATCAGGTCGCAGATGTCGTCGAGGGTATTCACCAGGCCGTGGATCTGGTCGCGGTCGAGCGGGGTAATGAAAGTGGTATGCAGCAGGCGGATGGCTTCCTGCGTGATCCGGTCGGCGGCGTGCTCGGCCTCGTCGATGGCCTTCGCATACTTGTCGCGGTTCTCGAAGTCGCGCATCAGCTCCTGCAGGTGGCGCGCGGCGATCACCACTTGGTCCGCATGGGCGTTGAAGAGCTCGAAGTACCGCCCTTCCTGGGGGAGCAGCCGGCCGAACATGGGGTATCCCCGTGACTTGAGAGTGGCGCGAAGTATATAATGGCTGCACGAATTCCCCACCCCGATCCGGACATTTAGAACATGCGATCCCACGACCTCCCGGTCATTGCCTCCAGCGCGCTGCGCGGCGGCATTCGCATGGCCGCTTCGGCGTGGTTCGGGAATTCCGTCCTCCGCCGTCGTTGACCCCCTAGCCCGACAAGCCTCACGAGTGTCGCGCTGGATTCGCGACACAGGTCGCGCTATTGGACGAAGGACAAGAAGAACATGGCTTCCCTGATCAAATCGCTGCACCCCCGCCTGTGGTTCACGGGCCTCTGGCTCTCCTCGGACTTCCGCAAGCTCTGGGGCTCGCTCACGATCACCCACTTCGGCGGGCAGATCACCTTCCTGGCGCTGCCGCTCACGGCCGCCCTGCTGCTGGACGCGAGCCCGTTCGAGGTGGGCGTGCTCACGGCCCTCGAGGCGCTGCCCTTCCCGCTCTTCGGGCTGTTCGCGGGCGTCATCGTCGACCGCACGCCGAAGCTCCCGGTGATCATCGCGTCGGACGTCGGCCGCGGCCTGGCGCTGCTCGCGGTGCCGCTGTGCGCATGGTTCGGCGTGCTCTCGATGCCGGTCCTCTACACCGTGGGCTTCCTCGTGGGCACCGGGACGGTGCTGGGCTGGCCCGCGTACCAGGTGTTCATGACCGAGCGCGTCGGGCGCGAAAACCTCGTCGAGGCGAACGCGAAGATCGGCGTCGCGGATTCGGCCGCGCAGCTGGTCGGCCCCGGCCTGGCGGGCATCCTCATCCAGTGGCTGACGGCGCCGTTCGCGATCCTGCTCGACGCGTTCTCGTTCTTCTTCTCGGCGTGGATGCTGCGCGGCATCCCGCCGCGCGAGAGCGATGCGCCGAAGGTGAAGCGCAGCTCGGTGAAGGAGGAAATCCTCGAGGGCCTGCGCACGATCTGGCATAACCGCACGCTGCGGGCGCTCGTGTGGGTGCTGGGCACTTGGCAGGTCTTCCGCCACGCCTTCATCGCGATCGTGGTGCTCTTCTGCGCCCGGGAGCTCAACTTCTCCGCGGGGCACGTGGGCGCGCTCTTCATGCTGGCGGGCATCGGCTCGCTCGCCGCGGCCACGCTCACGGCGCGGCTGAACGCGCGCTTCGGCATGGGCCCGACGATGCTGACCGGCATCACCGGCACGGGTGTCGCCTGGCTCGTGATGGGTGCGGCGATGGGCCCCTACTGGCTCGCCTCGGCCGTCTTCGGGCTGGGGATGTTCCTGCTCGACCTGACGGCGATGGTGTTCTTCATCAACTACCTCACGCTACGCCAGGCGGTGACGCCCGACCGCCTGCTGGGGCGCGTGACGGCGACGATGATCTGCCTCACGGTGTCCACGGCGCCGCTGGGCGGGATCGCCGGCGGCTGGGTCGCGGACCACTACGGCCTCAGGTCGGCGATGATCGCCGCGGGCGTCGGTGCGCTGCTGCTGGGGGTGCTGGCGACGTGGCTCTCGCCGCTGGCGAAGATGCACGAGCTCCCGGGGCCGCCCCAGGAGCCCGCCGTCACCGAAAGCGTCGCCGAAGAGATGGCCGGCGACTGACGTTCGCTACCGGTTGATGGCGGTATCGCAGTCGCGGATGGCGTCTTCGACGTTGTTCATGAAGAGGCCCTGGCGATCGAGGTTGCGCATCCGGTAGCTGGAGGATGCGAGGTCCATCTGCGCCTCGCGCTGGCGGATCTCGGAGACCGGCTTCTTGACGCTGGCCTCGGTGGCGCTGGCGGTGGTGACCGGCGCGACCTTGCAGGTGGGCGTCGCCTGGGCGACCTGGACATCCTGGGTGGCGCAGCCGGCGGCGAGGGCCAGGGTTGCGGCGAGGGCGAAGGCGGTTTTCATGGCGGTCTCCTCGGGAAAGATGTGTCCATTCTACGATCGGACGGGGCTGGCCGGGACCCCGTTCCGTAATTGGTAACAAATCCGAATGGCCCGTCCGGTGCATCAAAGGGGGCATGGTAACGTTGGCCGCCCTCCCGGCGCCTGGAGAATTCGATGCAAGCGAACGAGACGCTGGTCGCGATCATCGGCATGGTCGTGACCTTCGGCCTGCCGGTGCTCCTCGTGGCCCTCATCCTCTGGTTCAAGCACCGCAAGCTGCGAATGACGCACGAGACGATCATGCGCCTCGCGGAGAAGGGGCTGCCCGTGCCGCCCGAGCTGGTCGCCCCGCCGCCGCGGGGCCAGACCGCGGCGCTGCGCGGGGGCCTCGTGCTGGTGGCCCTGGGGATCGCGTTCGGCTTCCTGTTCGAGGAGATGCGCGGCCCGTGGTCGGTCGGGCTGATCCCGGGGCTGATGGGCGTGGCGCTGCTCGTCGCGTGGGCGATCGAGCGGCGCGACTCGAAGGCGAACCCGCCCCGCTAGCCCGCTCGATGCCCCCGGCTGCGTCCGCGACGGACGCCGAGCTGATCCTCGCCGTCCTCGAGCGCGACGACCGCAACGCGTTCGCGCAGCTCGTGAACCGCCATCAATCGCGTGTGCGCACGGTGCTTCGCCGCCTCACCAAGGGCGACTTCGGGCTCGCCGACGACCTCGCGCAGGAGACGTTCGTCCTGGCGTGGAAGAACCTGCGCCACTTCCGCTTCGAGGCGCGCTTCTCGACGTGGATCTACCGCATCGCGTTCAACGCGTGGCAAAGCGAAGCCCGCAAGAAGCGCGAGGTGCTGCTGGACGATCCCGACAGTGTCGTGATGGCCGACGAATCGCAGGCCGACCTCCCCGACGCCGCCTCGATCATCGACCTCGAGCGCGCGCTGGCAACTTTGAGTGACGGCGAACGCGCGGCCATCGCGGCGTGCTACTACGGCGACCTCTCCCACGAGGAAGCCGCTCAGGCCCTCGGCATCCCGCTGGGCACCGTGAAGACCCATGTATTGAGAGCGAAGGCGAAGCTGCGCGCGCGGCTCGCCGGAAAGGACGCGGCATGAAGACGCTGGAACAACTCCTCCTCGAAGACGCCCAGGCCCCGCTGGCCGACGATTTCTTCACCGCCCGCGTGATGGGCGCACTGCCCCCGCCGAAGCCGCGCGCCTCGTGGTGGAAGGCGTTCCTGATCCTCGGCTCCACCGCATTGGGCGGCCTGCTCGCCGCGCTCTTCGCCCCCTCCGGCACCTCAGCGCTGCAGGGCGTGCTCGACCTCTCGGCTTCGCACTACCTCACGCCCAGCGCGCTCGCCGTGGTGGCTACAGCCATCACGATCGCCATCGCCGGAGCGGTGCTCGCCGCAGACGAATGAAGGACTGTGCACACGGCGTTTCCCTTTTCGTAAACATTCTGTTTATGAAAACGCTGGAGGTGGGTCGGTAACCTCCTACGCGGCAATCAGGACCCACCCCTCGCCGCAAGGGATCGGCGACGGCTGCCGTCCGCGAGCTGCTCGCGAAGACCGGCGTCGAATCGACGATCACCGTCCTCCCGTGGGACGAGGCGTACAAGAAGGCACAAACCAATGCCAACATGTGCATCTTCTCGACCGCGCGCGTCGAGGCGCGCGAGAAATTATTCAAGTGGTATGGCCCCATCGCCGACAACACGTGGGCGCTCTACGGCCTGCCTTCGTTCGACAAGAAGCTCGCCGCCGCGCGCGATGCCCGGTTCTACAAGATCGGCAGCGTGAAGAACGACGCGAAGGTGGAGTACATGCGCGCCGAAGGTGCCTCGAGCATTCGAGAGGCCGCCACCGATGCGGAGAACCCGAAGCGGCTCGCGTCGCCGAAGAGCGATCCAGACCACATCGACCTGTGGATCACGACGTCGGCCACCGCGAAGGATGTCGCCACAAAAGCGGGCGTGAAGGACCTGAAGGAAGTGCTTGTCGTGAAGCGGCAGCCGCTCTTCCTCGCCTGCAACCCTCGCACCGACAAGGCCCTGCTGGACAAGCTCGCGGGCGCCACGAAGAAATAAAAAAAGCGCCCTCCTCGGAGGGCGCTTTCGTTTCTGCGGATTACTTCCCTGCGGACTACTTCAGGAGGTGCGCGATGGCCGCGCGCTCTTCCTCGAGCTCCTTCTGCGTCGCCGCGATCTTCGCCTTGGCGAAGTCGTTGTGCTCGATGCCCTTCACGATCGTGTACTGCCCGTTCGCGGTCGTGCACGGATAGCCGAAGATGATGCCCTCGGGAATGCCGTAGCTGCCGTCCGACGGCACGCCCATCGACACCCACTCCGACGAGCCGAGCACCCAGTCGCGCACGTGGTCGATGGCCGCGTTCGCCGCCGAAGCCGCGGACGAAAGCCCGCGCGCGTCGATGATGGCCGCGCCGCGCTTCTGCACGGTCGGGATGAACGTGCCTTCGATCCAGGCCTGGTCGTTGATGGTCTGCGCGGCATTCTTGCCCGCGACTTCGGCATGGAAGACATCCGGATACTGCGTGGCCGAGTGGTTGCCCCAGATCGACATCTTCTTCACGTCGGTCACGGCCTTGCCGGTCTTCTGCGCGACCTGCGTGAGGGCGCGGTTGTGGTCGAGGCGCATCATCGCCGTGAACTGGGAAGGCTTCAGGCCTTTGGCGGCCTTCATCGCGATCAGCGCGTTGGTGTTCGCGGGGTTGCCCACGACCAGCACCTTCACGTCGCGCGAAGCCACCTCGCCGATCGCCTTGCCCTGCGGCACGAAGATCGCGCCGTTGGCTTCCAGCAGATCCTTCCGCTCCATGCCCGGGCCACGCGGGCGGGCACCGACCAGGAGGGCGACGTCCACGTCCTTGAACGCGACGTTCGCGTCCGACGTGCCCACCATCGACTGCAGCAGCGGGAAGGCGCAGTCGTCCAGCTCCATCATCACGCCCTTCAGCGCCTTCTGGGCCTTCTCGTCGGGGATCTCGAGGAGTTGCAGGATGACGGGTTGGTCCTTGCCGAGCATCTCGCCGCTGGCGATGCGGAACAGCAGGCTGTAGCCGATCTGGCCTGCGGCGCCGGTGACGGCGACGCGCATGGGCTTCTTCATGGTTTCTTTCTCCGAGGGGATAAAAAGCGCTGACGCGCCAATTATAAAAGACTAAGGCGAAAGGCGTCCTCCGCAGATAAACGGGGATAAACGCAGATAAGGAAAGGGCTCAGAACTCCCAGACGACTCGACGGTACTGAACACGGGCACGGCCGAAATTGAGAACGAGCCCTATGCATAGGTCCGTGGCGCGGAGATAGTTCAGGCATTGCTGAATATGAGTTTCCTCGAGACCGCCCGCTGCCTTTACCTCTAGAACCACACCGTCGACTATCAGGTCGGGGCAGTAGTCGCCCACGACCTTGTCCCGGTAACGAACTTCGACATGCGGCTGCTGGACAACACCCAGTCCACTCTCTGTCAGCTCTATCGCCAGTGCGTTCTCGTAGACCTTTTCAAGGAATCCGTGCGCACGCCAGCGCAGCCTCGGTGACCGCATTGAGTCTTTGCCTCTCTTCTTGGCTCTTCATCAGCGTTTATCCACGTTTATCTGCGGAGAACGCCTTTCGCCGGAATGGGTTTACGGGGCGTCAGCCCTTTTTCTTCTGCAGGGTGATCGCAAGGACGCCCGCCAGCACCAGCGCAGCGCCCGCAAGCTGGATCGCGGTGATCTGCTCGTCCAGGAACCAGTACCCCAGGAAGATCGTGGCGACCGGCCCCACCGCCCCGATCATCGCGGCATGGCTCGCCCCGATCCGGCGGATTCCCTCCGCGGTCAGCACGATGGGAATGACGGTGGACACCAGCGCCATCGTGAGCGACAGCCAGTAGACAGCCGTCGGCTGGTTGAAGAGCAGCGCTCCGTCGTTGGTAACGAAGAAGTGTCCCACCACGCCAACACACGAAACCAGCGCGGCATAGCAGGCGAATCTCATGCTGCCGAGACGCTCCACGTAGCGCCCGCTTCCGAGGAGGTATCCCGCGTAGAACAACGCGGAGAGGAATACCCAGAAGGCACCGAGCGCAACGTTGGATCCCGACAATGAAAAGTCGTGCGCCACGACGAGCGCGATTCCACCGTATGAAAGGGCAAGCGCGAGGATGTCGCGCCCCGTAACCTTCCGCTTGAAGAAGACCGCCGCCAGCAGCAGCACCATCGTGGGGTACAGGAACAAAACCAGCCGCTCGAGGGCCGCGGTGATGTACTGCAGGCCGATGAAGTCGAACAGGCTCGCGAGGTAGTAGCCCATCATCCCCAGCAGCACCACCGCGCGCCAATCGGGCCGGGTGAGCGGCATCACGTGCTCGCCGCGGGCCGACCACAGGCCGAGGGCGAGGAAGAACGGCGCGCTGATCAGCATGCGTAACGCGAGCAGCGTCACGGGGTCGACCCCGTGGCGGTAGGCGAGCTTGATGATGACGGCCTTGGCGGAGAAGGCGCAGGCGGCGACCGTGACCAGGGCCGCGCCCGTGAAGCGCGAAGAGGAACTCATTTCCTCTATTTTACGACTTCGGCTCCCAGGTCCCGGCGAAGCGGCCTGTCGGTTGCAGTTTCGCCTGGGCGAGCGAGTTGTCCGCGGCCATCAGCAGCGACTCGAGGCCGTTGGCGTCGCGCGGGTAGATCGCAAAGCCGAGTGCCGCGTGGACGGAGACGCCGGCGAACTCGAAGCGCATCGCCGCCGAGCAGCGTTGGGCGACGTCGTAGGCGGCCGCCTCGTTCGCGACACCGGTCTCGAGGATCGCGAACTCGTCGTCGCCGATCCGCGCGATCAGCGCACCCGGCACGGTCACGGTGACGCGGCGCCCCACCTCGGCGAGGATGCGGTCCGCCGCGGAGTGCCCGACCACGTGGTTCATGCGGCGGAAGTTGTCGATGTCCGCGACCATCAGCACGCCGAACTCGTCGGAGTCCGTGGCGCGCAGCCGCTGCACGGCGAGCCCGATGAAGCGCTCGCGGTTCGACAGGCCCGTCACCGGATCCTTGATCGCGTTCTGCTGCGCGTCGCCGATGCTGCCGAAGAGGATCTCGGCCACGGTCCGCCCGATGAAGCCCACGAGCCCGGTGATCAGCAGGAAATCGATCAGCGTCGGCCACGCGACCAGCGAGCCCAGCTCGCTGTTGGTGAGCCCGAGGAACTCGAGGATGAAGACCGCCGTCGCCGAGACCAGGGCCACCAGCGCCATGAAGAAGAACGTCTTGCGGGAAAGCAGCAGCGCGTTGAACAGCAGCACGCCCGCATAGGCGATGACCGCGTGGTCGTGCACGCCGAGCGGGCTGAGATAGAGCGTGAGCGTGACGACGGCCACCAGCACCGACGAGAGCAGCACCACTGCCGCCTCGTGCTGGCCGGCGCGTGCGAAGCCCCATGCGGAGATGCCGAGCGGCGCGGCGAGCGCGAACAGCACCGCGATGTCGCGATTCCCCAGCACCACGTTGAAGGTCGATCCGAGGATGAGCGCGGCGGTGACCGCGATCACCGCGATGCGCACGATGCGGCCCATCGGGCCGACCGGCGGTCGGCGGATGACCTGCGTGCTATCCATCAGGGTTGCACCCGGACCTGGAAGCTGACGGTTCCCGTACCGCTCGAGACGAGCGTTCCCGTGAAGGTCCACACGACGGTGCCCGAGCCGTTGACGGCCGGCTGCGTGGTGACGGAGCAGCCCGTCAGGTTGGCCGGCAGCGGACCGCCGCACGCGGCCGACAGGTACTGCGTGAAGGCCGGCGTGGCATCCGTGATCACGATGGTGTTCACCGTGCCGCCGCTCGTGTTCAGGTACGTCACCGTGTACTCGAGGACGTCGTTCGGGCGCGCGGTGTTGAGGGTGAGGGCACCCCCGCCCAGCGTCACGTTCCGCACGGTCTTCGAGAGCGTGAGGCCGGCGCCCGCGACCGGGCCCACCGTCGTGGTGTCGGTCCGGACGTACGTGGACGAGCCGTTGAACGTGGCCGTCACGCTGATCACGTTCTGCGCGTTGCCCGGCGCGGCACCCGGGATGTTGTCCTTCACGATGATGCAGACCTGGTCGCCCGGGTTCACCGCGATGGTGCCGGCGAGGATCGTCAGGCCTTCCGCCCCGTTCAGCGCGCCGCTGCAATCCGCGTCGCGGTAGATCTGCTGCGTCCAGCCCGGGACCGCCGGCGTGGCGACGTTGCCGGTCGAGAAGCCCACCGTGCCGGCGGCAGCCGCCGTGAACGTGTGCGCATAGAAGACCGAGGAGCCCGGCACGCCGGTTTGCATGCCGTCCGGCACGAAGGTGTTCACGCCCACGGCCACGACGATCGTGTAGTCCGAGGCGCCGTTGTCGGTGGCGAGCGCGGCCGGCTCGCCGCCGCCCGACACCACGGCTGCGTTGGTCACCGCCGGCAACGCGGTGGGGCCCACGGCGACGGTCAGCGTGATCGGCGCGCTGAAGCCGCCGGCCGGGATGCTGGTGGACGATGTGCAGGTCACGAGCGGCGGCGCGCTCACGCACGCCCAGCCCGTGCCCGTGGCGCTCACGAACGTGAGGCCGGCCGGCAGCGTGTCGACGACGGTGATGGTGCCGGTGGTCGCCAGCGTGCCCGCTGAGCTCGCGGCCGTGAGCGTGTAGACGCCGTTCGCGCCGACCGTGAAGTTGCCCACGTGCGTCTTCGCGAGAGTGAGGTTCGGCGCCTGCACCGTCGTCACGACCGTCGCGGAAGTGTTGTTCCCCGGCACCGGATCGGCGACGCCCACCGGCGGCGTGATCGTGGCCGTGTTGCTGAAGGTGCCCGCGCCCGGCGCCGTGCCGTTGATGGTGATCTGAACGGCCGCGCCCGCAGGCAGCGTGGTGACCGTGCCGCTCACCGTGTTGCCCACGACGTTCACCGTTCCGCACACCGCGCCGCCCGTGGGCGATCCGCAAATCGCGCTCACGCCCGTCACGACGGCCGGGACGACGTCGTTGAACGCCGTCAGGTTGGCCGAGTCCGGGCCCGCGTTGGAGATCACCAGCGTGTAGGCGATCGGGGCGCCCGTCGAGATCGTGGCCGGGCCCGCCTTGGTGATGGAGACGTCCGCCACGGCGGTCACCGTGAGCGAGGCGTTGGCCGCCGCGAGGTTCGTGCCCGCGGTGGTGGCGAGCGCGCCCGCCGCGATGGTGTTCGCGTAGATGCCCGCGGTCGGGGCCTGGACGTCGATCTGGAACGTGCACGAGCCGCCGGCCGGCACCGTGCCGCCCGTGAGGGTGACGCTGCCCGCGGTCGAGCCGACCGTGCCGCCGGTACACGTCGTCGAAGTGTTCGGCGTCGGCGCGCGCACCATCGTGCCGGGCGTCGTCGGGAAGGTGTCGGTCACGCTCGTCACCGTGATCGGCACGGTGTTGGCGTTGTTGATCGTCACGAGCAGCGTCGAGATCCCGCCCGAGGCGATCGTGGACGGCGTGAAGGACTTCGAGAGGGTCGGGCGCGTCGCCGTCACGTCCACGCAGGCGCTCGCCATGCCCGTGGTCGAGAGGTTCGCGAGGCCGGTGATGTTGGCGATGGCGTTCGTGTTGTTGGCTGCCGGGCACGTGGCCACGGTCGGCGTCGTCGACGGCGTGATCGGCACCGTGATCGTGCAGCTCGTGCCCGTCAGCTGGCGGTTCGTGACCGTGATCGTGTTGGTGCCCGCGGTCGCCGTGACGGTGCCGCCCGAGCAGGTGCCGCCCACCGCGCCGCTGCCGACCACGAGGCCGCTGGAGAGCGTGTCGACGAAGCTGAAGGTCGAGGTCGGGTTGCCCGCGGGCTGCGAGATCGTGAAGGTGAGCGTGGTGGTCGCCCCGAGCGCGACGGTCGTCGGGCTGAACGCCTTGGCGAGCGTGGGCGTGGCGGAGACCACCGAGAGGCACTGGTCGGTCACGCCGTTGGTCGTGCGGGCGATGCCGGTGATTTGCGCGGCGCCGTTCGTGTTGGCTGCGTTGCCCGGGCATGTGGCCGTGGACGGCGTGCCCGACGGCGACACGTTCACGGAGATCGTGCAGCTCGCCTGCGCGGCGTTCATGGACGCGCCGGTCACGGTGATGGTGTTGCTGCCGCCGGTAGCCGTCACCACGCCCGCACCGCTCGGGCAGTTGCTCGCGATACCCGGCGTGGCGGCCACGGCGAGGCCCGAGGGCAGCGTGTCGGTGAAGTTGATCCCGCTCTGCGCCGGGTTGCCCGTACCGTTGGTGAGCGTGAACGTGAGCACGCTCGGCGTGCCGCCCACCGTGATGCTGGTGGGTGCGAAGGCTTTCGTGAGCGTGGCCTGGCGGACGTTCAATGTCTGGTTGGTGACGCCGTTGAGGAGGCCGGTGATCGAGGTCACCTGGGCCGAGCCGTTCACGTACGCGCCGGCGGTAGTGGACGTCACCGTGACCGTCACCGTGCAGCTCGAGGCGCCGGCCGCGACGTTGAGGCCGCTCGCCGTGAAGACACCCGTGTTGTTCACGGCCGTGAAGGCCGGCGTGCCCGTACACGTGGTCGTCGGAACCGGCGGGTTGGCGATGACGAGGCCGGCCGGGAAGGTATCGGTGAACGCGACGCCGGTGCGCGCCGGGGCGCCCGCCGGGTTCGCGATCGTGAAGGTGAGCGAGGTCTGCTGGCCCACGCCGATGTCGCTGGCACCGAAGGCCTTGGTGAGCGTCGGCTGGGCCTGCACGGTGAGCTGCGCGTTGATGCCGCTCACGTCCAGGCGCGTGACGGCCGAGAAGTTGGCCGTCGCGTTGGTGTACACCCCCGGCGTGGCGGAGGTCACGTCCACGCGGAACTCGCAGCTCGCCACACCCGCGTTCATGGCAACGCCGGAGATCGTGTTCGGCGGCGTCAGCGTGAACACCGGGGCGGCCAGCGCGCCGCCCGCCGGGCAGTTGGAGAGCGCGTTCGGCGTGCCGGCGACGGTGACGCCGGCCGGCAGCGTGTCGGTGAAGCCCATGCCCGACTGCGCCGGGTTGCCCGTGCCGTTGGTGAACGTGAAGACGAGCGTGCTGGTGCCGCCCGCGTTGATCGTGGCCGGGACGAAGGCCTTGTTGAGCGTCACCTGGCGCACGTTCAGCGTCTGGTTGGTGACGCCGTTGTTCAGGCCCGTGATCGAGGTGACCTGCGCCGAACCGTTCACGTAGGCGCCGGCGGTGGCCGACGTCACCATGACCGTCACCGTGCAGCTCGAGGCTCCGGCCGCGACGTTGAGGCCGCTCGCCGTGAACACGCCCGTATTGTTGAGCGCGGTGAAGGCCGGAGTGCCCGCGCACGTGGTCGTCGGCACCGGCGGATTCGCGATGACCAGGCCCGCCGGGAACGTATCCGTGAACGCGACACCGGTGCGCGCCGGGGCGCCCGCCGGGTTGGTGATCGTGAACGTGAGCGCCGTGGTCTGCCCCACTCCGATGTCCGTGGCGCCGAAGGCCTTGGTCAGTGTCGGCAGTGCGTTCGCCGTGAGGGTCGACGGCGTCACGCTGTTGGTGACACGCGCCAGCGCCGACATGTTGGTCGAGTCGTTGGTGTACGCGCCCGCGGCCGCGGCCGAGACCGTCACGCGCACGTCGCAGCTCGCCACCGTGCTGCTCATCGAGAGGCCGGTGACCGCGATGGTGTTGGTGCCGCCGGTGGCCGTCACCGTGAAGCCTGGCACCGCGAAGCCGCCGCCCGCCGGGCAGTTGGTCTGCACGTTCGGCGTGGCGCCCACGAGCACGCCGGCCGGCAGCGTGTCGGTGAAGTTGATGCCCGTTTGCGCGGGGTTGTTCGTGCCGTTGGTGACCGTGAAGGTCAGCACCGAGGAGCCGCCCACGTTGATGGAGGTCGGGACGAAGGCCTTGTTGAGGCTCGCCTGGCGCACGTTCAGCGTCTGGTTGGTGACGCCGTTGTTCATGCCGGTGATCGAGGTCACCTGCGCCAAGCCGTTCACATAGGCGCCGGCGGTCGGGGACGTGACCGTCACCGTGACCGTGCAGCTCGAGGCGCCGGCCGCGGCGTTGAGGCCGCTCACCGTGAAGACGCCTGTGTTGTTGACGGCCGTGAACGCCGGCGTGCCGGCACACGTGGTCGTGGGCACGGGCGGATTCGCGATGACCAGGCCCGCCGGGAAGGTGTCGGTGAACGCGAGGCCCGTGCGTGCCGGAGCGGCCGCCGGATTCGTGATCGTGAACGTGAGCGAGGTCTGCTGGCCCACGCCAATGTCGGTGGCGCCGAAGGCCTTGGTGAGCGTCGGCAGCGCGTTGACCGTCAGCGTGGAGGCCGTGACGCCGTTCGTGAGGCGCGCCAGCGCCGACATGTTGGTCGAATCGTTGGTGTAGCTGCCCGCGGCGGCCGCCGACACGTTCACCCTCACCTGGCAGCTCGCGACGGCGCCCGTCATCGAGAGCCCGCTGACCGCGATGGTGTTGGTGCCGCCGGTGGCCGTGACCGTGAAGCCCGGGGCCGCGAAGCCGCCGCCCGCCGGGCAGTTGGTCTGCACGTTCGGCGTGCCGCCCACGAGAACACCTGCGGGCAGCGTATCCGTGAAGTTGATGCCGCCCTGCGCGGGGTTGTTCGTGCCGTTCGTGATCGTGAAGGTCAGCACCGACGTTCCGGCCACGTCGATCGAGGTCGGGACGAAGGCCTTGTTCAGGCTCGCCTGGCGCACGTTCAGCGTCTGGTTGGTGACGCCGTTGTTCATGCCGGTGATGGAAGTCACCTGGGCCGAGCCGTTCACGTACGCGCCAGCCGTGGCCGACATCACCGTGACCGTCACGGTGCAGCTCGAGGCCCCGGCCGCGACGTTGAGGCCGCTCGCCGTGAAGACACCCGTGTTGTTGAGCGCGGTGAACGCCGGCGTGCCGGTACACGTGGTCGTGGGCACGGGCGGATTCGCGATGACCAGGCCGACCGGGAACGTATCCGTAAATGCGACACCGGTGCGCGCCGGGGCGCCCGCCGGGTTGGCAATCGTGAAGGTGAGCGCCGTGGTCTGCCCCACCCCGAGATCCGTCGCACCGAACGCCTTGGTCAGCGTGGGCAGCGAATTCACCGTCAGGGTCGACGGCGTCACGCTGTTGGTGACGCGCGCCAGGGCCGACATATTGCCGGAGTTGTTCGTGTACGAGCCTGTCGCCGCCGCGGAGACGTTCACGCGCACGTCGCACGAGGCCACCGTGCTGCTCATCGAGAGGCCCGTCACCGCGATCGTGTTGGTCCCGCCCGTCGCCGTCACCGTGAAGCCCGGCGCCGCGAAGCCGCCACCGGCCGGGCAGTTGGTCTGCACGTTCGGCGTGCCGCCGACCAGCACGCCGGCCGGGAGCGTGTCCGTGAAGTCGATGCCGGATTGGGCCGGGTTGTTCGTGCCGTTGGTGATCGTGAAGGTCAGCACCGACGTGCCGCCGACGTCGATCGTGGTCGGAACGAATGCTTTATTGAGCGAGGCCTGGCGAACGTTGAGCGTCTGGTTGGTGACGCCGTTGTTCATCCCGGTGATGGAAGTCACCTGCGCCGCACCGTTGACGTAGGCCGCCGCCGTGGCCGAGGTCACGGTCACGGTGACGGTGCAGCTCGAGGCGCCGGCCGCGACGTTGAGGCCGCTTGCCGTGAACACGCCCGTGTTGTTGAGCGCGGTGAATGCCGGGGTGCCCGTACACGTGGTCGTCGGGACCGGCGGATTGGCAATCACCAGGCCAGCCGGGAAGGTGTCCGTGAACGCGAGGCCGGTGCGAGCCGGAGCCGCCGCCGGGTTCGTGATCGTGAACGTCAGCGCGGTCGTCTGCCCCACGCCGAGGTCGGCCGCACCGAACGCCTTCGTGAGCGTGGGCAGCGCATTGGCCGTGAGGGTCGACGGCGTCACGCCATTCGTGACGCGCGCCAGCGCGGACATGTTGGTGGAGTCGTTGATGTACGCGCCCGCGGCCGCCGCCGAGACGTTCACCCTCACCTCGCAGCTCGCCACGGCGCCGGTCATCGAAAGGCCCGTGACCGCGATGGTGTTCGTGCCGCCCGTGGCCGTGACCGTGAAGCCCGGGGCGGCGAAGCCGCCGCCCGCCGGGCAGTTCGTCTGCACGTTGGGCGTCGCACCGACCAGCACACCCGCTGGCAGCGTGTCCGTGAAGTTGATGCCGCTCTGGGCCGGGTTGTTCGTGCCGTTGGTGATCGTGAAGGTGAGCACCGAGGTGCCGGCAACATCGATCGTCGTCGGGACGAAGGCCTTGTTGAGGCTCGCCTGGCGGACGTTGAGCGTCTGGTTGGTGACGCCGTTGTTGAGGCCCGTGATCGAGGTCACCTGCGCGGATCCGTTCACGTAGGCCGCGGCCGTGGCCGAGGTCACCGTGACCGTCACCGTGCAGCTCGAGGCGCCGGCCGCGACGTTGAGGCCGCTCGCCGTGAAGACACCGGTGTTGTTCACGGCCGTGAAGGCCGGCGTGCCGGTACACGTCGTGGTCGGCACCGGCGGGTTCGCGATGACGAGGCCGGCCGGGAAGGTATCGGTAAAGGCCACCCCCGTGCGCGCCGGAGCGCCCGCCGGGTTCGTGATCGTGAAGGTGAGCGCGGTCTGCTGGCCCACGCCGATGTCGGTGGCGCCGAAGGCCTTGGTGAGCGTCGGCAGCGCGTTGACCGTAAGCGTGGACGGCGAGACGCCGTTCGTGACGCGGGCCAGGGCCGACATGTTGGTGGAGTCGTTGGTGTACGCGCCCGCGGCCGCGGCCGAGACGTTCACGCGCACCTCGCAACTGGCCACCGTGCTGCTCATGGAGAGCCCGCTGACCGCGATGGTGTTGGTGCCGCCGGTGGCCGTGACCGTGAAGCCCGGGGCCGCGAAGCCCCCACCGGCCGGGCAGTTCGTCTGCACGTTCGGGGTGCCGCCGACCAGCACGCCCGCCGGCAGCGTATCCGTGAAGTTGATGCCGGTTTGCGCCGGATTGTTGGTGCCGTTCGTGACCGTGAAGGTCAGCACCGAGGTGCCGCCGACGTTGATGTTCGTCGGGACGAACGCCTTGTTGAGCGAAGCCTGGCGCACGTTCAGCGTCTGGTTCGTGACGCCGTTGTTCATGCCCGTGATCGAGGTGACTTGCGCCGCGCCGTTCACGTAGGCGCCGGCGGTCGAGGACGTCACCGTCACCGTGACCGTGCAGCTCGAGGCGCCCGCCGCGACGTTGAGGCCGCTCGCCGTGAAGGCGCCCGTGTTGTTGAGCGCGGTGAACGCCGGGGTGCCGGTACACGTCGTGGTGGGCACCGGCGGGTTGCTGATGACCAGGCCGGCCGGGAACGTATCGGTAAACGCGACGCCCGTGCGTGCCGGAGCACCCGCGGGATTGCTGATCGTGAAGGTGAGCGCCGTGGTCTGCCCCACCCCGATGTCCGTGGCCCCGAAGGCCTTCGTGAGCGTCGGCAGCGCGTTGACCGTGAGCGTGGACGGCGTAACGCCGTTGGTCACGCGCGCGAGGGCCGACATGTTGCCCGAGTTGTTTGTGTACGAGCCCGCCGCGGCCGCGGAGACGTTCACGCGCACGTCGCACGAAGCCACCGTGCTGCTCATCGTGAGGCCCGTGACCGCGATCGAGTTCGTGCCGCCGGTCGCCGTGACCGTGAAGCCCGGCGCCGCGAAGCCGCCGCCCGCCGGGCAGTTGGTCTGGACGTTCGGCGTGCCACCCACCAGGACACCGGCCGGCAGCGTATCCGTGAAGTTGATGCCGCTCTGGGCCGGGTTGTTCGTGCCGTTGGTGATCGTGAAGGTCAGCACCGACGTGCCGGCAACATCGATGGTCGTCGGCACGAACGCCTTGTTGAGCGATGCCTGGCGGACGTTCAACGTCTGGTTGGTGACGCCGTTGTTCATGCCGGTGATCGAAGTCACCTGCGCCGCGCCGTTCACATACGCAGCGGCGGTGGCCGAGGTGACCGTCACGGTGACCGTGCAGCTCGAGGCGCCGGCCGCGGCGTTGAGCCCGCTCACCGTGAAGACGCCCGTGTTGTTGAGCGCAGTGAAGGCCGGTGTACCCGTACACGTGGTCGTCGGGACCGGCGGGTTGGCGATGACGAGACCGACCGGGAACGTGTCCGTGAATGCGAGGCCCGTACGCGCCGGAGCCGCAGCCGGGTTCGCGATCGTGAAGGTGAGCGCCGTGGTCTGCCCCACCCCGATGTCCGTGGCACCGAACGCCTTGGTCAGCGTCGGGAGGGCATTGGCCGTGAGGGTGGATGGCGTCACGCCGTTCGTCACGCGCGCCAGCGCCGACATGTTGGTGGAATCGTTGGTGTACGCGCCCGCCGTGGCCGCGGAGACGTTCACGCGCACGTCGCACGAAGCGACCGTGCTGCTCATCGAGAGCCCGGACACCGCGATCGAGTTCGTGCCGCCCGTGGCCGTCACCGTGAAGCCCGGGGCCGCGAAGCCGCCGCCCGCCGGGCAGTTGGTCTGGACGTTCGGCGTGCCGCCGACCAGCACGCCGGCCGGCAGCGTGTCGGTGAAGTTGATGCCCGACTGCGCCGGGTTGTTGGTGCCGTTGGTGATCGTGAAGGTCAGCACCGAGGTGCCGCCCACGTCGATCGTCGTCGGAATGAAGGCCTTGTTGAGCGAGGCCTGGCGAACGTTCAACGTCTGGTTGGTGACACCGTTGTTCATCCCGGTGATGGCAGTCACCTGGGCGGAGCCGTTCACGTACGCACCGGCCGTGGCCGACGTGACCGTCACGGTGACCGTGCAGCTCGACGCTCCGGCCGCGACGTTGAGGCCGCTCGCGGTGAAGACACCCGTGTTGTTGAGCGCGGTGAATGCCGGGGTGCCGGTACACGTCGTCGTCGGCACCGGCGGGTTGGCGATGATGAGGCCGGCCGGGAACGTATCCGTGAACGCGACGCCGGTGCGCGCCGGAGCGGCCGCCGGGTTCGTGATGGTGAAGGTGAGCGAGGTCTGCTGGCCCACGCCGATGTCGGTCGCACCGAACGCCTTGGTCAGCGTCGGCAGCGCCTGCACCGTCAACGTGGAGGCCGTGACGCCGTTCGTGATCCGCGCCAGGGCCGACATGTTGGCCGTGTCGTTGGTGTACGAGCCCGCCGTCGCCGCCGAGACGTTGACGCGCACCTGGCAGCTCGCCACGGCGCCGGTCATCGACAGGCCCGTGACCGCGATCGTGTTGGCGTTGGCTGCAGCCGTGACGGTGAAGCCCGGAGCCGCGAAGCCACCGCCCGCCGGGCAGTTGGTCTGGACGTTCGGCGTGCCGCCCACCAGCACGCCCGCCGGCAGCGTGTCCGTGAAGTTGATGCCCGTTTGAGCCGGGTTGTTCGTGCCGTTGGTGATCGTGAAGGTCAGCACCGAGGTGCCGGCCACGTCGATCGTCGTCGGAACGAAGGCCTTGTTGAGCGAGGCCTGGCGCACGTTGAGGGTCTGGTTCGTGACGCCGTTCACGAGCCCGCCGATGGCCGTGATCTGCGCGGCGCCGTTCACGTACGCGGCCGCGACCGTGGAAGTCACCGTGGCCGTCACCGTGCAGGAGGCCGCGCCCGCGGCGACGCCGATGCCGCTCAAGGTGAACACACCCGTGTTGTTGAGGGCCGTGAACACCGGCGTGCCGGTACACGTCGTGGTCGGCACCGGCGGATTCGCCAGCACGAGGTTCGTGGGCAGCGTGTCGGTGAACGAGAGGCCCGTGCGCACCGGGGCGCCCGCCGGGTTCGTGATCGTGAACGTGAGCGAGGTCTGCTGGCCCACGCCGATGTCGGTGGCGCCGAAGGCCTTGGTGAGGACCGGCAGCGCCTGCACCGTGAGGGTCGAGCCCGTCACGCCGTTCGTGATGCGCGCCAGGGCCGACATGTTGGCCGTGTCGTTGGTGTACGAGCCGGCGGTCGCCGCGGAGACGTTCACGCGTACCTGGCAGCTCGCCACGGCGCCGGTCATCGACAGGCCCGTGACCGCGATCGAGTTGGTGTTGGCCGCGGCCGTGACGGTGAAGCCCGGAGCCGCGAAGCCGCCGCCCGCCGGGCAGTTCGTCTGCACGTTGGGCGTGCCGCCCACCAGCACGCCGGCCGGCAGCGTATCCGTGAAGTTGATGCCCGACTGCGCCGGATTGTTGGTGCCATTCGTGATCGTGAAGGTCAGCACCGAGGTGCCGCCCGCATCGATGGTGGTCGGGACGAATGCTTTGTTCAGGCTCGCCTGGCGCACGTTCAGCGTCTGGTTCGTGACGCCGTTGAGCATTCCGGTAATGGAAGTGACCTGGGCCGAGCCGTTCACGTAGGCACCGGCGGTGGCCGAGGTCACGGTCACGGTGACGGTGCAGCTCGAGGCGCCGGCCGCCACGTTGAGGCCGCTTGCCGTGAACACGCCCGTGTTGTTGAGCGCAGTGAACGCCGGCGTGCCCGTACACGTGGTCGTCGGCACCGGCGGGTTGGCGATGACGAGGCCGACCGGGAAGGTATCCGTGAACGCGAGGCCCGTGCGAGCCGGAGCCGCCGCCGGGTTCGTGATCGTGAAGGTGAGCGCCGTCTGCTGGCCCACGCCGATGTCGGTGGCACCGAAGGCCTTGGTGAGCGTCGGCAATGCCTGCACGGTCAACGTCGACGGCGTCACGCTGTTGGTGACGCGAGCCAGGGCCGACATGTTGCCGGAGTTGTTCGTGTACGAACCCGCGGTGGCGGCCGAGACGTTCACGCGCACGTCGCACGTGGCGACCGTGCTGTTCATCGTGAGGCCGGTGACCGCGATCGAGTTGGTGCCGCCCGTGGCGGTGACCGTGAAGCCCGGAGCGGCGAACGTACCGCCGCCCGCCGGGCAGTTGGTCTGCACGTTCGGCGTACCGCCGACCAGCACGCCCGCCGGCAGCGTGTCGGTGAAGTTGATGCCACCCTGCGACGGGTTGTTGGTTCCGTTCGTGACCGTGAAGGTCAGCACTGAGGTGCCGCCCTGGTCGATCGTGGTCGGGACGAAGGCCTTGTTCAGGCTCGCCTGGCGCACGTTCAACGTCTGGTTCGTGACGCCGTTCAGCATCCCGGTGATCGAGGTCACCTGGGCGGATCCGTTGATGTACGCGGCGGCCGTGGCCGAGGTCACCGTGACCGTCACCGTGCAGCTCGAGGCGCCTGCCGCGACGTTGAGGCCGCTTGCCGTGAACACGCCCGTGTTGTTGAGCGCAGTGAACGCCGGCGTGCCCGTACACGTGGTCGTCGGCACCGGCGGGTTGGCAATCACCAGGCCCGCCGGGAAGGTATCGGTGAAGGCGAGGCCGGTGCGCGCCGGAGCCGCCGCCGGGTTCGTGATCGTGAAGGTGAGCGCGGTGGTCTGCCCCACCCCGATGTCGGCCGCGCCGAAGGCCTTGGTCAGCGTCGGCAGGGCCTGCACGGTGAGCGTCGACGGCGTCACGCTGTTGGTGACACGCGCCAGGGCCGACATGTTGCCGGAGTTGTTGGTGTACGAACCCGCGGCCGCGGCCGAGACGTTCACGCGCACGTCGCACGTAGCGACCGTGCTGTTCATCGTGAGGCCGGTCACCGCGATCGAATTCGTGCCACCCGTCGCCGTCACCGTGAAGCCCGGCACCGCGAAGGTGCCACCGCCGGCCGGGCAGTTGGTCTGTACATTCGGGGTGCCACCCACCAGCACGCCCGCGGGCAGCGTGTCGGTGAAGTTGATGCCGCCCTGCGACGGGTTGTTGGTTCCGTTGGTGACCGTGAACGTGAGGACCGAGGTGCCACCCTGGTCGATCGTCGTCGGTACGAACGCCTTGTTGAGCGACGCCTGGCGCACGTTCAGCGTCTGGTTCGTGACGCCGTTCAGCATCCCGGTGATCGAGGTCACCTGGGCGGATCCGTTCACGTACGCGGCGGCCGTGGCCGAGGTCACGGTGACGGTCACCGTGCAGCTCGAGGCGCCGGCTGCGACGTTGAGGCCGCTTGCCGTGAACACGCCCGTGTTGTTGACCGCGGTGAACACCGGCGTACCGGTACACGTCGTGGTCGGAACCGGCGGATTGGCGATGACGAGGCCGGCCGGGAAGGTATCCGTGAACGCGAGGCCGGTGCGCGCCGGGGCCGCCGCCGGGTTCGTGATCGTGAAGGTGAGCGCCGTCTGCTGGCCGACGCCGATGTCCGCCGCGCCGAAGGCCTTGGTGAGCGTCGGGAGCGCCAGCGCCGTCAGCGTCGAGGCGGTCACGCTGTTGGTGATGCGCGTGAGGCCCGACATGTTGGCCGTGTCGTTGGTGTAGCTGCCCGCGGCCGCCGCCGAGACGTTCACCCTCACCTCGCAGCTCGCGACGCCGGCCGTCATCGACAGGCCCGAGACCGCGATCGAGTTGGTGTTGGCCGCGGCCGTGACGGTGAAGCCCGGAGCCGCGAAGCCCGCGCCCGCCGGGCAATTCGTCTGCACGTTCGGGGTGGCGCCGACCAGCACGCCCGCGGGCAGCGTGTCGGTGAACGCGACGCCCGACTCGGCCGGGTTGCCGGTGCCGTTGGTGATCGTGAACGTGAGGACCGACGTGCCGCCCTGGTCGATCGACGTCGGGACGAACGCCTTGTTCAGGCTCGGCTGCACGACCGTGATCGTCTGCAGCGTGACGCCGTTGTTGGCGCCCGTGATCGCCGTGATGTCGGCCGTGGTGTTGTTCCTGGCGCCCAGCGTCGTGCCGCGCACCGTGAGCGTGATCACGCACGTGGCCCCGGCCGCGACCGAGATCGTGTTCGCCGTGAAGGGCTGCGTGTTGTCCACCGCCGTGAAGCCCGGCGTGCCGCACGCGGTGGAGGTCACGACCGGCGGGTTGGCGATGACGAGGCCGGCCTGCAGCGTGTCCGTGAACGAGATGCCGGTGCGAGCCAGTGCGCCCGTGCCGGTATTCGCGATCGAGAAGACCAGGGTCTGCGTCTGGCCGATGCCAACCGTCGCGGCGCCGAAGGCCTTGGTGAGCGTCGGGCGCGAGGCGACCAGCAGGCAGGCCGCGGTCACCGTCGACGTGGTGACGTTCGCGCCCAGCGTGATGTTGCCGGTGACGTTGGTGAACGCCGCCGGGTTGCCCGCGCACGAGCCGTTCAGTTGATTGAGGACGTTCGAGACGCCGTTCACGGTGCCGTTGCCGACCGTGACCGTGCAGCTCGCGGTCGCCGCGGCCATCGCGATGCCGGTGAGCGCGATCGCGTTGCCGCCCGTCACCGCAACCGTCGCGGGACCCGAGCAGCCTGCGGAGTACGTCACGGGCAGCGGCGTACCGATGAAGCGCAGGCTCGCGGGCAGCGTCTCGGTGAAGCCGATGCCGCCCTGCGCCGGGTTGCCGGTGCCGTTGGTGAGCGTGAAGACCAGCGTCGTCAAGCCGGCGTCGTCGATCGTGCCGGCGCCGAAGGCCTTGTTGAGCGACGCCTGCACCACGTTGATCGACGTCGTGCCGACGTTGTTGTCCATGCCGGAGATCGCGGTGATCTGCGCGGCGTTGTTGGCCACGGTCCCGACGGTGACACCGCGGATCGTGAGCGTGATCGTGCAGACCGCGCCGGCCGCGACGTTGATCGTCGACGCCGTGAACGGCTGCGTGGCGTTCACCGCCGTGAAGGCCGGCGTGCCGCAGGAAGCCGTGGCGGACGGCGCCGTCGGGTTGGCGATGGTGATGCCGGCCAGCAGCGTGTCGGTGAACGAGAGGCCCGTGCGAGCGACCGCGCCGGTGGCCGTGTTGTCGATGGTGAAGGCGACCGTCTGCGTCTGGCCCACGCCGACGCTCGCGGCGCCGAAGGCCTTGGTGAGGCCCGGACGCGGGCGAACCACGAGGCAGGTGTTGGTCACGCCGTTGGTGACGTTGGCGAGCGCGCTCATGCTCGCGGCGGCGTTGGTGTGCGTGGCCGGGTTCGTGGCGCAGCTCGGGTTCACCGTGCTGGAGGTGACGTCCACGGAGACCGTGCACGAGGCCACGCCGTTGTTGACCGAGAGGCCCGTGACCGTGATCGCCGTGCCGCCCGCCGGAGCGGTGACGGTGAACGCCGGAGCGCCGGGCGCGGCACCGGCCGGGCAGTTGGTCTGCACGTTCGGCGTGGGCGCGATCACGACGGCCGTGGGCAGCGTGTCGGTGAAGTTGATGCCCGAGGCGAGCGGGTTGCCGGCGCCGTTGGTCACCGTGAACGTGAGCGTCGTCACCTGGGCCGGATCGATCGTGGAGCCGGTGCCCGTGTACGCCTTGGTGAGGGCCGCTTGAACGACCGTGAGCGAGGCCGACGGGTTCGTGCCGCTGCCCGCGCTCGAGGTGTTGGAGGTGACCGTGTTGTTGTACACGTTCACCGCCGTGGCGGTGATGTTGGTCTCGATCACGCAGGTCTGGCCCGCGGTCACGGTGCCGCCCGTGAACGTGATCGACGTATTGCCCGCCACGTTGCCCGCGGTGACGGTGCCGCCGCAGGTGTTGGTGAACGACGGCACGGTCGCGACGGTGACGCCCACCGGGAACGTGTCGGTGAGGTTCAGGCCCGTGATCGGCGTCGAGAGGTTGGGGTTGCGGATCGTGATCCGCAGCTGCGCCATGCCGCCCGGGGCGATCGTGGACGGCGAGATCTGCTTGGTGAGGACCTGCGGCGTGATCGCCGAGTTGACCTGCAGCACCGCAGAGGCGGCCGCGCCCGCGCCGATGCCCGTCGTGGTCGAGGTGATCGTCGAGGTGGTGTTGGTGACGGTGCCCGTCGTCGACGACGTGACGTAGAGGCGCAGGTAGCAGACCGTGGACTGGCCGATCGAGCCGCCGGTCACGTTGGCGCTGCCCGCGGTGGTCGTGAAGGTGAGGCCGCAGGTGTTGTACGGCGAGGTCGCGCCCGAGACGGCGACCTGCGTGCCCGCGAGTGTCAGGCCGGCCGGGAACGTGTCGGTGAACGCGACGCCCGTCGCGGTGATCGTGCGGTTCAGGTGCTCGATCGCGAACACCAGCTCCGTGGTGCCGCCGGCGTTGATGGTCGAGGGAGCGAAGCTCTTGGTGAGCGACAGCGGCAGCAGCGAGGCCACCACGTCGTAGGCGGCGCTGCCGACGTTGCCGGTGCCGCCGTTCAGCGACGAGACCGCGCTCGTGGTGTTGACCGCGTTGCCGAGCGTGGCGGAGGTAACCGTCCACGAGAGGCGGCAATCCGTGCCCGCGGGCACCGACTGGTTCTGGCCCGCCGTGATCGAGACCGCCGTGTTGCCGATGGCTCCGTTGGTGAACGCGAGCCCGCAGGTGTTGGAGGCACTCACGACGCCGGTCGCGGCGTTGGTGCCCGCGGCGATCGTGAGGCCGGCCGGGAACGTGTCGGTGAACGCGATCTGGTTCAGCGCCGTGGTCGAGTTCGTGTTCGACAGCGTGATCGTGAGCGTCGCGGTGGCGCCGGTCACGAAGAGGCGCGGCGAGATCGCCTTCGAGATCTGCGGCGGGCGCGTGGCGATGTCGAGCGAGGCGCTCGCCGCGTTGCCCGTGCCGCCGTTCGCGGAGGTGACGGCGCCCGTGGTGTTGACGATGGATCCCGCCGTGGCCTTCACGACGTTCACCGCCAGCGAGCAGACGCCCGCGGCCGGCGCGATGCCGTTGGTCACGTTGATGTTGGTGGCACCCGCCGTGCCGCCCGTGAAGACCAGGCCGCAGGAGTTGGTCGCCGAGACCGCGCCCGAGGTGACGCCCGGCGCGGGCGCCACGACGAGACCCGCGGGGAACGTGTCGGTGAACGCGACCGTCGTGAGGTTCGCGGTGAGGTTCGGGTTGGTGATCGTGAAGTAGAGCTGCACCACGTCGCCCGGCTGGGCCGAGGTCGGGTTGAAGCCCTTCGCGAGCACGGGCGGGGCCACCGCGGAGGCGGAGAGCGTGGCCGAGGCCGAGTTGCCGGTGCCGGCGTTGCCCGTGGTGATCGCGCTCGTCGTGTTGACGAAGTTGCCCGCGGCCGTGGTGGTGACGTCGAGCTCGATGAAGCAGTTGGTGCTCGGGTTGATCGACGTCGACGTCATGTTGACGTTGTTGTTGCCGGCGGCGCCCCCCGAGATGTTCACGGCGCAGCTGTTGATCAGGTTCGGCGGGGTTGCGACCACCATCCCGGCCGGGAAGGTGTCGGTGAAGGCCGCCGTCGTGACCGTGTTCGGGTTCGGGTTGTTGATGCCCAGGCGCAGGCGCGCGATGCCGCCCACGTTGATCTGCGCCGGAGAGATCGACTTGCTGAGGATCGGCGGGCGCAGCGTCCCCGCGGCCACGTAGGAGAGCGTCGCGCTCGAGGTATTGCCGGTGAGGGCCGCCGGGCCGGTGGCGGTGACCGCGTTGGTCGTGTTGGTGTGCACGCCCGCGGCCATCGGGTTCCTGATCACGTTCACGCCGATCGTGCACGAGCCCAGGCCCGCGCCTACGGTGAGCGTGCTGATCTGCAGCGAGGTCTGGCCGGCCGTGTTGCCCGAGGTCGTGGTCATGCCCGCGCACGCGGCCGCCGGGTCTGTCTGGTAGTTCGGGGTCGGCGCGATCTGGATGTTGGCCGGGAACGTGTCGGTGAGCGCGATGCCCGAGAGGCTGATCGACGGGTTCGGGTTGCGGATCGTGATCAGCATCCGCGACGTGGCGCCGGCGGCCACTTCGACCTGGGGCGGAACGAAGCTCTTCTCCACGATCGGCGGCAACAGCGGCCCCACCTGGAGGAGCGCCGTCGCCGCGGGGCCGGCGCCGGTGCCGCCCCCGATGGTGCTGGTGGTGTTGGTGTAGTAGCCGGCGACCGGACTGGTGACGGCGACCGTGATCGTGCAGGTGCCCCCCGCGGGGATCGAGCCGGCGGTCACGTTGATGTTGTTGGCACCGGCCGTCCCGCCCGTGATGGTGAGGCCGCACGAATTGGTGAGGGCCGGCGCTGCCGCGATCACCAGGCCCGCCGGGAAGGCGTCCGTGAAGGTCGGCGTGGCCGCGGCGCCGTTCGGGTTCTGCAGCGTGAACGTGAGCGTCGAGGTGGCGCCGATGGCGATGGACGTGGGCGAGAAGCCCTTGGTGATGCGCAGCGGCTGCGCGGCGTTGTTGTCGAGCGAGGCCGACGCGCTGTTGCCCACCACCGGCTCCGGCCCCGTGGCCGCGACGTTGCTCACCGTGTTGGTGTGCAGTACCAGCGTGTGGCGCACGACCACGGTGTAGGTACACGTGCTGTTCGCGGGGATCGTGCCGGCCGTCAGCGCAAACGTGCCCCCGCCGTTGGCCGCGGTCAGCGTGCCGATGCACCCTGCACCCGTGACGGCCGCGGCCGGGGCGGTGGGATGGTTGGTGAGACCGGCGGGATACGTGTCGGTGAAGGTGACGCCCGTCACCGCGACCGAGCTCGGGTTGTTGACCAGGATCGACAGCGTCACGTTCGTGGTCGTCAAGGTGGCCACGGTCGGGTTGAAGGTCTTCGTGACCTGCAGGGGTGCGAGCTGCATCGTGAGCTTCGCCGAGGCGGTGTTGCCCGTGCCGCCGTTGGTCGAAGCTACGGTTCCCGTGGTGTTGGTCACGCTGCCGTACGTGGCCTTCGTGACGTTCACCTGCACCACGCACGTGCCGTCGGCCGGGATCGTGCTGCCGGTGTTGGTGATCACGATGTTGGTTGCCGCCGCGGTTCCGCCCGTGAACGTGAAGCCGCAGGTGTTCGCCGTCGATACGACGCCCGAGGCGACGCCCGGCGTGCCGGTGACGACGAGGCCGGCGGGGAACGTGTCGGTGAGCGTGATGCCCGTGAGCGGGGTACCGCCGTTGGGGTTGAAGAACACCAGGTTCAGGACCGTGGTGTCGCCCGGCCCGATGTTGTCCGGCGCGAAGAACTTGGTGACCTGGGGCGGGAGCAGCGCGCCCACGCCAAGCGGCGCGCTGGCCACGTTGCCGGTGAGCGCCGAGGGGCCAGTGGCCGTGACCGCGCCGGTGGTGTTGACCACGTTGCCGGCCGTGGCCTTGGTGACGTTCGTGGTCCACGAGCACGAGCCGCCCGCGGGAATCGTGGCACCCGTGAGCGTGATGCTGCCCGCGGCCCGGGTCGCGTTGCCCACGCAGCCCGTGCCGACTGGCGCCACGGCCGTGATGGCCCCGTTGGTGAGCCCCGCCGGGTAAGTGTCCGTGAACGCCACGCCCGTCAGCGCGAATGTCGCGTTCGGGTTGGTGATCGTGAGCGTGATGTCCGTCGTGCCGCCCGCCGGGATCTGGCTCGGCAGGAACGACTTCACGAGCATCGGCGGCTGCGCGGCGACGATGGAGAGCACCGCGGAGGCGGCCGCGCCCGCCGTGGTCTGCGCGGTGGCGATCGTGCTCGTGGTGTTGGTGACGTTGCCCGTCGCCCCGCTCCACGTCACGTTGACCGAGATCTCGCACGCACCGCCCGCGGGGATGGTGCCCGCCGTGATGGAAAGCGCCGTGCTGCCCGCGCCGGTTCCGGTCGCCGTGAGGTTGCACGAGTTGGCGAGCGCCGGCGTGGCCGCGACCGCGAGGTTGGCGGGGAACGTGTCGGTGAAGACCACGCCCGTGAGGTCGTCCGACGGGTTGGCGTTGGCGAGCGTGATGGTGAGGCGGGTCGTCCCGTTCACCGCGATCTGCGCCGGGTTGAAGCTCTTCGCGGCGTTCGGCGGCGCCAGGCTCTGCACGAGCAGCGACGCGCTGCCCACGTTGCCGTTGAGCACGAACGGCCCGGTTGCCTGGATCGCGCCCGTGGTGTTGTTCGCGTTGCCGAGCGTGGAGCTGGTGACGTTCCACCGGACCGCGCACGTGTCGAGCGGCGTGAGCGTGAGGTTGGTGACGTTGGCGTTGTTGTTGCCCACCGCGCCGCCGGTGAAGGTCGCGCCGCACGGGTTGTCGGCCGAGACCACGCCGCTCACCGCGCCCGGGGGCGAGGCGATCGTCATGCCGGCCGGGAACGTGTCGGTGAGGCCGATGCCCGTCAACGTCACGGTGCCGTTCGGGTTGCCGATCGTGAACGAGAGCTGCGTGACACCGCCCGCGTTGATGCGGTTCATGCCGAACGACTTCGTGATGATCGGCGGCAGCGTGTTCGCGTCGACGGTGAGCGAGGCCAGCGCGGCCGTGCCCGCGGCGCCCGCGGCGTTGTTGATCGCACCGGTGCTGTTGTTCAGCGTGCCGGCGGCCGTCGCGGTGACGTTGACCTGGATCTCGCAGAAGCCGGAGAGCGGGATCACGCCGTTGGCGAGCACGAGGCTCACGTCGTTCGTAGCCGCGCCCGGAGTGATGGTGCCGCCGCAGGTGTTGACGAGGCCCGGCGTGGCGGCGACGCGAAGGCCCGCGGGGAACGTATCCGTGAACGCCGTGCCGGTGAGCGGCACCGTGTTCGCGGCGGCGTTCTGCAGGCGGATGCGCATCACGGAGACGGCGCCCGCGGTGATGCGCGACGGCGTGAAGCTCTTCACGGCCGTGGGCGGCGAGACGGTGGTGAGCTTCGCCGAGGCGATGTTCGAGCCCGGAGCCTGCGCGGTGAGCAGCGCGCTCGTGACGTTGGTGTACTCGCCCGGCGCCGCCGCCGTCACGTTGACGGTCACCGTGCAGGTCGTGTTCGCGGGCAGCGTGCCGCCCGTGACGGCGATCGAGGTCGAGCCGATCGTGGCGCCCGAGACGGTGAGGCCGCACAGGTTCACCAGGCCCGGCACGCCCGCGACGACGAGGCCCGAAGGCAGCGCGTCCGTGAGCGACGTGACGGTGAGCGGTGTGATGTTGGCGTTCGTGAGGACCAGCGACATCGGCACCGTGGCGCCGGCCGCGGCGAGCGTGGAGGCGAACGACTTGCCCAGCGTCGGGGCGAGCGTGCCGGCGGTGACGGTGAGCGTGTCGTGCGCCGTGTTGCCGGTGAGCGCGACCGGACCCGTGGCCGAGACCGCGCCCGTGGTGTTCTGGTCGCCGCCGGCCGGGCTCGCGGAGGCCTTGGTGACGATCGTGGTCCAGGTGCAGGTACCGTTCACGGGAACCGTGCCGCCCGCGAGGGTGATGCTGCCCGCGGCCCGCGTCGCGTTGCCCACGCAACCGGCGCCGGTGGGCGCGACCGCGGTCAGCGCCGTGTTGGTGATGCCCGCCGGATACGTGTCGGTGAACGCCACGCCCGTGAGATCCACCACGTTGCCGTTCGGGTTGGTGATCGTGATCGTGAGCGTGGATTGCGCGCCGACCGCGATCGAGTTCGGCGTGAACGTCTTCACGATGATCGGCGGGGCGACCACGGTGAGCTGCGCACTCGCCTCGACCAGGTTGCCGAGCGTGTTGCCGAGCACGATCCCGGAGACGGCGCCCGGGGGGATCACGTTGGTGACGCGTGCCGCGGTCTGGCTGGTGACGGCGACCGTCACCTGGCACGAGGCGCCGGCGGCGAGCGTGGCGGAGTTGCTCTCGATTCGCGTGGCACCCGCGGTGTTGCCGGAGACCACGGTGCCCAGGCACGCGGCCGGGGTCTGCGTGAAGGCGGGCACGGCCGCGACCGTCACGCCGAGCGGCAGGTCGTCGATCAGGCGCACCGCGGTCATCGCGGTGGCGGGGTTCGGGTTGGCGATCGTGATCGTGAGCGTCGTGGTGCCGCCCGTGGCGATCATCGGCACGGAGAAGCTCTTCGTGACGGTCGGGCCCGCGAGGATCGTCACGTCCTCGGCCGTGTTGCCCACGAGCGAGCCGTTGTAGTTGCTGCCCGCGACCGCGCCGCCGGTTGCGTACGTGCCGCCCGGGGAGACGCGCGTTCCGGGGACCGTGGTCGTCGGATCGAGGAAGTTGACCGTGGTCGTGTTGTCGTACTTGCCCGGGGGCGCGTTGTTCAGGTCGACGGTCACGACCGCGGTCACCGTTCCTGCCGGGCCCGGAGACGTGCCGGCGATGTCGAAGCTGCCGATCGTGAGGTTCGAGGTGCCCGCGGGCGGCGTGGTGACCGAAGTGCGCGTCGCGTTGCTGAGCGTGAGCACGAGGCCGTCCACGCGCTGCAGGAACGGCGCCGGCAGGTTGTCGAGGATGTTGACGCTCTTCGCCGTGCCCGTGCCGGTGTTGGTGACGGTGATCGTGTAGTTGAAGCGGTCGGCGCCCGGCAGCAGCGTCGCGGCCGACGTGACCTTCGTGGCGGTGAGCGTCGGCAAGCACTGCGCCGGGCCGGTGCCGCCCGGGATCGACGTGCCGGTGATCGTCATCGTCGCCCCCGAAGCGCCGGGGCTCGAGCCGTCGGAGGTGCCGTTCGCCGGGTTGGTCGTGTTGAAGATGATCCCGGAGACGCCGCCGGTGAGCTGCACGTTGCCGCCGGAAGCGCTGCTCATGAGTCGGCCGCCCGCGCCGCCGCCGCCCGGGCCGTCGGTCTCGTTCACGCCGCCCATGCTGGAGTTGCCGCCGCGGCCGCCGCGAAGGTCGACCGACACGCCGCCCGGGATGGAACCGGAGCCGAGCTGGATCACCACCGTGCCGCCCGCGCCGCCGCCGCCCGCGCCGTCCGTGGCGTTGGTGAGGCCGTCGGGTGCATCCGCGCCCTTCGCGGTGATGGCGCCGAAGCCGGTCATCGTGCCGGCGCGGATCAGGACCACGCCGCCGCCGGGCCCGCCGTTGGCCGTCGCGCAGCCGATGCCCGCGCACTGGTTGTTGATGTCGCCCGAGCCGCCGCCGCCGCCCATCACGACGCGCACGCCCGTGATCGCCTCGCCGCCGAAGCCGCCGACGTCTTCGCCCGAGTAGTTGTTCTGGTTCTGGTTCCACGTGCGGCCGCCGTTGCCGCCGCGCCCGCCGTTGCCGCCGCCGCCGCCGCCGCCGTTGTGCTGGTTCGAGCCGCCGCCCGCGTTGCCCGGGGCGCCGCGCGCGTAGTCGCCGCCCGGATAACCCGCGACGCCGCTGTCGGTGGAAACCGTGTTCAGCAGCGAGTTGAAGGTGCGCGCCGGCGTGCCGACGATGCCCTCGCCCTTCACGCCGCCGCCCGGTGCGACCGCGTTGGTGGCCGAGCGATAGTTGTACTGGGCGTTGGTGAACGCGTCGCCGCCGACCGCGCCGCCGCCGCGGAAGCCGCGGCCCGACGCATCGATGGTGCCGCCGACGAAGTTCAGGTTCCCCGCGACGTCGAGCGCTACGACGCCACCCGTGGTGCCGTTCCACGGTGCGACCGGGACGGAGGTGGTGAGCGCCACGCTCGCGTACTGCGGCACGCGCAGCACCTGGTAGCGGCGTTGTCCCGTGGTGCCGGTGGCCGCCGCGGTGGTGTACGAATACGTGAGCGAGCCGAAGATCGGCACCGAGCCCCCCGAGACCGGGCCCGAGGCCACGGCGTACTCGAGGTTGCCCGCGGTGAAGTTCGCGTTGCCGAGCACGCCGCCGGCGTAGTCGCCCGTCGTCGTGTATTGCGTGCCGCCGTTGCCGCTGCCGTCGCCGTAGCGGTTGTTGTCGGACGAATCGATGTCCGCGCCCTGCATCTGGATCACGAGGATCACGTCGCCCGCGGCGATCGGCACCAGGGCGCCGCGCGTATCGACCGTGCCGACGGGCACCGTGCTCGAGCCCGCGGGAACGCTGACACCCGTGCCGGGATAGAGCGTGTTGATCGGCGGGTTGTAGCTCGTCGCCGTGGGCGGCGTCGGGCAGACCTGCGCGGCCACGGGCAGCACGACCGCGGCCAGGAGGCCGAGGGCGATTCTGCGCAGCGTGGAGCGGAGGTCGATCATCATTTCTTCTCGTTCTTGTCGCCGGCGAAGGCTTCCAGCACCTGCTCGTCGAACTTGTAGCGCACGCGGACGAAGGGGCCTTTCGCCGTGTAGTCCGCCCCCGAAAGGTCCGCGTCCTTGTAGCCCATGAAGTTGTAGCCGGCCGATACCCAGAAGTTCGTGAACGCCTGGTAGCCGACCTCGACACCCACACCATACTGCCTAGACGCGGTGGAATCGCCAAACAGGGCGCTGGCGACGATGCCCACGTCCCACTTCGGAGCGAATTCCCAGGTGGCGCGGCCGCCGATGACCTGCGCACGGTACTTGGTCGAGAGGCCGTTCGTCTTGTCGCTCGTCCACTTCGCCGCATACCGGCCGCTCACCACGAACGGGCGGATCGGCTGCCAGTCGGCGTTGACCGAGACGATCTCGGTGGTCTTCTTGAGCGAGATGCCGGGCAGCGTGTCGTCGTCCTCGAGGCGATGCTCGACGCGGGCGAGCGCGTTCCACATGTTGGTCTCGCTGTCGCGGTAGGACACGCCGGCCTGCATGCGCTCGATGGTGCGCTCGCCGTCGTCGTCCTTGTTGCGCGTGAGCGAGTAGGCGTTGCGGACGAGTGCCGTCCAGTCGCGGTTGATCTTGGCGGCGAAGCCGACCGTCGAGAGCAGCGACTGCTGCGTCGACGCGTCGCGAAGCTCGAGGCGCGTGGAGGCTTTCCAGATCGCGTTCGCGGTGTATTCGAGGCCGAGGGCGAGAGCCGTGTTCTCGTTCTGGCCCGTGCCCGAGAGCGCATGCACGCGCTCGAACGAGGTGCCGAGGCGCAGGCCCGGGGCGAGCGTCCAGAGGTTCTTCAGGCCGAAGGCCGCCTCGGCGTCGCCGCCGGCCAGCGCGTCGCGGATGCGGTACTCGCTGAAGAGGCGGCCGTCCTTCATGTAGTCCATGTCGACGCCGACCGCGGTCGTGTTCTGGCGCTCGCCGGCGTTCAGGCCGTACGGGCCGGTGATCGACGAGATGAATTCGTGGCGGGCGTAGAGGCGGCCCTTGTTCGGAAGCTGGTACTCGGCGCCGGCGGCGAGGATCTTGCGGTCGGTGTCCTGCACGTCGACTTCGGCTTCGCCGTAGACCGTGGCGTTCGGCACGAACGGCACCTGGCCCGTGAGGCGCGCGCGCACCGTGGTCACTTCATCCGGCAGCGGCTGCGGCGGCGGCAGGCCCGGAACGTACGGGACCGGAGAAGCGGTGCCGCGTTCGGCCGCGTGGCGCACGCCGACTTCGAGCGAGAGCTTCTCGCCGATCTCCTGCGTCACGGCGACCATTGCGCCATCGCGCACGGAGTTCGTGGTGAGGTCTTCGGTGCGCAGCGCTTCGGCGCGAACCAGCGTGCCGTCGCGCACTTTGTATTCAAGGCGCCCGCCGGCTTCGCCGCGGCCCTGCGTGAGGTACGCGCCCGGATTGTCGAAATCCTTGTCGGTGCGCGCGACGAAGGCCTGCGCCTTCAGGTCCTTCGACTCGTGCTTGACCTCGAGGCGGCCGCCGTTGCCCTTCTTGTCCTCCAGGCCCTTCTCGGTGCGGGCGAATTCGCCCATCACGTAGGTGTTCTCGCCCAGCTTCACGGTGGCGTTGATGCCGCCGAGCTTGAAGGGCTCCTCGGGATTGTTGTCCTTCACGAACACGCCGCCCACTTCGATGCGGTCGGTCACCTTGACTTGAGCCTCGGCGCCGCCCACCCAGAACTCGGGGCCGCCCTGGTCGACTTCGTAGGTGACGCGGATGAAGACCGGGTTCAGGTCGCGGTCGACGGAGGACACCGGCGACTTGAAGAGGATGCGGCCGGTCAGCGCGTCGATCTCGTAGTCGGCGAAGCGCGCGAGGGGCAGCGCCGAGAGGATCATCGCCGGCTGGTTGCGGTCGCGCGTGACGATCTCGATCTTCTCGCTGTTGATGAGCGCGCCGCGGTTGCCGAGCTCGTACGGGCCCGACGTGCCGTTGGCGCGCAGCTCCTCGATCGCCTGGCGGCTGGTGTCGCGCGAGGCGAACACGTTGGCGCTCACGCGGTCGTTCTCGAAGTGCTGTCGCAGGCCCGTGAGCGAGCGGTTGTAGCTGGAGAGCTTGCGGACCTGCGAATCCGACTGCGTCGTGTAGTCGCCCCACAGCAGGTAGGAGCGGTCCTTGTCGACGCGCACGTAGAGGCGGCTGGTGGACTGCGCGTCGAAGCCGCGGATCGCGGAGTCGCCGTAGACCGGATAGAACTCGTCGGGCTGGATGTCGCGGAAGAGGCGCTCGCGCGAATCCTTGTCCGAGTCGTAGGCGGCGGTGAGCAGCATGTCGCCCTTGATCTTGCCCTTGAGGAAGAAGGCCGCGCGCGCCGCCGCCTGGCCCTTGCCGCCGTCGAAGTCGCGCGACAGCGTCTTCAGCTCCTGCTCGAAGCCGTCGTTGTTGCGCGTGGGCACGATCGACTTCGAGCCGATGTTGCGCAGGTTCACGATGCCTTCGATCACGCCCGCGGCGACGAGGCTGCGAAGCTCGGGCAGGAAGTCGAGGCGAGCCTCGGCACGGAGGCTGCCGCTGCTGGCGACGATCTGCGAGGAACCGGGCTCGAGCGGCGGGGACAGCGGGAACACGCCCACGCCGCCCTCGACCATGACCTGCGTGCCCGGCTCGTTCGGATCCGGATCCGGGATCTGCCACAGGCCGCGCGAGGCGACGATCGTGACCGGCGTGCGCGTGGTGACCGGAACGCCGTCGACGTCGTAGACCTTGACCGTCACCTTGGCGGGCGTGCGGCCATCGGCGACCGCGCCGCCGGCCGGCAGCACGATCTCGATCTTGCCCAGCTTGCCCGGGGCGCGAACGCGGATCGTCTCGGAGCCGCGCGCGTTGCCGAAGCCGTCGATCATCGACACGGTGAGCTCGTTCACGCCGGGCTTCATCTCGATGCCGACGTATTCCCAGGCCTGGACCTGCTTCTCGGCGAGCGTCGCGCGCTTGCCGATGCGCTTCTCGGAGATCTCGGCGCCGTTCACGACCAGCTTGAAGTTGGAGCCCATCGTGCCCTTCACGCGCAGCGTCGCTTGCGCGGTGGGCAGCGTGTCGCCGTCGGCGAGGCCGACGAAGCCGAGCTTGTTGTCGAGGTTCGGCACCAGCGTCTCGAGCGGCGCCATCGCGACCGGCTCGGCGGCGGGCGGGAGGATCTGCGGGGCCGGGGTCGGACGGACGGCGGCGGGAACGGTCATCACGCTGCCGTAGGCCGCACCCTGCGAGGCACCGGCGGGCGCGTCGAGCGCGGGGCCGCCGACGGCGGTGCCACCCGGTTGCTGGGCGGCCATCGTGACGACGCCGGAAGCGGGCAGCGTCTTCGGATCGGCGAGGACGCGAGCTTCCGTGGCGAGCTGGGCGCCGGCGAGCGAGCCGAGCGCGTTCTCGTCGTACATGGCCTTGGCGCGCGCGGCGGCCTCTTCGACCATCGCCGGGTCGCAGCCCGCGATCGCGAAGTCGCCGCGGTGCAGCTCGCCGGACTTGAGGTCCACGATGCGGCTGCTCGCGTCGCCCAGGTTGCGCTGGCTCAGCACCTGGAGCTTGGCACCGGGCGGCAGCGTCGAGCGGTCGAGCTTCAGCACGTGCGTGCGGTTGGTGATGCCGTAGAAGCTGTAGCGCCCTTCCCCGTCGGTCACGACGAAGGTGCCGTCTTCGATCAGGAGGCGAACGCCCGGCATGCCGAGCTCGCCCTTGTCCTGCGAGCCGTTGGCGTTGCAGTCCATCCACACCTTGCCGAGGATGAAGGCACGGTCGCTGAACACGCCGCCCGTGACCTGCACGCGCGCCGTGGCGATGTTGGAAACGGTCGTCGCGGCCGGCGTGACGTACGTGGCCTGCACGCGGTTCACGCCGTCGCCCTGGAGGGCTCCCGGGCCGACGCGCACGCGGTAGGTGATGAGCGCCTGCTGGCCGCGCTCCATGTTGCCGATGGTGAGCGTGAGGCGCGGGCCGTTAGTGACCGGGTCGGCGATCGTCTTGCCGTCGCGGCGCACCGTGCCCGGCACGTAGGCGAAGCCGGCGGGGAGATCGTCGACCAGGACCACGTTCGCGCGGTCGAGGGCGTTGCCGGTGTTGTTGCGCACGCGCACCGCGTAGTCGACGAACTCGCCCAGCTCGACCAGCGCCTGCGACGCGACCTTCTGCACGAAGAGTCCGTCCTGCTTGCCTTGGTCGACCGGCACGTCCACGACCACGACGCCCGCGGCTTGCGTGAACGGCGTGCCGTACGAGCCGCCGGTGGTGGCGCCGCTGACGACGAGGTTGCGGCCCTGCGGAAGGCTGCCGTACGCGACCGTCGACGGGAAGGTGTAGCCGTTCGGGGGCGTCACGCGCAGGCAGAAGTTGCCGGCGGCGGCGGTGATGGAGAAGGTGCCGTCGCTGCCGGAGGTGACCGGGGTGCCGATCGCCGCGCCGCACTGGCTGCCCGAGGCGGCGAGGAGCTGCACGCTGGCGCCCGCGACCGGCTCGTTGCTGCGGCTGTCGAACACGACGCTCACCGGGGCGAGCACGGTCATCACGCCGGAGACCGGGCGGCTGCAGCCCAGCACTTCCATGTTGAACACGGTGCCCGGGACGCCTTCGAGCGTGCCGTTGCCCGCGGTGACCGGCGGCAGGCGAACCGGCAGCGCGGGCACGGTGAAGATGCCGGTGTTCGGGCCCGTCTCGGTGGCCGTCACCTGCTCGCGCTCACCGTTGAGGCCGGTGATGAGGACGAGGCGGGTCTCGACGACATCCGCGACCGCGTTGCAGGCCGGGGCGTTGGCGCGCAGGTAGGCGTTGCGGCCGACGATCGCCCACGCGGTCGGCGTGAAGAAGGTGCTGTCGTTGTAGTTGCGGATCGTGTTCTCGGTGTCGGGGCCGTCGGCCTTGTTGTCGTCGACCGACGTGGTGTCGCGCACCGAGACCACGCCCGTGCCCAGGCCCGTGAGCTGCAGCGTGGTGACGTTGGTGTCGACGATCGCCTTCGCGTTGCCCGACTTCGCGGCGCGCGCGGCCTGCATCTCTTCCTTCGTCGGGGCCAGCACGTCGACCAGGAGGCGAAGCTGCTGGCCCGGGGCGAGCGTCGTGGTCCACGACGGCGTCACTTGCGTGTCGGTCGAATCGAGCACGCCCGGGATCGAGCCGCCCGTGCCCGAGGCATTGTCGACGAACGCCTGCGAGCGCCAGCCCGGGCGGGAGTCGCCGAGGTAGCTCACCTGGGCCGTCACGCTCTCGTTGCAGTTGCCGCGGTTCACGAGCGTGTGCAGGTACGTGACGTGCGTGCCGAAACCGGTGAGCGCCTGGTTGTCCGGCTCGAGGATCAGCGCGCACTTGGTGACGATCGTGTCGATCGAGTCGTCGGCCGAGGCGATGCGCGAGGGGGCACGCACCGAGCGGGCCGACTTCGTGATCTTGTACGCGCCGGGAACCGTGGTCGGGAGGACCAGCGCGCGCACGACGATGTTGTACGTGGCGTTCGGAGCGACCGGGCCGGTGTCGGGATTGCCGTCGCCGTTGGTGTCGGTGAGCGGCGTCACGCCATCGGGCTTGAAGAGCGTGAAGGTCGTGCCGGCCGGGAAGGTGCTGCCGCCCAGCGTGATCTCGAACGTGTCCGTCTCGTTGCCCTTGTTGGTGAGCACGTTGGTGAAGACGGCGGTCGAGCCCGGAACGGCGGTCGGCAGGCGCTGGCCGACGAGCGTGAGATCGGCCGTGCCGGTCACGAGGTACGAAGCGATGTTGGTGTTGGCGCGGTTGCCCGGGTTGCCGGCCGTGTCCCAGAAGGTATAGCTGGCGACGTTGTCGACCAGAGCGTTCACCGCGAGGCCCGGGACGATCTGCACCTGGAAGGTGACCGTGGCCTTCGTCGTGGCGGGGAGATCGTTGATCATCGCCGTCACCGTGTTGGCCGCAGTCACGCCGAAGTCGTAGGTGATCTTCGAGGTGCCGGGGCCCTGGGCGTCGGTGGCGTTCGCGTCGGTGAGGACGAGCGGGCCGGTGGCGGTCCAGCGGGCGCTGCCCGCGACGTAGGTCATGCCGGCCGGCAGCGTGTCCTGGATCAGTACCTTCTGGCGCGCCTTGTCGCACGCGTCATACGTCAGCGAAACCGTGATCGGGCCGCCGGGCGACGGGCCACGGTCGAGCGAGAGGGCCTTCGTGGCGGTGGCGCAATCGCCCGGCACCGTCGGACGGCCGGCGATGCTCACGCGGTCGGTGTTCTGCGCGAGGACGCCGTTACCGGCGCCGGTCGCCGTGACGCGCAAGCTGCCCTGCGAGGCGGGCGACGAGCCGATCGGCACCGTGGCGCGCACGACGAAGCGGAAGATTCCGCCGGGGGCCAGCGTGGTGGTCGGCGCGATCGGCGTGGCGCTGTCGGCTACACCGTCGCCGTTCGTATCCGGCAGCAGCACGATGCCGACCAGCGGGAAGCCGGGACCCTGGCTCGTCGCGGCGAGCGCGTAGGTGTCGGCCACGGCGCCGGTGTTGGTGAGGACGTGCGGGAAGTTGACCGTCACGCCACCGGCCGCGACCACGTTGCCGTCGGTCGACAGCGTGGCGGAGTAGATCGCGCCGCCGAGCGCGCTGGTGATCGCCGTCACGATGTTGGAGTTGTTGGTGTAGCCGCTGGCGCCGACGTTGAACGTCGCCGCGGCGGAGTTCGGGATCACCGTGCCGGCCGGCGGAGCGGCGTGCGCGAGGCCCGAGGCGAGAGCCGCCACCGCGAGCGCGGCCGCACCCAGCGCGCGGAACACGCGCGTGGCGAACGGGACGGCTTGCCGGTGGGACTCGAATTTCACTTTCTTCTTTCTCTCGTCACTTTCGTTATTGGTGAACTCCGTTGCTGCCTTGCCGCAGCTCCCTCTCGCGAAGAAGCTTCGAAAAGGGGGAGGCACCCTTGCGGATGCCTCCCAAAATCACTCGGGCGCCATCAGGGAGGCAGAGCAGCCCGAGTGGAGTGACGCCGGTTGCATCACGGATCGATCCGGACGCAGAAGGTCACGATCGCGTTCTGCGCCGAGGCCAGGGCCCCGACGTTCGCGCTGATCAGACCGGTGTTGCCGTCGCCGGGCGAGGTGACCGTGCCCAGCGTCGTCGCCGGTGCACCGCAGCTGTTGCGCTGCCGCGTGTTGCCCGGGACGTTGTCGTTGATGAACACGAGCGTGATGCCCGCGGCCGTGGTGTTGGTACCCGTGATGCGATACGCGATGCACTGGCCCGGCGCCGTATTGGGACCGGCGGGGATCGGTGCGGTCGAGTAGCCCGCGTGCGGGCCAGGAGCGGCGCAAGACACCGCGACCTGTTCCTTCAGGAGCGTGAGGCCGTCCGTCACCGACGTGGTGTCGGTGGCCGTGGCGGTGTTGGCGCCGGTGTTGTACGTCGCCGTCACCGTCGTCACGTTCGCCGGATCCGCGGCCGTCGCGCTGCCCGGAGCGAACACGCGCACGAACACGGTGCGGGTGGCGCCCACGGCGACCGAGAAGGTCGTGGCGGTCGAGATCTGGTTGGCCGCGACGTCATCGACGCCCGGATCGAACACGCCGTTGCTGTTGCCGTCGACGTACGCGATCGAGGTCCAGCCCTGGCCCGAACGGGAATCCGTGAGGAATCCGAGCGAGAAGGTGATGGGTTCGGCCGCGTTGCCCAGGTTGGTCACGACGTGCGTGTAAGTCACCGCGCCGCCGGGGAACGTCTGCTGGGTGTTGTTCGGCGTCACCGTCACGGAGTGCACGGCGTTGACCGTCACGCGATCGCGCTTCACGTCGGACACGGTGCCGTTGAGCGCCGAGGTCGCCGTGAAGTCGATGTCGTAGTTGCCCACCGTGGCATTGCCCGTGTTGGCCGCCGGAACCGTCACTTCCGCGCAGATCAGGCGAGCGCTGCTCGCGTTGATCGTGCCCGTGGTCGTGAGGCCCGCGCCCACCGTCGAGCAGTTGCCCGCGCCGCCGTCGGCCCGGAACGTCACCGTCCAGCCGGCCGGAGCCGCCGAGGAGGTGAGGTTGAACGAGTCGTTGATGGCGCCGGTGTTGTTGACGAACAGCTGGAAGCGCGTCGTGGTCGGACCGGACGTCGACGGGGTCACCGTGTTCGTGGTGATGACCGTCGTGCCCGTCGCGCCGAAGCCCGTCGTCCCGGCGTTACCCGCCGCGGCAGTACCCGGGTTCGTCGTGATGTCGGCACGCGCCGTGTTGTTGGTGACGTCGACCGTGTTGGCCGCGACCAGCGTGAGCGTGTCGATCACCGTGTCCGTGCGGGCGTTATCGAACGTCGACGTCGCCGTCTTCGTGATCGAGAACGGGCCGCCCGTGGCGGTAACCGGCAGCTGCACGCGCAGGATCACGCGGTAGCCGCATCGCTGGTTGGGGGTGTCGGTCTCGAAGCCCGGCAAGCACGCGCCACCCGAATACACCGGGATGGACGGCGTGGTGTTGCCGATGAGCGACGTCACGCCGTCGGACTGCAGCAGCGTGAACGTGGAGCCCAGCGGCCAGCCGGCTTGCCCGGCGATCGAGATCAGGAACGTGTCGGCGGCGTTGCCCGTGTTCCAGATCACGTTGGTGAACGACAGCGTGGAGCCCGCGGCGGCGCTGGCGATCGTCACGGGTTCAGCCGTGCCGTTCACGCTGCTCGTGGTCGAGCCGTTCGCAACAACGTTCGCAACCTGCAGGACCTGGTAGGCCGCCGTGTTCGTGTTGACCAGCGGCGTCTGCGTGGAGGTCTGGTAGGTCGCGGTGTTGTTGAGCAGGCCCGGGGCGATGCCCGCGGCGATCGTCACCTGGAACGTCACCGTGCCCGAGTTGCCGGCCGGCAGCGACGAGATGATGGCGTTCACCGTGCGCGTGCCACCGTTGTAGTCGTACGTGATCGTCGGGCCGGGACCTTGCGCGCCGTCGACCGCGTCCGTGAGCGCCGGAACGAAGGCACTCCAGCGGCCGGAGCCAGCGATGTAGTTCATGCCGACCGGGAGGGCGTCATGCAGCTCGAGGGCCGAGGCCGCGACGCTACCCGTGTTGGTGAACGACAGCGTGACCGTGATCGGACCGGCGTTCGGGGAAGGACCGCTCGTCTGCGACAGCGACTTGGTCACCGTGACGGCCGAAGTGGCCACCGTGGTGGTGTCGAGGTTCGTCAGCGCGGGGCCGCCCGAGGTGTCGGTCACCGAGACCGTGATCGTGCCCTGCTGCGGGGCGGTGGCCGTGCCCGGCACCGTGCCGGCGACCACGAAGCGGAAGACTCCGCCCATCGCGAGGGGGCCGGTCGTGGTGATCGGCGTGAAGTTGTCCGGCACACCGTTGTTGTCGGCGTCGAGGTAGTACACCAGGCCCGTGTGGGCGAAGGCGCCACCTGTCGTCGGCACGTTCAGTGCATACGTGTCGGTTCCGTTACCCGTGTTCGTGATCGTGTGCGGGAAATAGACCGGCTGGCCGGGGCTCGCCGTGCGGAAGCCCGGGGCGTCGAGCGTGAAGCTCTTCACCTGGGAAACCGTGGTCAGCACCTGGTTCGAGGTTGCGGTACGGGCTGCACCGCCGGCGTCGTTATACGTGGCGGTCGCCTGGTTACCGATGACCGTCCCGACGGGCGGGGCCGCTTGCGCCGTACTGGACGCGAGCCCGAACAGCAGCCCTGCGACCAGCACGATCAGCGCCATGACGACGTTGCGGGTGGATCCGCGCGCCATGGCTGCTTCGTGGTGGGAACTCATTTCTTTCTCCTTGGGTTGGGTCTTGCCAAACAAATCGGTCTTGCTGAACAAAAACGCCGAAACCGGCGAGAGCCGGCTTCGATTCCTGAAAGGGGTCGGGAACAGGGGGGTATTCACTTGCGCACCCCGGGGCTGCCCGGCGTGACGGGCACGTCGTCGAGGACGCGAACTCGGGCCACGTAGCTGGCCGATTTCTCGCCGCCGAGGTCGATCGGCGCCCAGCGCAGCATCCGGTACTCGCGGACCGGGACGATTTCTTCGACGTCGACGCCGTTACGCTTCACGACGCGCTTCAACGGCAGGTCGGCGAAGCGCTTGCCGTCGTCGGTTGCCTTCGGGTTCGCGGGCTTGGCGCTGCCGGGCACGAACTCGACGTTGGTCGGGATGGGCAGCGTCGCCTCGATCATGGTGAGGGTCGTCTTGCCGGTGTTCCGGAAGGTCGCCGTGTACTCGAGGATGTCGCCCGGCTTGGCGGCCTCGGCGCTCGTGAGCTCTTCGCGACCGTCGGCCGTCTTCACGACCTTGCGGGCTTGCAGCTCGCTCGCGAGCGGGCCGGTCGCCGGCGCCTGGGACCAGGCGGTGGGGGCGACGAGGAGCGCCCCGGCGAGGGCGCTTGCGATCAGCAGTGCTTGCTTCATGGGGCATGTCTCCTTGAACAGAGCGCAGGATACGCATTTCGCATGCGGAAACCGTGTGCAGAAGTGCACACCGCATGTGTTTCGCGGTTTTCAATTGAAATTAGGGTGTAATGCGTCATTTTTTGTATTTGTTATCAGACGCTTGTGCACGCGATGTGCGGAACATCACAATCCACTGATGTACCTCCCCGGAATAGAGCATACAAAGTGCTCAACTATTTGAATTTATTGTTTTATCCGGCGCCTTATTGGCGCTCGTCCTGCGGGCCTGGCGCGGGCCCTACAACCGTAGGAAAAAGTAGGAAAACGGATACCTTCGGCGCGATATCCCTCAATGCCCCCCCCAACGGCTCTTTTTCGATCCGCTCGTGGGAGAGGAACGCAGGCCCTGCGCAGTCCCCTTTCGCGCCCTTTGTGCGGGCGCTCCGGGAACGTGGGCCGCGGAGAGCGCGGCCAGGGCTGCGAGCGAGAACTCGGTGATCTGCCGGGCAAGGCGCTGGCGGGAGCCATGCCCGGAAACGACACTGGGATAGATGCGCTCGATCGCCGGGCGGCCGAACAGGTACAGCAGGCATTGGCCGGCAATGCTGAGGGAGGCGAGCGTCACCTCCATGTCCGGCACGCGGGAGCCGACCAGCTCGCGAACCACCGAGCGGATCATCTCGAGCTGGGGGCGCGTCATGTCCTCGATCAGGCGATCGAGGTGGGGCGAGGGGTCCATGGCCTCGTGGGCCAGGATGCGGCCGAGCGCGGGTGAGCGGGCTTCGGGGGCGAGGCCTTCGAGGAAGGCGTAGACGAGGCGGTGCAGGCGCGTTTCCGCGGTCTGGCCGCGGCGGTCGGCGCGCCCGGGCGGAAACTTGGCCATGGCCTCGCCCGCCAGGTGGCGCAGCGTGGCCCGGTACAGGCCTTCCTTCCCGCCGAAGTAATAGTTGATCGCGGCGAGGTTGGCCCCCGCGGCGAGCACGATGTTGCGAATCCGCGCTCCGGCGTACCCGTGCTGGGCGAACTCCTCCGAAGCCGCGGCGATAAGGCGCCGGCACGTCTCGTTGTCGTGCATGGCGCTGGGTTGGCCCAGCATCTTCTTCTTCCCTCCCTGACCTGCTTGTTGTTGTTGTTTCAAACAAATTTTTGAAACATCAGTTTGCACTAATTCTGGCAGCTCTTGCAAAGCCAAATTGCATTGGATGCAATGGGTTAGGAAGGAGAGTTCACGTCAGGTCGACGAACGGGCCAAAACGGCCGACAGCCGGTCTTCCCCGGATATGTGAACTATTCAACATTCCGCAGCCGAATCCGCCCTCGGAGGGCACCCCGGCGCGGGCGAACAATGGCGACCTTATGAAGCCCGCCCTGCTCGCCCTCCTCCTCCTGCTCACGGCCGCTCAAGTCGCCGCGAGCGTGACGGGCGAGGCAGCGTGGCCCCAGCCGAAGGTCCAGGCGACCCGGCTGAAAGTGGAAGTCACCGATTCGGCTTCGACCGCGACCCTGGTCCTGTCCCCCCTGCCCGCGACCAAGGCGGCCGGGCCGGAGGACACCACCCAGAAACGCACGCGCATCGGCGCTCGCCGCGACCTGGCCGCCGACCTCGAGTCCGTGTCGGGGCCCGCACCGGGCTCGCATTGGGAACGCGCGGCCGACGGTGGCTCGGTGACCCGCATCGCCGTCGCCTCGCCCGGGGCGCTGGCGCTTCGCCTCGGAATTCGCCTCGCGGCCGCACCCGCCGGTGCGGAGCTCCGCTTCCGCGGGGCCAACGCCACGGTGGTCGGCCCGATCCCCGCGCAAACAGCCCTCGAGGCGACGCATGACCAAGGCGTCTACTGGAGCCCGGTCACCGAGGGCGGCCTGCAGACGGTCGAGCTCTGGATTCCCGCCGGGGCCGATCCCGCCCGGGTGAAGCTGGAGGCCGAAGCGGCCTCGCACCTCGTGGCCCAGCCGTCGTCGCGTTTCAAGTCTTCGGGCATCGGCGCCGCGGGCACCTGCCACGAGGACGTGGCCTGCGTGGCGAACTCCAATCCGGCCGTGGCCCGAGCCGCCCGTGCGGTCGCGAAGATGGTCTACACCGAGAACGGCGTGACCTACCTGTGCACCGGCACGCTGGTGAACGACGCCGACCACGCGAGCCAGGTCCCCTACTTCTATACGGCCGCGCATTGCGTCGGTTCGCAGGCCGCCGCCGCGACGGTCAACACGTTCTGGTTCTACGAAGCCAACGCGTGCCCCGGCAAGTCGATCTCCAACTACAAGCAGCTTCCCGGCGGCGCCAAGCTGCTGCACGCGAACGCCGATACCGACGTGGCGCTCCTGCGCCTGGCCGAGCGCGCCCCCGACGGTGCGTGGTTCGCGGGCTGGGACGAGGCCGCGTTGCCCGTCGGCTCGCCACTCGTGGCGATCCACCACCCTGCCGGTGACCTGAAGAAGGTCGCGATGGGCACGACCCTCGCACCGACGGCCTCGTCGTCCGGCGCGAGCTACTCGACGGTCACGTGGCTATCGGGAACGACCGAGCCGGGCAGCTCGGGCTCGGGTGTCTTCACGCTCCAGGGCGGCGAATACGTGTTGCGCGGCGGCTTGAGGGGCGGCAGTGCCTCCTGCATCAACACGGGCCGCCCCGAGGACCCGTCCAATCGCGACTACTACTCGCGCATCGATCTCGAGGCGGTGTCGCTGCGCACGATCCTCGCCTCCGGCCCCGCGCCGCTCGAGGACTACACGGACATGTGGTACGACCCGGCCGAGGCGGGCTGGGGCGTCTCGATCCAGCAGCACCTGTCGAACAAGACCTTCGTCACGTGGTTCGCGTACGACGCGGATGGCCTGCCGACGTGGCTCGTGATGACCGATCCGCAGTGGACGTCGGCGGCGACGCTCGAAGGGGCGCTCTATCGCACGACCGGCACGGCCTGGGACAAGCCTTGGGACGCTTCGCGCCTCACGGTGGCGCTCGCGGGCCGCGGCCGCATCGATTTTGGCTACAACGGGGCCGCAACCGCGACGCTCACGGTCGACGGACGCGCGGTCGTGAAATCCCTTCGCCGGCAGGCGTACTAGCTCAGGCGGCCCTTTGTTCTTTATCTAACACTTCGAAGCCGCACGAGAGCCAACCGCGACCCTGGCGGCGCACGCGGTTGAGCGCGATCACGAACACGCATTCGTCGATCGCGAGCTCATAGCGGGCCCGCGGGTCATAGCTGCCTTCCGTGACGACGAGGGCATCTCCGCGGCCACAGGCGTCGGCGCCGGGAAGGAAAACGGCATCCAGCTGGCGCACACCCCGGCCGTCCGGACCTGCGATGCGCTGCAGGCGCACGGGACGCGCGGATCGCGTGCGGATCTCGACGCCGATCACCAGGCCCGCCGTACCGTCGGGAACGCGGCGCATCACCTCGCCCACGGCCAGGTTGCCGTTCTCGGAAATCGCAACGAGGTCACCCACTCCGATGTCTTCCTGGTCGCCGAGCGGGGCATGCAGGCCGATGCCGCCCTCGGAGACATCCGCGAGTCCCATCCAGCGGCGCTTCAACTCGATCTCCTGCAGCGAGTCGATGGCGTCGCGAAGCCGCGCGCCCTCCTCGACCAGCTGCAACGTGGCGCTCGTCGATGACGGGTGGCGAGCGGCGGATCCGGCCAAACGGGCGCCCGCGGCGATCTCGCGCACTCCGACGAAAACCTCCACGGTGCCGCCCTCGACCAGCTTGCGCTCCTCGCGACGCGCCGGCGCCGTGCCGCGAAGCTGCTCCACGAGGGCATGCAGATGATCCAGCACCGCGACGTGCTCCTCGATGCGGAATTTCACGCTGACGCCGGCGCCGGGAAAGATCCGGCCGCCGTGGAAACCCCGTTCGACGATCGCGAGCTGGCGCGGCAAGGCTTCGAGCACGAGGAAACGAACATCGCCGGCCGCGGCGACGTCGCCCGCACGCAGGCGGTGGCCCTTCGAGACATCGACCCACATCGAGGTACCCGACGCTGGCGCGGTGCGGGACAAGGCGTAGTCGCGCGACCAGCGGCTGATCCACGCATCGGCGATCTCGACCTGTTGCCTCGTGAGGTTGCCGGAGGTGAAGTAGCCGAGGAGCAGCGCACGCGCATACAGGTGCGGGGCCTGCCGGGTGAGCGTCGCCCCATCGGCTTCGCACACGACCTCGGTCTCGGAGACGCCCAACGCCTCGGCGACGCGCAAGGCACGGCTCGCGCGCGCCATCAATTCATTCGGGCACGGCATCGAGGCGATGGCATGCCACTTCACCGAGTCGCCGGCCATGCAAAGCGTGGCACCGATGAGCGCAGCCGCCGAATCGCGGCCGGCGGAGGCATCAGCTGCGCTGGCCGCCGCGGCGCACCAACGCCACGTCGCGTTCGCCGCCCAGTGCGCGAGCTCGCGGTCCTCGCTCGTCCATTGCAGGGGGTTGTCTAGCAGGCTCTCCTGGTCGCGGTTCAGGATGCAGCGGAACGCCTGCGCGCTTTCGGCGAGCTCGGTGCCGCGCGAGGCGAGATCGCGCCCCGGCACGCGAGCCAGCGAGGCGAGTGTTGCCGCGATGCGGCCGCGAAGATCGGGCGAGCGCAGTGTGAGCTCGCCCTCGTGGCAATCGGCCAGCGTATCGAGAAGCGTCGCGACCGACATGTCAGGCCGCCTTCTGGAGGGAAGGGCTGCCCATCGGCGCGCCTCCGATCAGGCGCGCGCGCAATTCGCTGGCGGCCAGCTCGCCCGTCAGGTCCCAGTTGGCCTGGATCCAGTTCGGCATCTGCGGCCACGGACCGATGTGCTCGTCGTCGCGTTGATCGGCGCTCGATTGGGCGAAGCGCGGGTGCATCGGAGCCACGCGGCGGCCGAGTCGCGCGACCTCGGGCCAATCCGGAGACTCGGGATGGGCGCGGAAGAAGGCGTGCGCGAGGCGAACGTAGCGCTCGGGATTGCGGTCGAGGAAAGTGATCTCGAGGTTCGCGAGCCACGCCGGCTGGCTTTCCGGATGCTCTTCGGACACGAGATCGAGGAGCTCGCCGGCGCGCGAGGCGAACCCATCTTCGAAAAGCAGGCGCGCGCACTTGATGATGCGCTCCGTGTCCGCGAGATCGGTGGTCGACCGAAGCACGCCGGGGAATCGCGCGGCGAGATAACGCTCGCGGATACGTCGTGCGCCGGCGTCCAGGCCACTCGTGGTTTCGGGCTTCGGTACGGTTTCGTCGCGACGCTCGGATTCCCGCGTCAACGTGATGGGACCCCTCGAGGGCACGGGGCTTTCCCAGACCAGCGCGTCCAGTTCCGGGACGGCGGGCGCGGGCGCGAAGGCATCCGGCTCGTGCGTGACCGGCGTGGAATTCTTCGGGGGCCACGTTCCGGCGAGCTTGGCGTTCGGGTCGGCCAGGGACTTGAGGCTCGTGATCGTGCGGGACCCCGTGTTCGTACGGGACCCGACGCTCGTCTTCGATCCAGGGGTCGTGTTGGAACCTGATTTCGACCGCCCCTTGGCAGGCATCGCGGGCGAGATTCTGCCGGAATGACCCATGAAGAAGAAGAGGGTTACGAACCCGAGCAGGGCAGCGATCGCGAGGAAGGAGGGCGTCATGGACCGTATCTTTCGTCCGCGCGGCCCCCGGGGCTATCGGACAGCGACGGAAACCTCCCAGGGCGGACGCTTACAGCGCGAGGCCTGTTCCGCGGCGTTCGAGGAGCTTGCATGGTTCGATAATTCGAGTATTATCGAATCATGATGAATGCCAAGACCGTCGTCGCCTCCCTCGCCGCCCTCGCCCAGGAATCGCGGCTCGCCATCTACCGCCAGCTCGTCGAGGCCGGTCCCACCGGGCTTTCCGTAGGAGAGATCGGCGCCCCCCTCAAGGTCTCGCCGGCCACCCTTTCCTTCCACCTGAAGGCGCTATCCCACGCCGGGCTCGTCCAGAGCCGGCAGGACGGGCGCTACCTCTACTACTCCGCGAACTTCGAGCGGATGAACGGCCTGCTCGGCTACCTCACCGAAAACTGCTGCGCCGCCGATGGCGTCGATTGCGCCCCGTCCGGCTGCGGCCCCCTCCGAACCACCAAGCGTCCCGCAAAGGAGCAACGATGAAGCGTTTCCATGTGCACGTGGCCGTGAACGACCTGCAAAAGGGCATCGGTTTTTATTCCACCCTGTTCGGCGCCGAGCCCACGGTGCTGAAGGACGACTACGCGAAATGGATGCTCGACGATCCGCGCGTGAACTTCGCGATCTCGAAGCGCGGCACCGAGCCGGGCATCAACCACCTCGGCTTCCAGGTCGACGAAGCCTCGGAGCTGGACGAGATCCGCGCCCGCCTCGAGTCGGCTTCGGCCCGCGTGAAGAACGAGGAGAACGTGTCGTGCTGCTACGCGCGCTCCGACAAGGCGTGGGTCACCGATCCGGCCGGCGTCGCGTGGGAAACCTTCCACAGCCTCGGGACCGTGCCTTTCTACGACGGCGAGAAGAAGGCGGAAGAAAAGCCCGCGCCCAAGGCGCGCTGCTGCGCGTGAGCGAGAAGCCCTGCGACGTGCTGTTCCTCTGCACGGGCAACTCGGCGCGCTCGATCATGGCCGAGGTGATGCTGAATGCCCTCGGCAAAGGCCGCTTCCGGGGACATTCGGCCGGCAGCCAGCCTAAAGGGCAAGTGCATCCGATGAGCCTGGAGACGATGCGCGCGCTGGGCTTCCCGACCTCGAACGTACGCAGCAAGAGCTGGGACGAGTTCGCGGTACCCGGTGCGCCACCGCTGGACTTCATCATCACGGTCTGCGACAACGCGGCCACGGAGGTGTGTCCCATCTGGCCGGGCAAGCCGACCAGCGCGCACTGGGGCGTGCCCGATCCGGCGGCCGTCGAGGGCACGGTCGAGGAACAGCGCGCGGCATTCCACGATGCGGCGCTGGCGCTGCGCCGGCGCATCGAACTGATGACGAGCCTGCCGCTCGCGAAGCTCGATCACCTGTCGTTGCAGTCGAAGCTCCACGACATCGGCACGCAGTGATGCCTTCGTTGGCACGGCGGTTGGCCGCGGAAGCGGTCGGCACCGCGTTCCTGCTGGCCATCGTCGTCGGCTCGGGAATCATGGCCGAGCGCCTCGCGGGCGGGAACGCCGCGCTCGCCCTGCTCGCGAATGCGCTCGCCACCGGCTTTGGCCTCGCGGCCCTGATTGCGTGCCTGGGCCCCGTGTCGGGCGCGCACTTCAACCCGGTGGTGACGCTCTCCCTGGCCGCACGCCACGAATTCGCCTGGAACGAGGTGCTGCCCTACGTCGCGGTGCAGGTCGCCGCGGCGGCGGCAGGCGTCGTGGCCGCGCACCTCATGTTCGACGAGCCCTTTGCGTTTTCGACGAAGCCCCGATCGGGACCGCACCAGCTCTGGAGCGAATTCGTCGCGACGTTCGGCCTGGTGCTGGTGGTGTGGGCGTGCGTGCGGCAACGGCTCGCCGCGGCGCCCGCGTGGATCTCGGCCTATATCGCGGCGGCCTATTGGTTCACCGCGTCCACGTCTTTTGCCAACCCGGCGGTGACGCTCGCGCGCTGCCTGACTGACACGTTCGCGGGCGTGAGGCCTAACGACGTTCCCGGATTCATCGTCGCGCAACTCTCGGGCGCGATCGCCGCCACAGCTGTTTCGAATCGCCTGTTTCCGGCCTATCCAACGCAAACAGACAAAATTGACTTATAAGTCAATTTGAGTCACGATGATCACGTGCACCCTGTCCTCCCGGCAATGCTCGACACGCTCTCCCATCACGCGCAAACGCGCGGCGTGGCGGGCCAGCAATGGGCCAAGCAGGCAGGCATTCGTCCGGAGACGCTCTCTCGCCTTGCCCAGCGCAGCGATTGCGACCTGCAGACCCTCGCCAACCTCGCCTCGGCGCTCGGTCTCGAGCTGGCGTTGCGCCCGAAGCGCGAGCGCGAGATGCCGACGACCTTTGGCCGTAAACACGAAGAGCAACTGCTGGATCTCTGCGCTTCGCGCGATCTCGACCTCGCCAAGTGGATGGCGGAGGGTCCCCGCTACTTCGTGGCCGGCCTGGCAACGCTGCTCTCGGGCCTGCCGGGTTTCGATGCCGAAGGATTGCTGCTCGTCGCCGAAGCCCTCCATCCCGGCATGACGGAACTGGCCGAGTACCAGCGCTGGCTCGATGCGAGTCCGCTCAAGCCCTCGCGCTTCCTCCCGATGCTGAAGGAACGCATCTCGCAGAGTGCCGTAGCGGCATGAAGATTCCCCGCTCCTTGCCTCAGGGCTACGTCGATGCGTTCGTGAAGATCGTCTCGCGGATCGCTGCGGGAATGCCCGATACCCTCAAGGAACCGGTAAGGATGTACATCGCAGGAGGGGCCGCGACCTTCATGTACACCGGTGTCCGCGTGAGCGCGGACATCGATGCGGCATTCTCCCGGCGCGTGGCACTGCCGACGGAGCTCGAGGTTGCCTATCGCGATCAGGATGGCACTTTGCGTACGCTCTACCTCGATCGCCAGTACAACGACGCCTTCGGCTTGCTGCACCAGGCTGCCCACGACGACTCAATCGCGCTCCAGGTCGACGGTGTGGACCCCGCGAAGTTCGAAGTGCGGCTACTCTCCCCGACGGATCTTGCCGTCTCGAAAATCGCGCGCTTCGCGGATCCTGACCAAGCCGACATCGCGCAGCTCGCCCGTATCGGCCTCATCGAGACCGAAAGTGTGCGAGCCCGGGCCCTCGAGTCGCTGCCCGATTTCGTGGGGAACGTCGCCGCGCTCAAGACCTCGATCGACCTCGCCTGCAAACTGATCGCGAAGAACGCCCCCCGCCCCGGGAAGCCCCGCGTGTGACGGGTGCCGCAGAAACAAAAACGCCAACCCGTTCAAAGGCTGGCGTTGTCAAAATTTGGCGGAGTACCTGTCCGCCCACTGGCCCTGCTAGCTGGTTAATTAGGTGGGACTAGCTAGCAATGACGCATACCTAACCCACGACCTACCCCACAAACATCCTGGCCGGATCTCTCCGCCGCTTGATACCGAGACCCCCCGGGGGTACAAAGCGGCAGGCGGGGGTGGGTGTTAAGGGAACCCGACGGCATCGCCCCCATTCCACTGCCACTGCCATGCAGGAGTACGTGTTGTTGAAGGCAGCAGAGCTCGCCCGATCGCGGGGATACAGCCACTTTGCGGTCTTGAATGCGCAAGGCGGCGCGATGCAGGGCATCTACACCGCACCGGGCACCTATGAGGGGACCACAACGGTTCAAGGACGTACCGCGACGACAAGTGGCCAGTACACGCCCGGAGTCTCCATCCCGATGCATTTCCCCAATCACGAGGCCATGATTCGCTTGAGTAATGGCGAAGCACCGGGGATGCTTTCGTTCAATGCGGACTCGGTGTACGCGAATTTGGCTCCCAAGCACAAGAAGTAGTCCTGGCGTGGATCTCGATTCGCAGCAAGGGAACGCTATTGACCGGTTGGCGCTACCCTACTCTCTCTACTCGTCCCGTCGCCCCCCCAATGGCCACGTTGTCGCCGGAAGTTCAGCAGCAGGTCACGGAAAGACTGCGCCGCTTAATCTCGAGCCAGACCGCTGAACTAGCGCAAGCGGCTGAGGCGCACCGCCGCCAAGGAAGCGCGACTGGCAATTCCGGTCGAACCTATGTCCTCATTCTTGAGGAATGCAAGCGAGTGGCGGGAGCGCGTGCCACCGCCACATGGCAGGAAGCCAAGGAGGTCCTAACTGTAGTCCGCATCCGGTACGCGCCATCTCTGGAGAGCCAATTACTCATCCTGCTGTCGAGTATCGTCTACTTCACAGACATAGAGGGCGTGTTGAAAGAACAGCTAAAGGGGCTTTCAAATCCACGGCTTGTGGAGCAGCAGTTGGGAATGCTTGAAGTCACGATTGCCGGAGCGAAAAGGCGGTTGGAGAGCGATGCCAAACTGTATGTTCTTGGCCTGCGCGCGGACGAACCGCAGACCGCCAGAGACAAACAGCAGAAATTTGGCATCCTCGATGCTCAACCGTTGCTCGCGGAGGATATTGCGACCACGCACGGACCGCTCGGGCGTGCGGTCCTCTATATCGACATAGACGACTTCAAGGCGGTCAACACCTCCCTCACAGAGGTGCGCGTTGATGCGCTAGTACTTCCTGTCATCCACCGCTTCTTGGCGGAAGTCGTCCGAAGTATCGGCCACGCCTACGCTGAGGGGGGCGACGAGATGACCATCTATCTACCAAACTGCACGCAGACCTTCGCCATTGAGGTCGGACACGCCGTGCGAAAGGGAATTTCAGAGCTCTCATTTGGCGCCGCAGCGGCCCATACCAAGGTCACCGTCTCTGTAGGAGTGGCCTATGCCGCCGCCAATTCGCCAAGTGAAAATCTGGTGCTTGAAGCTAACGAAGCAAAGCAGTTAGCAAAGGGTAAGGGGAAAAACCGCATCGAGCCTTGGGGCGGCAGTTGAGCTGGAGGCCGTGGTGATCGATCAGACCCAACCGGCGTCCGACGCTACTGAGGCACCCGCTGAAGCCGGCGATTCCCAACAGCTGTGCTCCAAGCGGCGCCTAAGATAGAGTCGTCAGAAATGGGTACAGAACGCGACGACTTTTCACCCAGGACCAAGCTCATCCTCTTCTAAGAGGGTCGCTGGGACCTGCTCGAATCCCGCGTGTCAGTCTGTCCACGGCCAGCCTTGCTTCGTCGCAGCGCCCTACAATCGATGAGGTTCACTCTTGAGGGATGTCTATGAGACTACTTGTCTCAAGTCTGATTGTGTTTGGAGTTGCGGTCTCCGGTGCAACCCATGCGCGATACAACAAGGGCGCGTCGCTCATTGAAAGTCTTCGCGAGTGGGAGCGCGCGGAACGATCAGACCCCACTGCAAACCTTGGCCGGGCAATGGCTTTCCCGCACTACGTTATGGGGGTAAGTGACGCCTTAGAAGGAATAGTGATTTGCACTCCTCAAGGCGTAACTGTTCGTCAAGCAAGCGCTATTGTGGCTAAGTACATCAATGACAACCCGCGTCTTTGGAACGAGCAAGCCCTAGGCCTCGTTTCCGTTCCATTGATGGACGCATTCCCTTGCAAGAAGTAGTCCAGGGGTGAAGCAGTCGTTGCCTCCTAATCCACGACTTCTTCGACGATCGAGTCACCGCTACGACCGACCAACTGTGTGAGTTCGTCCATGAGATCGATCCGTCGAGGCGCGCGACTATCGCTTGAACCGCCAATAGAGTCCAGCCGGCGACGGCACGGGTTCAAGAGAGAATCGTTCCTTTGCCCTCTTGCCGTCGCGCATCAGGTAGAAGATGTCTGACAGGGCTGAGCGATTTCCGCCAACGTATGAGTGACCAACAAGCGTCACATCCACATCCGAGGCATCCACGGTTTCAATACCACGCAGAACGACGATGCCATTTCTCGTGTCACCCGCCCGCGGCGTCCCGTGAACGACAGACGATGCCCACAGCGCGCGATCATCTGAAGAGGCGTAGAGAGTAATTGGTCGCATCTCGTTTGCGAGTACCGGGGCGATATCGCGGACAAACACCTGCGCGTCGATATCGGGGGCCGCCAGAATCAACTCGGTGACCTTGGATCGAAGCGCGGGATCGACTAGATAAATCTCCCTCAGAGCGCGAGTAAGCGCTCTGCTTCCCATGCTATGCGCGATTAGAAAGACTCGATCCGCACCGCTTGTACGCAAATATTCTTCGAGGAAACCACGTAGATTGGACTGAGACCATTCGACATTTGCCTCATCCACCGTGTATTTCAGAGCGGCGCTCTGCGACGGCCAACTGTAGAAAACAGCCGCACCTTTGAACTCGAGGTCGTAGGCTATCTGAGCCGTTCGGCGGGCAGCTTCCTCGAAGGAAACGTTGTAGCCGTGGATGAAGAGCAACGTGTCGCGCCTACTTGAGCTAGCAATGCGGCTACGCATCAGACTGAAGAACTCGTGGGCTGGAAGCGCGCGCGCGTTCTTTATGACGATGTCGTACTTTTCGTTCTCTTCAAATCGAAGCGGCCACCAAGAGGGGCGTTCGACTTGGCCAAGCGTGTGTGTAAGGGGAATCGACACCTCGCAGAGGCCGTATGTAATCTTGGCTCGCTCGACTCCGAAGGTGAGGCGATCGCCAGGAACCACATTGCGATCGGTGGCGAAAAGAACGCCCACGGTGCGGTCAGTACCCGCGATGGCAGACGTATCGTTTGAAACTTTGCCTTCAATCAATAGAGGCGAAAGATAGGAAGCCAGGTTCCCGGCGGGCGACGCTGCCGGACCGAAGCAAAAGCATTTGGCTCCAGGGGGGCGATCGGTGGGGCATTGGTTGATGTTGGTTGCGCAATTGCGAACCTCAACCGGACGATCTGGCTCATCTCCTGTGCGCATGAATGGTGGAAGGTTTTCGATGAATGCCGCCTCGCCAGACCTAGCGGCCCGAACTCTGGCTCGCCCCACCTGATCCGCCTCGGCGATTGCCGTCAGACGTTCGTCGGGACTCGGGCGTCGAAGGCCGTCCCCCACTAGGCAGCCGCTCACTCCGCTCGCGAGAATGAGGCCGAGCAACACCGCTTGGTCTGCGCGCATGCGCCACCGCCTCTCTCATTGTTGGTTGTAACTCTTATCCGAGGGACTCTGCGATTCGTCGTGCCAAATAGTCTGGTGAATATTCGGCATATTGCCTCCCAACAATTCAACTTCTTCGTCCGCCGGCGGAACTGCGGAATCCGCCGTTCAGAGGAAGTTAAGATTTTGTTGACGCGATCAAGCTGTGATGCCATCTACGCGGTGAGGAGGGCATCCATCTCGGAAGCGTCTCCCCCGCGCTAGCTGTGGCAAGGCGATATCACTCGGAGCCTGTTGCGGATCTAGCGCGTCAGCCTGAGAACCTCAAGAATCGCATCACTCACTGCTTTTGGTTGGTCGGTGTGGACGAGATGTCCCGATTGGCGAACAAGTCGGTTGCTTCCTCGAGTGGACAGAGCGGCGACGTCGTCGTGGAGTACGAACCACAGTCTGAAGTGAGGATCGTTCGGCGGTTCTTTTTCCGGACTGCCCAGCCCGCGAGTGTCGCTCGTGAGGACAATGATTGGAATGTCCCCCAGACTGCGCCGTGCGTCGCGCAACTGCTGGGCACTAGCGTGGAAGATTGCCTCTTCTTCACTCATCGTGGCCCGCTGATAGCCGACAGCTTCATAGGACTTCAGATGCGCGGCGTTGATCGCCTCGCTGAAGCGGGAATCAGGTTCTCCCACGCACTTGGAGTAAAGCTCCGTTCCGGGAGTGAACCCGGCGGGTGCGGCGGCGATGCACTCGCGACGCATCGCGAGAATTGGTTCGAGCTTCTTCTGATCGTTCTCAAGCTCTGTAGGTTGTTTGGGATTCAGCCTCAAGTACCTGAGGCGTTGATCCTCATGCGACGGATCTACGAAGACCATGCCAGCGACTTCGGACGGATGCTGGTAGGCGAACAGCTTGATGTTCATCCCGCCATAGGAATGCCCCACGAGTATGTAGGGAGGCGGTACTCCCGCTGCGGCAAGAAGGCGACGCAAGTCATCAACGATGTTCGCGCTCGAGCTCGGGCGCCTCGGTCCGTCACTGAAGCCAACGCCGGCGCGATCATAGGAACAAGCTCTCGTCTTCGCCGCAATCACCGGCTGCACCAGACCCCACTCGCTCGTCTCCGCTGTCTGTCCCGCATCGAACATCACGGTCGGAGAGCCCGACCCAGTGCAATAGAGGTTGAGTCGGCGGCCAGGCTCTATCTCTACGAGTTGTTGAGGGCGCGTGTAGACCGGATCAACAATCGCGGGTGCCGAAGGGCCCGTTCCTCCTGGGCTAGTCGCACAACCACCAATGGCGAGAGCCAGTGAAACTGCGCTCAACTGGATCTTCATTTCCGCCCCCTTGGTTTGGCATGGGAACAACCTTGCTCTAAGGCACGCGCAATGCGGAGCATATCCACAAATTGTTGAGAGTGAATTTGCATGGACGCAAAGCAGCTACCATTCTCGACATGCCAATCCGCGTCTATCGAATGAGAGACGAGTCTCACTGGGCTGGGCTCCGCTGCAGTTCTTGTCGCAATTCGGACGCGAGTGTGCCCACGCTCAGGTCGCGGCGCTCTGAGCCGTCGTTGCGGTTGGAGCGGCGCCGTCCGCCGGCGGGAAGGCAAGGATGTATCGATAGAGTTGGGTGTATCGCCATGCAAGCTTAGTGTTCGACGTCTCGCGGAACCGCTCTAATTCTTCATGCACAAAGGTCCGAGCACGATCATAGAGACCACCAGCCCAATCGGCGCCAACTGAGTCGGCGAAGGACTGTCCAAGGTAGTGAACGATCGCGGTTCCGTCCTCATCCCGTATGAGCATGCTCAGGCAAAGCTGGGCGAGCGCACGATCATTGCGCGCGAAGACGCTCTTGTCCTCGTTGCTTGCGTGCGCCCTTAAGTAATTCATGGCATGTGGGCCAACGACAATTCTCGGATATCCGGCGACCTCGCTTTCGAGCTCGTATGCGCGTGCCACCACTGCGCCTGTCAGCTCACCATCGTGAAGCTCGACTCCCCAAGAGACCTCCAACGACCCACGAATGGGACGCTTCGAAGCCAAGCCGAACATGATTAGGGCGCCTGAAAGCGCGATGAGATCAAAGACCTCGTTCACGTGACACTTGATTTTTTCGTTGCCTAGGCTGGCAAAGAGCAGGAGCCCATCGGACCACCGTTGCGTGCGAACGTCCGTAGGGAACATTAGATCCCATTCGGCCTGTTGGGCCGATGGCAACGATGCCCGCAACGGTGAATCCAAAGATCTCTGTAAATCGTGCGCCGTCTGGAGCATGACCGACGCTCGATCCTGGAGTACGTAGAGGGCTCCAACGGTCTTCCGAACTGTGGCGATGAAATTCGCCTCGTCTTCTGGGGTAGCGAATTTCGGGACCAGGCTCTCTTTCGCGAGTGCGTCGCGTTGGCCCAGAAGGTCGATGAAGCATGCGCAGTAGTTGTGGATCTGAATCGGACCTAGATCGTCAGCCTTTGTGGCTGCTCCGCTTGTCGCCATCATCACTCCTCACGCACGTCGATAACGCGATGACCTTGGGCAATCGCCAAGGCGCCAGCCTCCACGAGCATCCTAGCTCGAAGAGCTAGGGCGCTATGGGCCGACCGTGCGTCCGGTGCATTCGGGCTTGGAGGTGGACGTCCATCGCGGAATCCTCCACCGCCCCTCCCCAACGCGCAAGACAGTACTCTCTGAAGATTCTTTCGATTTCAGTGATTGTGGATATCAGGCGATTCACCACCGATAGAGAGGCGAGATACCCACACTCACGGGCGACTTGCAGCAACTGGCGCAGCAGCCGCTACGATTCCGCCCATGCCGATTCGCGTCTACAGGATGAGAGATCGAGGAAGGAAGCCGATCGCGAGAGGGCCCATCGGGGGTGAGGGGCACACCGGGACTATAGGGATACAGACTCAACCGGGCGGGTACGAGAGCATCACTGCAGCCACTCTCCGCAAATCGGGGCCGGAAAATGCCCACATAGTTCCACCGCTTTACGAGCCGGTTCTAGCTGCGCTCACCGACCGCGGCATGATGCTGCGGGGATTTGAATCGATCGACGGCGCAGCCTACGTGCAGGAGTGGCATTGCGTATTCGAGTGAGAGTCCCAAGGAAGCTCGGCCATCGAGACCTCCGCGTGGAGTTCGACGCGGACGAGGTGAACATCAGAGCGTGGTTGCTTTGGGCAGCAATTCCGATCGGTCACGCCAACGTGGGCGTCGAGGACGGACGCGCGCGGCTTTTCGACATCGTACTCGTGGAGGACGGGATCCATCCGTTCCGGCCAGCGCGTTTCCTTGGAGTGCGTGTTGACTATCGCGGTCGCGGCGCGGGCGCCTACCTACTAGATCAGGTCGTTCTGGAGCTGCGGCGGAGGGGGATCGTCGAACTTTGGGGAGAGATGCAGCGTGCACAAGGGACGCTGCCCGGGTGGTACCGACGAACGGGCTTCGACGTGAACGAAAGCACTGGGCTCATTCGGAAACGGATCTGAGGCCCCGGCGAAGAATTACGCCTTCTCAGACTTTGGCGCGGGCTCCGTGGCCAAAACCCCGCTCGGGTTAACCGAGAAAAGACCAGGCTTCGCAAAGATCACGCTCGGGATGAACATCGGACCGTGGACCGACCGCGCCGTGATGGTTGCTACAGTCTCACGCGCAACTGACATCAACGCTGAACCCCCGTGAAGCGCGACGAACTGCTCCAGATTAACTTCAGGGGCTACCAACACAACCTCGAACAGCCCCTCGGCGATCACCCTAAAATTATAGGGCGTCAGCTTCTGCCGCTCCCCTTGATCGCCAAGTTCAAGCGTTAGCTTCCCAACGAAGACTGGGTTGCCCGCTTGCTCGATCCTGCCGAAGGCGGTCTCTATGCCCATCGAGATGCCTTCCGGGAGCAAAAGCGCAGCACCCGGCTGCGCTGCCTCAAACAGCGGATTAGCGGTGACGTGCACCTCATTAACCCGCGTATGCCTTGTCTGAACCGCGTTCAGGCCGATTTGAACGATGCCCTGAACAAGTTTGGTCTCAGCCACTTACAACATCTCCTAGCTTGTTGGAATGATTCTCGAGTGCTCGAGCATGATCCCCCTTCATCGCCGAGCGCGAGACCACTAAACACCCCGCCGCAATGGCGCCCCCACCCGTGATTCGTTCGGGGTACATGCCACCGCCGGTTCGTAGGAGTCGGGCCTTTGTCCAACTCTTATGGCTATCCATCAACACGAACGCAGTTGTCGAGTCACTCACCACATGCGTGCTCGCGCCGGCAACTCGTGATTCGTACTTGGTCACCAGTCGCTCAAAGAGTTTCGCGAGGGCCTTCCTGGGATCATCAGTAATGCCGGCCCCGGCCTCACCCCATTGCAGTGAACTCTCGTCTCGCGGGAGAACGGAGGTGACCAACTCCTCAATCCGCCGAAAAGACTTGCCCTGAGGGTCAAGCTTGACTCGACTGTTGAGGATCTCCACTTGGGCTTGGATGTGGCTCAGCATGTGCTGCAGATGGCCAGGGTCCACGTTGGGGAACATGGCAAGAACTCGTGGGAACGTCACGGCACACATGGCGCCGACAAATCGGGCCGATGCCGAATGGACGACCACGCCCACATTTACGAACTCCCTCGTGGTCATGTCGTGAACGTATCGAAGAGGTACGTAGGTGTACTGGATCTCGCTCATGCCAACACCCTCCTTACTTCGGTGATTACCGCTGGGGCATTTGCAACCAGCGCCTTAATGTAGTCAGCCATTTCCTGCGCCTCCTCGTAAAAGTCGGCACGCCACTCATCCGGCAGCGCCGCAACGTATGCGTCGCACTGCTGCGGAGTCACGCCCCCTAGCGCCGTGCTTAAGCGAGTGAAGCTGAGGTTCTTCCCGCGAATCCTAGAATAGAAGAGGTGCGGGACACCCGCCTTCCACGTCTCCAGTGCCCCGACGTTCCATGGCTCCTGCCAGAAGAGCGTGCCAAAGAAGAACGTAAGTTCGTGGTCCAGAAGGACCATCCGCTTACCGTCACATAGGCAATTGGGGTTCTCAAGGCGCCTGTCGGTATTGTCCAAGGCGACATCGAAAGCAAAGGCGTCGCCAGCCTGGGCAATCAAGGCATCAGAGAACGGCGTGTCCGTAGAAATCGCATTCATTCCGACCAGCAATTCAGTCCCGAAGGTTACCGGCATGGCCTTCATGAAGTCTTCGGCCGCTTCCGGCTCCACTATAGAGCTTACGAACGCTTCGCTGATTCGAATCGCAAATGGCGTAGGGACGCCCATTCCAAGATCCCGAGCGAGCATCGCTGCCATGGCCTCGGCCAGAATCCCGGGCCAGCCCCGCTCCATCCTGTGAGCAAATTTCACCACAACGTCGTGCTCAGAGCCATCTTCAGCCGTAGCTGAAATCAAGATGGGTCTAGTCTTCCCCACCTTCAACCTACCGTCATAGCGAGTCGCCCGCAGAACGGGGAGCATGTGTGGGGTGCGCGTCTGGAATTGAGGGCGGTTTTGTGGGTTGCCGCTGCCACTATCGACAATTGTTCTTTATAAACATATCAATAGGGCAAGGATCTGGCGGAGAGGGTGGGATTCGAACCCACGTTACGTTGCCGTAAACCAGATTTCGAGTCTGGCGCGATCGACCACTCTGCCACCTCTCCGGTGACACGCGAAAACAGCCCGCAATTATAGCTGATCGGACACGTCTGACACAGCTTTAGGCATCGGCTGAGGCGGGGGCGCAGCCCTCCCGGGCCATATTTGCACTCATGGACAGGCACACTCAGGCGGGAATCGTTTGCCAGCCCGGCACAAATTGCCGGTCGGTGGGCCGCGCGTCGCGCGCGTCGATGGTCGTCGACGGGGAAAACTACTTCGAGGCCGCGGCGGCGGCCATGGAGAAGGCCGAGCGATCCATCCTTCTCCTAGCGTGGGACTTCGACAGTCGCACTTTCCTCGAGTACGACGAGAGCGGCAAAGGCTCCAAGCCGATCGGGGAGTTCCTGAACCAGCTTGCACGCAAGCGCCGGCGCCTTCGCATCCGCATCCTCGACTGGGATTACCCGATGGTGTTCGGCACCGACCGGGAATTCCCGCCGACCTACGGCCTGAGCTGGAAGCCGCATCGTCACGTCCAGTTCCGCTACGACGACACCCACCCCTTCGCGGGCTCGCACCACCAGAAGATCCTGGTGATCGACGACAAGATCGCGTTCGTCGGCGGCCTGGACATCACCTCGAAGCGCTGGGACACGCACGACCACAAGCCCAAGGATTCCCGCCGCTGCTGCGACGGCAACGGCTACCCGCCCTTCCATGACGTGATGATGCTGGTCGACGGCGAGGCCGCTTCGGCCGTGGCACGCGTGGCCCGGCAGCGTTGGCGCTTCGCGACCGGCGAGACGATCCGCACCTTCCCCACCACGCAGGATCCGTGGCCGGAGCACATCGAGCCGCAGTTCACCGACGTGAACGTGGGCGTTGCCTGCACGTATCCGGAACAGGAAGGCGAGAAGGAAATCCGCGACGTCGAGAAGCTCTACCTCGACATGATCGCCAAGGCCAAGGACTACATCTACCTCGAGAACCAGTACTTCACGTCGGAGGCGATCGGCAAGGCGCTGGGCGCACGGCTCGACGAGCCCGACGGCCCCGAGATCGTGCTCGTGACCCGCAAGCTCTCGCACGGCTGGCTCGAGGAAGTGACGATGCACCTGCTGCGCACGCACATCGTGAAAGACCTGCGCCAGCGCGACAAGCACGGCCGCTTCCACGCCTTCTATCCGGACATTTGCGGCCTCGAGGAAGGCACGTGCGTGGACCTGCACTCGAAGGTGATGATCGCCGACGACGAATGGCTGCGGGTGGGATCGGCGAACCTCTCCAACCGTTCCATGGGCCTCGATACCGAGTGCGACCTCGTGATCCACGCCGAGGGACGCGACGATGTCCGCAAGGCCATCCGCACCGCGCGCGACACGCTGCTCGCCGAGCATTGCGACAGCGACATCGAGACCGTGGAGCGCGAGCTCGAGCAGCGCGGCTCCATCGCGGCCGTGGTGGAAGCGCTCTCCAGCGACCAGCGCGGCATGCGCCGCCTCGAGGACAAGGAAGTCTCGGAGGGCGTCTCGCAGGCGATCGCGAGCTTCGCCGACCCCGAGAAGCCGATCTCGCTCGACAAGCTGGTCGGAGAATTCGCGCCGCGGGATACGAAAGCCGTGAGCCGGAAGATCATCCCCATCGCGGGCGTGATCCTCGCCGTGGTCGCGCTCACGCTGGCGTGGCGCTACACGCCGCTGAAGGACATCGTGACGCCGCAGTCCGTCGCAGACTGGGCCGACCGGGCCTCGGACTACTGGTGGATGGCGCCGCTCATCTTCATTGCGTACACGCCGGCCAGCTTCGTGATGTTCCCGCGGCCGCTCATTACGCTCGCCTCCGTCGTGGCCTTCGGTGCCAAGGTCGGGGCGCTGCTTTCGATCTCCGGCATCCTCTTCGCGGCGATGGTCGGGTACTTCCTCGGCCGCGCGTTCGATCGCGACCGGGTGCATCGCTTCGTCGGGCCGCGGATGGAGCGCGTCACACACTTCCTGCAGCGCCGCGGCCTCGTGGCGATGACCCTCGTCCGCCTGGTGCCCATCGCGCCCTTTCAAGTCGTCAGCATCATCGCGGGCGCGATCCGCGTGAAGGCACGTGATTTCCTGATAGGCACCGCGGCAGGCATGTTGCCGGGCCTCATTGCGACCGCGGTGCTGGGCGACCAGGTGCTGGACGCGCTGCGCAACGGTGCGCATCCGAACTACTGGATCGTGGGCGCGGCGATCGCGGTCTTCGCGGGCATCGCCTTCGCGGGCCAACGGTGGCTGCTGCGCGAGAAAGCGCGGCGGCCCGCTTGATCCGCATCGCTTCGTACAACGTGCACGGCGCCGTCGGGCGCGACCGGCAGCACGCACCGGAGCGCATCCGCGACGTGATCCGCGAGATCGATCCGGACATCATCGCGCTGCAGGAAGTGGAGTCGGGCCGCAACGGCGTGGACATGTTCGATTGGCTCGCCGGGGAGACGGGGCTCACGCCCATCGCGGGCAAGACGCTGATGCAGGCGAGCCGCCACTACGGGAACCTCATGCTCTCGCGCTGGCCCGCCACGTCGTTCCAGTTGCTGGACCTCACGTGGTCGCGCCGCGAGCCGCGCGGGGCGATCGCGGCCAACATTCCCTATAACGGTCATCGCCTGCACGTCGTCGCGACGCACCTCGGATTGCGGCCGGCCGAACGGCGGGCGCAGGTGGAGCGGCTCCTGACGCTCTTCACCGAGACCAAGCTCGACCACGAGATCCTGCTCGGCGATCTCAATGAGTGGTACCTGTGGGGTCGTCCGCTGATGCGCCTGCGCAAGTACTTCGACGAGCTGCCCGCCCCGCCGACGTTCCCTGCGGGCCGGCCCGTGTTCGCGCTCGACCGCATCTACGCGAGCCCGAAGGGCATCCTCAAGAAGCTCGCCGTTCACCGCAGCGCCCTCGCCCGCCAGGCTTCCGACCACCTGCCGATCGTCGCCACGCTCGACCTCGGATGAGCATCGACTGGCTCGATGCGATCCAATGGCCGGCGATGGTCGCGACGATCGCCGCCGCGTGGCTGGTCGGCTCCAACGACAAGCGCCGCCGCAACGTGGGCTTCTGGACCTTCCTGGGCAGCAACGTGCTGTGGGTCGTGTGGGGCTTCTACGCGGGCGCGATCGCGCTCGTGGTGCTGCAGTTCGCGCTCGCCGCGATGAACATCCGCGGCACGGCGAAGACGAGCTAGGGCCGCGTCGAGTAGCCGGCGATGTTGGGCGGCGGGCCGCGGTGAAACGTGAAGTAGCTCCAGTCGCCGGTGCGAGCCGCGTTGGCGAGCGCGACGTTGTAAGCACCGATGAGCTGCGAGGTCGCCGGCGAGCTCCCGTAGAAGAAGACGTACTCGCGGTAGTCCGTCGCGCCGCACTGGCCCTGCATTGCGCACGCTTGCAGCAGCTGCCGCGAATCCGGACCACAGGGATAGCCATAGTCGCAGGCCGCGAGCGTGGCCGCGTTGTAGAGAGCGTTGGCATTGATCGGCAGCTCGTCAGCGCCAACCCGGAGGCTCAGGTTCTGCATCGGGAAGCCGAACGTGGAGACTGCAGCCTGCATCGCATACGGATCGCCTGAAGCGAAACTCTGCTTCAACGTATCGACCTGCGTGTCCGTGATGGTCGGCATCTTCGTGGGATCGAATCGGTACTTGCCGTCGGGACCTTGCCCTTGGCGCATGAGGTCGCGCCGAACCTGGCCGGCCCTCGCCTTGGGATCGCCACCGGCGGCGCCCAGCTCGTAGAGCTTGTCGATCTCCGCGTCGGTTACTTCCACGTCGCCCACGCCCGAGCAAAGGTCGCTGTTGATCTGCTCGAAGGCAGCGAGGCGCTTCTCGCGATCCGGATCCTTGGGCGAGAGCGACGCGGCAAAGCGCGCCTTTGCATCATCGCCGCCGAGCGCCCAGCGCGGACCTTCGCGCGGCCGCTCCTTGCTCTTCGCACAGCGCTCGAGCATCTGCGCCAGCATCCACTGCTCTTCCGGCGTGCGCGTGGTCGAGGCATTGATGCGCTGGTAAAGCGCGCCGTACGACTTGGCGTTCGCGTATTCCTGCAGCGTGGGGCTCAGCACTCGCTTGGGCGCTTGCTTCGCGCCGGTGCCCGGGGCGATCGAAAGCACGGCATCCGTCGAGAGCTTGCCGTTGCGGCCCGAAACGCTCCCGGGGCTCGATGCCCCAGAAGACGCAGCGTCGGGGCGGTTGCCGGCAGCGCCGCCCCGATAGATGACGACACCCAGGGCGATCGCCGCGGCCACGACGACGACCGCGATGATGAGCCCGCTCTTGCGGGAGGCCGGCGAGCCCACGGCCGTCAGGCTTTCAGCAGTTCCACGTCGAACACCAGCGTGGCGTTCGGAGGAATCACACCGCCCGCGCCGCGCGCGCCATAGCCCATCTCAGGCGGAATGATGAGGGTCCGCTTGCCGCCGACCTTCATGCCCTTCACGCCTTCGTCCCAACCCCGGATCACCTGCCCGCCGCCGAGGTGGAAGCCGAACGGCTGGCCGCGATCCACGGAGCTGTCGAACTTGCTGCCCTTGCCGTCGGGCTTCGACGGATCGTGCAGCCATCCCGTGTAGTGAACGGAAATAGGACCGGAGCTGGCTTCGGCGCCGGTGCCCACGGTGGTGTCGGTCTTGATCAGGTCTGCCATCTCAAACTCCCGGAACGTGATTTTTCACGCGCCATGATACGCGCGGAACGCGCGGCGCCGCGGCTACAATGGATTCGGCATGTGGCCCTTCAATAGCTCTCGCAAGCGGAGGCAAGATCGCACCTTCAATGCGGCGGTGCTCGTCATGCTCGGGGCGCACTACGACGAGCGGTTGACCGATGTCGAGAAGCAGCGCGTGGAAGCCGAGATCGCCCGGATGCTGACTGGCCTCGGAAGCGACTTCCGCGGCCCGATCGCAACGAACTGGGCGGTCGATGCGGCCTTTCGTGCCGCGGCAATGGCAACGGTCGGTATCAAGCTCATGGGCGACCTCGCGTGGTCGAAGTTGATGGAGCCCTGGCCGGAGGACGACATTCCGGAGTCCTCCCTCTGGACCAACGGCCAGAGTGCGGTGGACATTCGTTTCCTGAGTGGCTTTCGTCCCATGGACCCGGCGACCGAGGAGGCCAAGCGATACCTGAGATCGTTGGGCCTCGAGATCCCCGAGATCGGCCCGTGGTCGCTGCCGCGAACGGACGGCCTCGGGACGATCGGGCCGGGCGAAGCCCCGAAGGCGCGTTCCAAACCGAACAGCTAGGCAACCTTTCACATATCTTGCGCGGGCGGGTTATGCTTGAGTTTCTCCATGAGCAAAATCATCCACCGCAGCCTTCGCGGCACCCTGCCATTCGCCGTCTCCGCGCAGGGGGTCTATCTCACGGATCGTGAGGGGAAGCAATACATCGACGGCTCCGGCGGCGCGGCGGTCTCGTGCCTCGGCCACGGACACCCGGATGTGCTGGCCGCGATGCACGCGCAGATCGACAAGGTCGCGTACGCGCACACCAGCTTCTTCACCACGGATGTCGCCGAGGAACTCGCGGACACGTTGATCGCGAAAGCCCCGCCCGGCATCGGCCACGTGTACTTCGTCTCCGGCGGCTCGGAGGCGATCGAGGCCGCGCTCAAGATGGCGCGCCAGTACTACGTCGAGACGGGTGAACCGGAGCGCTCCATCTTCATCGCACGCCGGCAGAGCTATCACGGCAACACGCTGGGAGCGCTCGCCGTCGGCGGCAACGAGTGGCGGCGGAAGCAATTCGCGCCGATCCTCATCGATGTCGGCCGCGTGTCGCCCTGCTACGAATATCGGGACCGCCGCGATGGCGAGACGCCGGAGCAATACAGCCAGCGCCTGGGTGACGAGCTCGAAGGCGAGATCCAGCGCATCGGGCCGCGCAAGATCATCGCGTTCATCGCGGAGCCCGTCGTGGGCGCCACGCTTGGTGCGGTGACGGCCACGCCGGGGTACTTCAAGCGCGTGCGCCAGATCTGCGATCGCTACGGCATCCTCTTCATCGCGGACGAGGTGATGTGCGGCATGGGCCGCACCGGCTCGCTCCACGCGGTGGACCAGGAAGGCGTGCGCCCGGACCTGATGGCGATCGCGAAGGGCCTCGGCGGCGGCTACCAGCCCATCGGCGCCGTGCTCGCGTCCTCGCGCATCGTCGAAGCCTTCCGCAAGGGCACCGGCATGTTCCAGCACGGACATACCTATATAGGGCACGCCACGGCGTGTGCCGCTGCGCTCGCTGTGCAAAAGGTCTTCGCACGCGACAAGCTGATCGAGCAGGTGCAGTCGCTCGGCGCGTACCTCGAGAAGCGCCTGCACGAGACCTTCATCAACAGTCCGTACGTGGGAGACCTTCGCGGCCGCGGCCTCTTCCGCGGCGTCGAACTGGTGGCCGACCGCGCCACGAAGAAGCCTTTCGACCCCGCGTTGAAGCTCCATGCGAAAGTGAAGAGCGAGGCCATGAACCAGGGCCTGCTCTGCTACCCCATGGGCGGCACCATCGACGGCGTGACCGGCGACCACGTGTTGCTCGCCCCGCCCTTCATCTGCACCGAGGCGCAAATCGACGAGATCGTCGACAAGCTCGCCCGGGCCATCGAGACCGGCACGCATGCCCTGAAGCACGCGGCCTAACTAGGAGCAGTCCAATGAAAAACCCCATCAAGACCCTGGCGCTTTGCGC